>NZ_JBSFRG010000020.1:0-111995 GCF_053589115.1 Rhodococcus sp. NPDC003383 | reverse complement strand
AACGGGGCCACCGAGTCGTTCCCGCCGCAGATCCCAGCCGCTCAGCAGAAAATTCTTGCGGATCTCGGCTTCGCGGGGTACTAAAAATGTCCTAAGTCGGGTGGAACCTGTCCGGCGAACCCGCCGGGAGCGAGTGGTACGAGCCGCGGCGGACGGTGCACCACGCGGCTGGTCCCGAGTGATCGGCTGTCAGTTCAGAAACTGCTCCGGATCGAGCAGCGGAACACAGTCGGAGTGATCGACAGCCTCCCACAGCGCTCGCACCTCGGCGTCGTCGGGATCGATGCTCTCCTCACAGGCGCAGAGATTTGCCTCGAGGAACGCGCGAACCACCCTGGAATCCACTCCGGAATCGGATCGACACGACATATCGGACGCGAAAACCATCAGGAAGAGGTTGCGGACCCGATCGAGGTCCTCGCGAAGCGCGGGTTGAAAGTACGGAACGGACAGGATCGTCCCACCGAGGTCTGCGTAGAACCGAAGCCTCGCAACCGGGTCACCGTACACCGTCGCGGGATGAAAACGCGGGTCTTCGACCTCACCAACGATGAGCAGCGGCACGAACCGGCTGGACCAGCGGGAAATGGACTCTTCGATGAGGCGACGCCCGATCCCGCCACCGCGGCGTCCCGGCTTGACCGCGAGATACGAATCGAGCAGCACGCGACAATCAGCGAACCATTCACCGACGATTCCGCCGATCACCTCACCCGAACCGTCGACGGCCAGCATCGTACAGGTACCGCCGGAAGGATCCGCTACGGAACCGAGGAATTCGTCTCGCGATATCAGTTCCGCCGACGGGAAGGACGGCGTGAGCACATCCTCGTAGAACCACTCGAGTTGTCCGCGATCGACGTGATGTTCTTCGAGCAAGCGAATGTCCACGTCGTGTCACCGCCACGCCCTGGTACCAACGAGGACGATTCCGACAAGGAGCGCGACCACACCGAACCCCAAGAACTCGCGGTTGCCCCAGTTCTCCCTGCCTTCGCTACCGGTGAAATATAGGGCATCCACATAAGCGCCCAATCCAGCCAACGCCAGAAAGACGAGAATCACCTCCACCATCAGTTGGTAGCGACGAGTGTGCTTCTCTTCCTCTGAGCGTTGAAATTCGGACATATTCGCGATTTGCTGATCCGCTCGCTGAATGTGCTGGTCGAGTTCTGCCATGAGCCGTGGCACCTCGGCGCATGCCATCAGATTATCGAGAAAGACACGGTGCGCGTCGGACCGCACCAGTTCGACCGAGCGAAGCGGCACACGCAGCGAACGGATCGTCCCGGCATGCATATTCAGTGTCAGCCGTGCCTGCTCGAGCTCGGTATTCTTCCGCCTCAGGCGCCACCGAGCCGCAGCGCGCAATCTCCATCTCTCGAATTCCCCCCGCGCAACGTCATGCTGTGCGTCGAGCCGAGTTCGCCACTGTCGCAGGAGCGCCGGCACAGCAGCCGCGAACTCCGACATTTCCCGATAGCCGAGATACGCCCAATTCGGGGAGGCCGGGAGAAACAACAGTGTGGTATTTGCGGTTCGGGCCGCAAAGTCACACTCGAAACGTGTCGATTCCAGCAAGTTGGGAAGGTCGTCCGGGGTCCTGTAGCAGAGCCATTCCTCGAGAGCGACCGGCACCCGATGCACCGGCTGGAAGAGCAGCGATCCAGCTGCCTCACGGATGTCGTCGATCGTGGCGCATCGTTCCCCACTGACCGTCTGCACCGATGCCGACCGGATCTCGACGACAACATGGTAGTCGGCATCGACGTTGATGCTCTCGCGTACATTCAGATGGGGGATGGTGGAGTCGGGCAAGTTCGGTTCTGCCCCATTCAGTCTCGATGCGAGAGCTTCGACTACCGATTTGACGTACTCGGCGATTCCCGACCACGATCGATAACCACCGCCTGTGACAGCCTCTTCTCCCATCCAGAGGGAGCCACGACGCAGCGCTTGATTCAGCTCGTGCAACGACATCGCTGCGAGTGGGGTCTCGACGCGTACATAATGGTTTCCGAACGAGGTCAGGCGAATCTCAACGCTCAGACCCGTCAGTTCGACAGTAGCTCCTTCGGCATTCGGATCCGGCGAAGTCGTCTTTACGGAAAGCGCCGGCAACGCTAACGATATGGCCGAATAGGTTTCGTCCTCCGGGCCCTCGTCCCACCAGATATCAGTAAGGTCCGAAACTGTGGCGCCTACTGGTACTTCACCGGCGAGGTCAACCGCCGTTCCGCTCCGGGAGGAATCGTCGCACCACACCTCCAGGGCACGCTGACCAGCCAGGGCACCATCACCCTGGGCTACCTGTCCCGCGTCGCTCAAGTCACCTTTCCAGGCGAGCGGCCGAACACCCTCGAGAGTGAACGGGTATACATATGTCAGCTTAGCTTCCCGCAGTTCGAGGACGGGAGCCGCTACGTCGCGCAGGCGGTCACAGACGGTGGCGAGAAGGTGACGATGGGCACGAAGCTCAGAGGCGTACACATCGCCTCGTAGCAGCGGCGAACGTTCCGAGCGCGCGAGAAGCTCGATCGTGCGCTCCAAGTCGTCCAGGGCGGCGAGGCCATCACGTCCGGCCGCGATCAGTGCATCGGCAACCGCCACAAGACACTCGAAATAGCAGACATGCACGTCCAGGATGTGCACGACGAGGGCACTGAACTGGGTAGGGCGCGCGAGCCGTCGCAACCGCGCCTGTTGAGCTCGTGTCTGTGACACAACCGCGCGGGCCTGTTCCGCGAAGTCGAACGGACACGAACACAGGACAGCCCCCTCCACCGCCATACACGCCGAAATAGTTGCGGTATGCCGGACGAGGACATCGACCGGCAAGCGCCATGGATCGTATCGCTTCGTGATCTTGCCCCACGCCCGCACTTCCGTCCGGATCAGCGCGCGAATCGATTCGTAGTCGGCGCTCGTTTCCCATAACTTCATGCAGCGCATGTAGATGTAGAACGCCTGCAGTTCCGCAGCATTCGGCCACTCCGAGGGCGGTTCCCACCGCGCCTCAAGCATGCGCTGCAGTTCATCGGCAGTTACCGCCACCATGCCATCGATAGGTTTCTGCACGAATGCGTCGATTGCATCGACCGAAATTCCCGCCCGCCCAGCTTCACCGCGAACATGTGAGAGTGAGCGCAGTGTGAATTCGTCCGCGACTGTGCTCCATACGGAATTCATCGGAGATAGCCTCCTCGATGGGATCATCGCCCACGCGACGAGAGCCCTCGACACATACTGCCGCGAATTATCAGACCCGAAGAAATGCTCTACTCGATCACCGTTCAGTGCCCATTCCCGCGTTTTCAAATCTCCATTCCATGCGGACCTCCGCGTGTTGCGGCAGATGATTTCACCCAGCCCACGAGAACGCGATCCGCGCAGCCAGTTCGGGCGCGCCCATTGCTGCACCTCCCCACGAGCCCCTACAGCAACAAAATTCGGCTCAATTGTCCTCCCTCAACGCACAGCAGTCACTGATAGTTAGGTCGACTAATTTATCCGTCTCGACGGCACTCGTTTCCGCGGCCTGCGACTTACAGGCCCGGCTGCATTCAGCGCAGCAGCGTCGCGCGCAGGGTGTCGGTCAGCCACGTCCGGTACTGCTCGACGTCCCAGCCGCACGTTCGGCGCAGCAGCGCGTGCACCTGGGGCGAGCTGAGCGTGAAGAGCACGTCCGCGGCGTGCTCGACGCTCACCCCGTCCCGGAGCAGGCCGCTCGCGCGCAGGCCCTCGGCGATGGTGCGGGCGTTCTCAGCGGTCGCGCGGGCGTCCTCGTCCGCGAAGCGCCGCATGTCCTCGTCGGCGCCCGAGGACTCGATCGACGTCATGAGCAGACCGCCGGCCCGTTCGAGTATGTCGGTGCCGAATCCGACCACGTGCTCGAGGATCAGGTCGGCGTCGGAACCCCCGTGCGCGACCTCCCGTCGCGCCGGGACGGCGGGGTCACCGGTCCCGGCGACCGCGTCGTCGAGTGCTTCACGGAACAGTTCCGACTTGCCGCCGGGGAACGCCGTGAACACCGTCCGGACCGCGACCCCGGCCTCGTCGGCGATCTGCTTGACCGTGGTGCACACGTAGCCGTCGCGGACGAAGAGCCGCGCCCCCGCGGCACGGACGGCGGCGCGGGTGCGACGAGCGGCTTCTTCCCGAAGCGGGGACTTGTACGTCCTCTTCCCGGTGTTCTCGGACATCGCGAGCAACCCTAGCCCATCGGATGCATCCCGAATGCATCCGAATCGGGGGCATCCGAATCGGGTGAAGCTGCGCGCATCTCGCGGACCGTGCATGCTGGACCCGTGCACACCTTCGAGGTCTGGGCCCCCGTCCCCGAGTCCGTCCGACTGCACCTCGACGGCACCGTCCATCCGATGCAGCGCGACGAGCACGGCTGGTGGCGCGCCGAGGTCGATGCCTCCCCCGGCGCCCGCTACGGCTTCGTCGTGGACGAGGACGCGACGGCGCTGCCGGATCCGCGTTCGCCCCGGCAGCCGGACGGGGTGCACGGCCTGTCGCAGCTGCACCGGCTCGATCCCGCGGTCTGGACGGACTCGTCGTGGACCGGTCGGCAGCTCCCGGGCAGCGTCGTCTACGAACTGCACATCGGCACGTTCACCGAGGCCGGCACGCTGGACGCGGCGATCGAGCATCTCGACGAACTCGTCGAGCTCGGGGTCGGCTTCGTCGAACTCATGCCGGTCAACGCGTTCAACGGCACCCACGGCTGGGGTTACGACGGGGTGCTCTGGTACGCGGTGCACGAGCCGTACGGCGGGCCGGACGCGCTGCAGCGCTTCGTCGACGCCGCACACGCGCGCGGACTCGGAGTCGTACTCGACGTGGTGTACAACCATCTGGGCCCGTCCGGAAACTATCTGGGCCGTTTCGGTCCCTATCTGACCGGCGGCGCGGGAACCTGGGGTGAGACGGTGAACCTCGACGGCCCCGGGTCCGCCGAGGTGCGCCGCTACATCATCGACAACGCCCTGCGCTGGTTCCGCGACTTCCACATCGACGCACTGCGGCTCGACGCGGTCCACGCGCTCGTGGACCACACCGCCACCCACGTACTCGAGGATCTGTCGACCGAAACCTTCAGGCTGTCCGTACATCTGGGTCGCCCGCTGACGTTGATCGCCGAGAGCGACCTCAACGATCCGCGCCTGATCACTCCGCGCTCGGCGGGTGGCTACGGCCTGCACGCGCAGTGGGACGACGACATCCACCACGCAGTGCACGCGGCGGTGTCCGGCGAAAGGCAAGGGTACTACGGAGATTTCGGCTCGCTCGACTGCCTCGCCCGCACCCTGCAGCACGGCTTCTTCCATGCCGGGACGTATTCGAGTTTCCGCGGTCGCATCCACGGGCGCCCGCTCGACGTGCGCCGCACGCCCGCCAGTTCACTGCTGGCCTACACGTGCACGCACGACCAGGTCGGCAACCGCGCACGCGGCGACCGGCCGGGCCGGTATCTCGATCACGGACAGCTCGCCGTCAAGGCCGCGCTCGTGCTGACCTCCCCCTACACGCCGATGCTGTTCATGGGCGAGGAGTGGGGTGCCGGCACCCCGTTCCGGTACTTCACCTCGCATCCGGAACCGGAACTCGCCGCCGCGGTCGTCGAGGGCCGCAGGCGCGAATTCGCCGAACACGGCTGGGACGTCGAGGACGTGCCCGACCCGCAGGACCCGGAGACGTTCCGGAGTTCGGTCCTGAATCGCGCCGAACGCACCGAGCCCGAGCACGCGCGCCTGCTGGCGTGCTACCGGGACCTGCTCGCGTTGCGGCGGGCCCGCGCCGAGCTGACGGATCCGTGGCTCGAGAACCTCCAGGTCGACTACGACGAGGAGGAACGCTGGATCGTCGTGCACCGCGGGACGATTCGCGTCGCCTGCAATCTCGGAGCCGATCCGGTCACCGTTCCGGTCGGCGGTGTTCCGCTGATGTGGTGGGACGAACCGGTGGTCAACCGGACCCGTTCGGCCGCCCTGATCCCGGGCCACTCGTTCGCGGTGTTCGAGGGCGAAATCGACCACCACGAACGGTGACATCTTCTCAGCGTCGCCGCAGCATCCTCCACGCGAACAGGGCGGTCACCGCGAGGATGACGGCGGTGGCGGCCGAGGCACCGTGCATTCCGGCGACGAAGGCCTCACGACCCTCCACGAGTAGCGCTCCGGCCGCGGACTCCGGCAGGTGTCGTGCCGTCTCCACGAGATTGCCGAGCGTGTCGAGCCCCTCGGTCGACACGAACAGTTCCGCGAGCCGGCCCTGATAGGTCGCGCTGACGACGCTGCCGAGCACCGCCACGCCCAGCGCCATCCCCAGTTCGTACGCGGTTTCGGACACGGCGGACGCCGCGCCCGCCCGGTCCGGTGGTGCTGCGGCCACCACGAGATCGGTGGTGAGCGTCAGCGCGACGCCGACACCCGCACCGACGACGGTGAAACCGGCGACGAACACCCCGGCACCGCCGTCGGCACCGAGCGCCAGCAGTGCCCCGGCACCGGCTGCGGCAGCCGCGAGCGAACCCGCCAGCACCCCACCGATCGGGAGGCGACGGGTCAGCGGTCCGGCGGCGAGCGAGCCGAGCGCACTGGCCGCGGTACCCGGGAGCATGAGCAGTCCGGCGGTCAGCGGGCTCACGTCCAGCACCAGCTGCAGATACTGCGAGCCGAAGAACAGCACCCCGGCGAGCGCGAACACCGACAACAGATTGGCGGCCACGGCGGTCGAGAAGGTGCGCTCGGCGAACAGCGACAGATCCAGCAACGGCGACGACGTAGTGCGTTGCCGGTGGACGAAGAACAGTGCCGCGAGAACGCCGACACTGCCGGCGACGAGGTATTCCGGCTGCAGGCCGTGCAGCGCGGACTCCTTGATCGCGTAGACGAGCGGCAGCACCGCGACCAGCGACGCGATCGCCCCGACGAGATCGAATCGGCCCGGTGCCGGGTCGCGGGACTCGGGGATCAACCGCGGCGCGGCCATCACGAGAATTGCCATGATCGGCAGGTTGACGAGAAACACCGAGCCCCACCAGAAGTGCTCGAGCAGCCATCCGCCGACGATCGGCCCGGCCGCGGCGCCTCCGGCGGCCATCGCGCTCCACACACCGATCGCCAGCGTGCGCTGGCGCGCGTCGGCGAACATGTGCCGGATCAGGCCGAGGGTCGCGGGCATCAGGGTGGCTCCGGCGATGCCCTGTAGCACGCGTGCCGCGATGAGCATCTCGGGGCCGACTGCCCAGGCGGCGAGCACGGAGGCGGCGGCGAAGCCGGTCGCGCCGACGAGCAGCAGGCGGCGGCGCCCGATGCGGTCGCCGAGCACGCCCATCGTCACGAGCAGGCCCGCGACGGCGAACGAGTACACGTCGATGATCCACAGCAGCTGCACCCCGGTGGGGGCGAGATCGGCGCTGATGAACGGCAGGGCGAGATCGAGCACGGTCGCGTCGATCGCAATGAGCAACACGGCGCACGCGAGCACGGCGAGGCCCAGCCAGGTGCGGGCGTCGGCCCTCACGGAGGCAGGGATGGTCGCGGTGCCGGGGTGTTCGCGCATGACTTCTTTCCGAGACTTCGAGAATTTACTTAACCGTCCAGCCGGTACAGTGATTTTCAGGGTAGCAACGAACCGTCCGGCCGGTACAGCGGATTGACTAGGCTCACACCATGGCCTCCGACACCCGCGACCGGATCCTCGACGCACTCGAACGCACACTGCTCGACGTCGGCGTCGCCCAGGTCACTCTCGAAGCGGTGGCCGCGGCCGCCGGTGTCTCGAAAGGTGGTCTGCTTTACCACTTCCCGACCAAGGAAGCGATGCTCGCCGCCATGGTGCGCCGACTCGGCGCCCGCAGCGACGAGCGACTCGCCGAGGCCGTCGCGGGAGGCACCCGGGTCGCCGAGTGGTACCTGTCCTATCCGGACGACCTGGGTGAGGCCGCGGAGATCTCGCTGTTCCGCTCGATGGTCGCCGCGATGCGCAGCGCCGACGGGCAGCACGACGAGGTGCAGCGCGCCGTCGTCGAGGTGATGCGGTCCTGGGATGACGGACTCCAGGCAGAATTCGACGACCCCGTCGACGCCGAAATCGTGCGACTCGTCGGCGACGGCATCTACCTCGGAGCGTTGCTCGGCCTGCCGCGCACCGACCCCGATCTCCACCACCGAGTGGTCGCTCGGCTGCTCCGCCGCGGCGATCCCGAGGACCCGGAGCGCACTCGCAGAGACCCTGAAACCGCAGGTAGCCAAGAGAATTGAAAGTTTCTCATCGAGGAGTACCGTCGATTACAGGCACACTGCCGAGGTGATCGTCATGAATCTCAAGAAAATTCTCGCGGGTACGTTCCTCACCACCACACTTCTCGTCGCACCGGCCAGCGTTGCCGCCGCGACCCCGGCGTTCGACCCTTCGCCCGGGGTGACCGCCGCGCAGCCCGTCAACGACAACCCGTACAACGACCGGCACGACAAGGACCGGGGCAAGGACTGGAACAACGATTGGAACCGGAAGGACCGGGGCCGGGATTGGGACCGCGGTTGGAACAACCGCTGGGACAACCCGTGGCGCGCGGACTGCTTCTGGTTCGGTCCCTGGCTGGTGTGCAGCCCGTGGTGACCCTGCACAGGGAGTGATCCTGCACAGCGAGCCTGCACACCGTCCCGGTCCCGGTGCCTGGCGCTAGGTCAGGTACCGGTAGGCCGGTGATCCCGGCTCGAGGCGTTGCACTTCGAGCCGGGACGCGTCCATGCGTGCCAGCAGCGGTGCCAGACCGTCGGCGGCGCCGAGTTCGATGCCGACCAGCGCCGCGCCCGTCTCACGGTTGTTGCGCTTGACGTACTCGAACAGCGTGATGTCGTCGTCCGGGCCGAGCACCTCGTCGAGGAACCGGCGCAAGGCGCCCGGCTCCTGCGGGAAGTCCACCAGGAAGTAGTGCTTGAGCCCCCGGTGCACCAGCGACCGCTCGATGATCTCGCCGTACCGGGAGACGTCGTTGTTGCCGCCCGAGATCAGGCACACGATCGTCGATCCCGGCTCCGCGGCGATGTGGTCGAGCGCCGCGACGGACAGCGCACCGGCCGGTTCCGCGATGACGCCCTCGTTCTGATACAGCTCGAGCATCGCGGTGCAGATCGCGCCCTCGTCGACCTGGGTCATCCCGAACGCCGCAGTGCCGAGCGTGTCCTGACGGATCGTCGCGACCAACGGCAGACTCGAGTGCGACACCACCTCGGCGCCGAGCTGCGACACCACCTCGTAGGGCACGTTTCCGATCCGCTGGACCGCGGCGCCGTCGACGAACGGCTCGACCTCCGGCAGCGTCACCGGGCCGCCCGCGACGAGCGCGGCGGTCATGGACGCGGCACCGGCCGGTTCGACGCCGACGATCGAGGTGGTCGGCGACTTCTCGTGCAGGTAGGCCGCGATACCGGCCAACAGCCCCCCGCCACCTACGGGCACGACGACCAGGTCCGGTGCCGCCGGCAACTGCGCGAGGATCTCGCGGGCGATCGTGCCCTGCCCGGCTGCGGTGCGCGCATCGTCGAACGGGGCGACCATCGTCGCACCGGTGCGCTCGACATCGCCGCGGGCCGCTGCGGCCGCGGCATCGAACGTGTCGCCGATCGGGATGAGCTCGACGAACTCGCCACCGTGGACGCGGATCCGGTCGCACTTCTGCTTGGGGGTACGCGCGGGCACATAGATGCGCCCCTTGATTCCCATCGACCGGCACGCGTACGCCACGCCCTGCGCGTGGTTACCGGCACTGGCCGTCACGACGCCGGCAGCCCGTTCTGCGTCGCTGAGCTGGGCCATCACGTTGTAGGCGCCGCGCAGCTTGAACGACCGCACCCGGGTGAGATCCTCACGCTTGAGGTACACGTTCGCGCCGGTCAGCGCGGACAGGCGCGGGCAATGTTCGAGGGGAGTGGGTGCCACCGCCGGGGAAATTCGCTCCGCCGCCGCGTCGATGTCGGCCACGTTCACAACGGGCGTCCGAGTCGGTTCAGCGGTGTGCGGGTAGGTGGTCACCCGTCAATGCTGCCACCCGCCTCGCCGATCATCCAAAGCAGGTCACGTGACCGCGGTGATCTGCGCCGACAATCGCTTGCGGATTCGCAGCGCACACGGTCTACTGACGACATGCCTGGGCCGGTATGGATCGGGCGAGTCCGATCGGCGATGGTCTTCGTGGCGAGTGCGGGCGTCGTCGCGGCCTGCACGTTGCTCCCGGGCGGCGAGGCATCGCCGACGTCGACGCCCGAGAGCGGTCCGGCAGGATCGTCGTCCGACGAGGCAGTTGGAACCGACGAGATCTCCCCTCTCGTCATCGGCGTGGTGGCACCCGACCCGGTCCCCGTGCCGGGCTCGGACGAACTCTTCCACGTGGCCTACGAGTTGACGGTGCTGAACTTCGCCCCGCGGCCCGCCGTCATCACGTCGGTCGAGACGCTCACCACCGACGGCGAGGTCGTGGCCTCGCTGACGGAGGACGAGGTCGCCGCCCGGACGATGATCCTCGCCGACTACGGCGGTGCGGAACCCGTCGCGGACGGCGACCCGGCGATCCGGATCCCGTCGGGTAAGACCGCCCTGCTGGTGCTCGACGACACCTATCCCAGCCGGGATGCCGTTCCCGCGACCGTCACGCATCGGATCACCGCCTCGTTCGGCTCCCCGGAATCGGGCGACGGCGGCATCGCGGTTCTCTGGCCCGACGAGGTGACGCAGACGGGCGGAACGGTGACGATCTCGACCGACGAGCCGGTCGTCGTCGGCGCACCGCTCCGCGGGCAGGGATGGATCGTCGAGAACGGATGCTGCACCCTCAACGCGCATCGCAACGTCCTCCTGCCGGTGGGCGGCCGGATCAACGGGGCCGAGCGGTTCGCGATCGACGTGAGCCGGATCGACGTCGCGGCGACCCGTGAGCACGGCTACGAACCGGGCGTCGAGGTCGACGGGGATCCGGCACAGAACGAGAACTACCTCGCCTACGGCGCCCCGGTGCTCGCGGTCGCCGACGCCACCGTCGTGGCCGTCCACGCATCCGTTCCCGACACGCCGCCCGGCAAGCTGCCCCTCGGTCCGGGCTTCACGCTCGCCGACCTCGGCGGGAACATGGTCGCCCTCGAACTGGCCCCAGACCTGTTCGCCGTCTACTACCACCTGGCTCCCGGTTCTCCCAGGGTGGAGGTCGGAGACCGTGTGTCCGCAGGGGACGAGATCGCCCGGCTCGGCAATTCGGGCAACTCGTCGGCGGCCCACCTGCACTTCCAGTTGAGCCGCACGCCGCTCATCTTCTCGTCCGACAACGTCCCGTTCGTGCTCGACGAGTTCAGCGTCGTGGGCACGCTCGACGCCGCGAGCGGCGAACTGCTCGACGAGCCGAACCCCGGGCCGCGTCGTGACGCCCTGCCGCTCGTGCTGACCGTCGTCGACTTCGGCTGATCGCGCGGGTGGTGTGGCGACCGGCGGTCCCCTATCTCGGTTCGAGCACGAACAAGGGTATCTGCCGGTCCGTCTTCTTCTGGTACTCGGCGTAGTCGGGGAACGCCTCGACCGCGCGTTCCCACCACACGGCCTTCTCGTCGCCGTGGACCTCGCGTGCGGTCATGTCCTTCACCTCGGCACCGTCCCGCAGCTCCACGTGCGGATTCGCGACGACGTTGTAGTACCAGGTCGGGTTCTTCGGTGCACCGCCCAGCGAGGCGACGACTGCGTAGATGCCTTCGTGTTCGACGCGCATCAGCGGCGTCTTGCGCAGCTTGCCGCTCTTGGCGCCCCGGGTGGTGAGGATGACCACCGGCCGGCCCTGCATGGTGTTCCCCTCGGCACCGTCCGAGGATTCGTACTTCTCGACCTGGTCCGCGGCCCATTTTGCCGGGCTGGGTTCGTATTCTCCGATGAGAGGCATACCGACAGTCGACACGTATCTGTGATCCGACACACCCGGTCTGTGATCCGACACACCCGGGGCAAAAAGTTCGTTGACCCGAATTCTCGACTGCGACTACCCTGATGACAGACTTTCCAGCACCGTAGGAGCCTCGTGATGACCACTCTCGACAGTCCGGCCCATCGGGCCCGGCGCGTGGCCGGAGTCGACCTCGCCGGCACCGAGTGGCCGCTGTACAAGCTCGAAGCCCTGGTCGTCGGCTTCCTGGTGCTGCTCACGCTGTTCGTCATCACCGGGTCCGGACAGACCGCCGTGCTCTCGGCGGCGGCCGCAGCCACCGTGACCTGGTGGGGTCGCCTGGCGTACTACCGCCGCAGCTAGAGTTCGTCTTCCAGGGTTTCGTCTTCTAGGGTTTCGTCTTCGCGCCGTGCGATCCGGTGTCACCCGGGCGCTGCGCGGCGGTCGCCGCCATGATGCGGGTGATCTCGTCGCGGTCGGCGATACCGGGCAGGCCCCAGCCCTCCCGGTAGTCGTACAACTCGGAGAAGGTCACCGAATGCCGGTTTCCGTCGGCGACCTCGACGTCCTCGGTGGTGATCAGGCTCGGATGCGCCACACCGCACGCCTCCGCAACCTTGAACACCTCCCGGCGCAGCGCCCGCAGATACTGCTCGACCCGATCGGCCTTCGACGGAACATCCAAACCTCGTGACAGCCAAGCATTCTGGGTGGCCACGCCGGTCGGGCACCGGTCGGTGTGGCACTTCTGCGCCTGGATGCAGCCCACCGCGAACATGGGCTCGCGAGCAACGTTCACCATGTCGCAACCGAGTGCCATTGCGGCAACGGCATTGTCGGGAACACCGAGCTTGCCCGATCCGATGAAGGTCACACGCTCGGCCAGCCCTGCCAGGGCGAACAGCCGGTAGACCCGGGCGAATCCGCTGCGGAACGGCAGCGACACCGAATCGGTGAACACGAGCGGCGCGGCCCCGGTACCGCCCTCGCCACCGTCGACGGTGACGAAGTCGACGCCACGGTCACCGTCGCGCATCGCGTCGACGAGCAACTGCCAGAACGTCGGATCGCCGACCGCCGATTTGATCCCGACGGGAAGACCTGTGGCCGAGGCAACCTTCTCCACGAAATCGAGCATGCTGTCGACGTCGTGGAACGCCGTGTGCCGGGACGGGCTCACCACGTCTCGACCCACCGGAACGCCGCGGATCTCGGCGATCTCCTCGGTGACCTTGGCGCCGGGCAGCAGACCACCGAGACCCGGTTTGGCGCCCTGGCTCAGCTTGATCTCGATGGCTTTCACCGGTGCCGATTCGGTGAGCGCGACGAGCCGGTCGAGATCGAAACGGCCCTCGCTGTCGCGGCAGCCGAAGTAGGCCGTGCCGATCTGGAAGATCAGGTCGGCACCGTTGCGGTGGTACCGCGACAGTCCGCCCTCCCCCGTGTTGTGCAGGCAGCCGGCGGCAGCCGCCCCCTTGTTCAGAGCCACCACCGCCGCACCCGACAACGATCCGAAACTCATTCCCGAGACGTTGACGAACGATTCCGGCCGGAACGCCTTCGCCCGCCCACGCGGCCCGCCGAGGATCTTCGCCGACGGAATCGCCAGTCCCTCACCGCTGTGCGGCGCTCCGGACGGCGGGATCCGGGAGAACGTGCGGTGCTTGATGATCGTGTACCCGTCGGTGAACTCGACGTCGTTGTCCGTGCCGAAGCCGAACGTGTCGTTCTGCCGCTTCGACGCCGCATACACCCAGTGCCGCTGGTCGCGCGTGAACGGCCGCTCCTCGTCGTTGCGGGTGACGATGTACTGACGCAGTTCGGGACCGATCGCCTCGAGCAGATACCGCCCGTGACCGAGGACCGGGAAGTTCCTCAGCAGCGCGTGCCGACGCTGGAGCAGGTCGTACGACGCCACCGCGGCCAGCGCCGCAGCCGGGATTCCGAGAGCCTTCGACCAGTCCATGAATCCACGGTAGGTCCGTTGCGGGCACCGCACGTCGGGAAAGGCGATACCGTCCCGTCGGCTCGCACTCAGTGCGCGGTCACGGTGGACGTGCCCGCTCGATCCGCGGACGAGGTGGACGGTCGGCGACGCCGGAGATTGGCCGCGCAGACGCGGGCCAGCACGGCCGGGTGCCCCAGGTTCCGCGGCGGGTCGTACAGGCTGCTGACTCGGAGGAAGCGCATGGCGACCGCGGTGTCGGTCTCGGCGGCGGCGAGGACCCGATCGACGTAGGCGTTGCCGATCCTGACACCCCACGGTCGCGGTCCCTCGACCTCGGGCAGCGACAGGTCGGCACCGATCGCGAACTTCCATGCCGCCCCGACGGGCCGGGCGGCTGCCCGGAAGAACCGGCCGGCAAGGTCGGAATCACTGCGGTGCAAGCACTTTCGCAACTCGAGCGCTTCGAGAGCCGCAACGGTCATGCCCTGCCCGTAGATCGGATTGAAGCTGCAGACCGCGTCACCGAACACGAGCAGCCCGGCCGGGAACCGGTTCATGCGCTCGTAGTGCCGCCACTGGCTCGACGGGTAGCGATGTCTCGCGACGGCACCGAGCGGTTCGGCCGAACGGAGCGCAGCGACCACATGCGCCGGAGAGAACGACTCGACGAACTCGATCGTGTCGGCGAGGTCGGTTGGCGGCTCCGTGTCCACCATGCCGCTCACCGTGAACATCCACGTATCGTTCTCGCAGGCGAGCAACGCCATCCCGGTCGGGCGGCCCGGTTGCGCTCCGACGATCACCATCTTCTCCCGCAGCATGCCCGGCGGGATGCGCAACAACCGACTGCAGTACGTCACGTCGACGACGAGATGCTCCTCCTCGGGGCGCCCGTAGCCGAGACCTTCGAGAATCGCCGGGGTGCGCGCCCCGCGTCCCCGGGCGTCGACCACGAGATCCGCGCGCAGTGTATGGGCGCTCCCACCACCACCCACCTGTACACCGGTGACCCGACGGCGATCGGCCGTGGTGGTCAACTCTCCGGCACCGTGGCCGTCGAGGATCGTGACGTTCGGCAACTCGCGGATCCGACTGCGCACCCGGCTCTCCAGGAAGCACCTGCTCGGCAGGTACGTCTCATGCCCGTCCTGCACACGATCCCTCTTCCCGAACGTGTGCCCGCCGAAGGCGAGGTGAACTCCGGCCATGTCGCCGTACGCGATCTGCGGAACACCCTCGGAGGCCAGATCGGCGAGCAACCCGGGCAGGAGTTCGTCCATCGCCTCCGCTCCGGACGCGAGCAGCGCGTGGACGTGCCGTCCCTGCGGCACCCCGCGCCGGTTCTCCGCCCCGGAGGGGAGCACGTCCCGCTCGACCACGGTCACCGTGTCGTAGAACTCGGCCAGCGCGCGGGCGGCCAACAGCCCGCCCATGCTGCCCCCGAGAACAACCGCCCGATCGCCGATCCTGTTCATGATCTTCGCCTCGCATCGAATGCCCGAGTGAGTACGCATTCGATGCTGGCCCGGCGCTCGCCGGAGCGCGCGAGTAGCGCCCTACTCGAGTTTCCGGGCGCTACCGCGCGTGCGGGTTAAGTAGCCAGGCAGCCCGGGCCGAGCAGCGCCTTGAGATCGCCCATCAACGCCGACGACGGTTCCACCCGCAGGCTGTCGTCGACCTTGAGCAAGGTGACCTTGCTGCCGGAGATCAGCCGCACATGGACGTCCGAGGTGCCCGGATGGCGGGTCAGGACGTTCTTGAGTGCCCCCACCTTGTCCGGTGTGCACAGCCGCGTCGGCATCGACACCGACAGCGGCTTGGCGACACCGATCTGCGAAAGATCCGGTACCGCAAGGTCGTTGGCGATCAGGGAGATCCGGTCGTCGCGGATCGATACGCGCGCCTTGACCAGGACCACGGAGTCCTCGACGACGTCCATCCCGTAGACCGAGTAGGACTGCGGGAAGAACAGCACCTCGATGCCACCGGACAGATCCTCGATCTGCGCGGACGCCCAGGCCAGACCGTTCTTGTTGATGCGCCGGTTCACCGAGGCGAGAATGCCGCCCACGGTGACCTGGGTGCCGTCCTTGATGTCGCCTTCGAGAATGGCCGGGATCTGGGTGTCCGCCTGCGCGGCGAGCACGTGCTCGATGCCGTTGAGGGGGTGCCCCGAGACGTACAGGCCGAGCATCTCCCGTTCCAGCGCGAGCCGGTGCTTGGTGTCCCACTCCTCGTCGGGGATCTTCACGTTGAACACCGAAGTCACCGACTCGTCGGCGTCGGCGCCACCGAACAGGTCGAACTGGCCGATGGCCTCGGCCTTCTTGGTGCTCATCACCGCGTCGATCGCATCGGCGTGGACGAGCATCAAGCCCTTGCGGGGATGCCCGAGCGAGTCGAAGGCACCTGCCTTGATGAGCGATTCGGTGACCTTCTTCGAACAGGCCAGGGTGTCGATCTTGCCGAGATAGTCGGAGAAGTCGGTGAACGCACCCTTCTCCTCCCGGGCCTTGATGATCGACGCGACGACGTTCGCACCGACGTTACGCACCGCGCCCATACCGAATCGGATGTCCTCGCCGACCGCGGCGAAGTCGACGCGCGAGGCGTTGACATCCGGCGGCAGCACGGTGATGCCCATCTTGCGGCAATCCGCCAGGTACAGCGCGGCCTTGTCCTTGTCGTCACCGACCGAGGTGAGCAACGCGGCCATGTACTCGGCCGGGTAGTTGGCCTTGAGGTAGGCGGTCCAGAAGGACACGAGACCGTAGCCGGCGGCGTGCGACTTGTTGAACGCGTAGCCGGCGAAGGGCAGAACGGTGTCCCACAGCGCAGTGATCGCCGGCTGCGAGAAGCCGTTGTTCCGCATGCCTTCGGCGAAGCCGTCGTAGGCCTCGTCGAGGATCTCCTTCTTCTTCTTACCCATCGCGCGACGCAGCAGGTCGGCCTGCCCGAGGCTGTACCCGGCGACCTTCTGCGCGATCTGCATGATCTGCTCCTGGTACACGATCAGACCGAACGTGTCCTTCAGGATGTCGCGCAGCGGTTCCTCGAGTTCCGGATGGATCGGCTTGACCTCTTGCCGATTGTTCTTGCGGTCCGCGTAGTCGTTGTGGGCGTTCATGCCCATCGGACCCGGCCGGTACAGCGCGAGGACGGCGACGATGTCGTCGAAGCCGGTCGGCTGCATGCGTCGCAGCAGGTCACGCATGGCACTGCCGTCGAGCTGGAACACGCCTAGCGTGTCGCCGCGCGCAAGCAGTTCGTAGGTCGGTTCGTCCTCGAGCGGGAGGGTGTCGAGGTCGATGTCGATCCCGCGGTTCTCCTTGATCAGCTCGATCGCGTCGCCGATCACCGTGAGGTTGCGCAGGCCCAGGAAGTCCATCTTCAGCAGGCCGATGGCCTCGCACGACGGGTAGTCCCAGCCGGTGATGATCGCGCCGTCCTGGGCGCGTTTCCACACCGGGATCGCATCCATCAGCGGCTCGGACGACATGATGACCGCGCAGGCGTGCACGCCGGCGTTGCGGATCAGCCCCTCGAGGCCGAGCGCGGTCTCGTAGATCTTCTTCACGTCCGGGTTCGAGTCGATCAGCGCGCGAACCTCGGCGGCCTCCTTGTACCGCTCGTGATTGGGGTCGGTGATGCCGGAGACCGGGATGTCCTTCGCCATGATCGGCGGCGGCAGCGCCTTGGTGATCTGGTCGGCGATCGCGAAGCCGGGCTGACCGAACTGCACGCGCGCCGAGTCCTTGATGGCGGCCTTGGTCTTGATGGTGCCGAACGTGATGACCTGGGCGACCTTGTCGTTGCCCCACTTCTCCGACGCGTAGCGCACCATCTCGCCGCGGCGACGATCGTCGAAGTCGATATCGATATCGGGCATGGAGACACGTTCGGGGTTGAGGAACCGCTCGAACAGCAGACCGTGCGGGATCGGGTCGATGTTCGTGATGCCCATCGCGTAGGCGACAAGAGAACCGGCGGCCGAACCACGGCCCGGGCCGACCCGGATTCCGACCTCACGGGCATGGTTGATGAGGTCGCCGACCACGAGGAAGTAGGCGGGGAATCCCATCTGGTTGATGACGCCGATCTCGTAGTCGGCGCGGGCGAGGTATTCCTCCGGCGGACCGCCCGGGAACCGCCGGTCCAGGCCGCGCATGACCTCGTGCCGCAGGAAGCTCTCCTGGGTGTGCCCCTCGGGCACCGGGAAGATCGGCATGCGATCGCGGTGCTTCCACACCTCGTCGTAGGACTGTACGCGTTCGCCGATGAGCACCGAGTTGTCGCACGCGCCGGGAACCTCCGAGTCCCAGATGGCACGCATCTCCTCGGCAGACTTGAGGTAGTAGCCGTCACCGTCGAACTTGAAGCGGGTCGGATCCGAGAGCGTCTTACCGGTCTGGATGCACAGCAGCGCCTCGTGGTTCTCGGCGGCGTCCTTCGTGACGTAGTGGCAGTCGTTCGTCGCGAGCGGAGGGATACCCAGCTTGCGCCCGATCTCGAGCAGGCCCTCGCGGACGCGTCGCTCGATGGACAGGCCGTGATCCATCAGTTCGAGGAAGAAGTTGTCCTTGCCCCAGATCTCCTGCCACTTCGCGGCGGCCTCGAGCGCCTCGCGGTCGTGACCGAGACGCAGCCTGGTCTGGATCTCACCGGACGGGCAGCCCGTCGTGGCGATGATGCCCTCGGCGTGCGCGGCGATGAGTTCCTCGTCCATGCGGGCCCACTTGCCGAGCTGACCCTCGATGGAGGCGAGGGAGGACAGCTTGAACAGGTTCCGCAGGCCCGTCGCGTTCTCCGCGACCATCGTCATGTGGGTGTAGGAACCCGAGCCGGACACGTCGTCGGATTTCTGGCTGGGATCGCCCCACAGCACACGCTTGGTGTTGAACCGGGACTCCGGGGCGATGTACGCCTCGATGCCGATGATCGGCTTGATCCCGAACTTCTTCGCGGCGTTGTAGAACTCGCTCGCGCCGTACATGTTTCCGTGGTCGGTCATGCCGACCGCCGTCATCCCGAGCCGCTCGGCCTCCTTGAACAGGGGCCCGACCTTCGCGGCACCGTCGAGCATCGAGTACTCGGTGTGGTTGTGCAGATGAACGAACGAGTCAGCCACGCGTGTCACTCCCGGAAGTCAGTGGGCACCGATGAGTGTAGGCCTCCACGGCGACGTGTTCGGTCAGCCACACCGCGCCTCCTGCGGGTCTTCGTTCCCGGCATGGTGACCGTCACACACCCGTGTGTAAGCTGCCCTCTGCGTCGGGGTCGGGGGACCCTGCGATCGGGGTGAACCCGACACCACAGGGGGGCGATGGTGATCTTGTTCTGTTCGGCGTGCGTGCGTTCTCCGGGCTGTGCTCCGGGCCGGGGCGGGCGGTCGCGGTGAAGGTCGATCCGGAGATGCTCGCCACGCTCGCCACCACCCTCATGAACCACGCGGACGAGGTCCGGCGCGCGGGAAACTCCCACCGGACCGGGCCGTGGTACGACCTCGAGCAGCTGCCGCATTCGCTGGAGGGGTCGCAGCTCGCCGCGGTCTCGGCGGAGGCGGTCGCTGTGCTGGCGGGGGCCTTCGACGTGCTCGCCGGGCCGATCGACCAGATGGCCTACATCGCCGGGGGCGGTGCGCAGGGCTACGCGATCGCCGAGGACGAGTTCGCGTCCCTCATCCGCAATGCCGGGGAGGTCGCGTGACGCCGACGCAGACGTCCGTGGCGAGGTGGCAACCACAGCACCTGGGCGGAACCGCGGACGCGATCGACGGAGCACAGCGAAGGCTCGCCGCCATCGCCCGCTCGGTCCATCGCGATGTGTCGCTGATGCGCGACCACGACTGCTGGGTCAGCGATGCTCAGGCTGCCGCGGAGGAACGCGCCGAGTTCGAAAGCCGCCGGATGCTCCGGTGCGCCGAAAGCGTGGAGAGCGTCGGCGCCGCGTATCGCTCCGCGCTGGGCAGCATCGGCACGGCGAGGACCCACCTGCTCGACACGGTCGCCGCAGCCCACGCTGCCGGCGCCTCCGTCGGCGACGACTGGCAGGTCGCGGCAGGGTCCGTCGAGGATCCTCAGGAGGTCGACTACTGGCGCTGGCGGGTCGGCCAAGCGGTGACCGCCCTGACCGACGCCGACGCCGAGGCTGCCCGAGCGGTCCGGAACGCCCTCGATGCCCTGCGCGCACTCGTCCCCGAACAGCTCGGAACGTCCGGCCTCGAAGCCCGCGAACTCGCGGTGAAGATCACCGGCGGCGAGCACTTGACCGCCGCCGACATCGACAATCTGCTGCGTGACCTGCGCGGAATCCAACCCACCGCCGAACAGCTCGAAGCCCTGGCGCGTGGGGAACACATCGTGATGTCCCAGGCAACGCTCGACTATGTGCGGGAGTTGTACGGCACGCTCGGGGTCGACGGATTCGTGAAACTGTCCGAGCAGGTGAGCATGGAAGGGTCCGCGGAAGGGCAGCGGCTCCTGGCGAACGGTTTGGCGCTCGCCTCCGGACCCGAGACCGGCTCCGGAGGTATGCCGGCAGGGGTGGCGGAATTCTTCGACAAGCCGGCCACGACCGGCGTCGTGGTAGGCAATCCCCCGGTGTTTCTCACCGCCGTTCCGGACTCGGGTCTGCTCGACCGGTTCGCGCAGTCGTACGGGGTCGGTGACGCGGCGTTGCAGCAGGACAATCCGATCAATCGCGCACTGCTCGAGCAGGTCGGTGAGTTGGCTGCACTCGATCCGGGGCCCCGAAGCGCCATCGAACTGCGGGACGCCGGATCGACGACGTTCGACGGCCTCCTCGAGCATCTGGTCGCCGCCGGTGGGCGTGACCAGGAGAGCGTACACGAGATGGTGGTCGATCCGGACAGCCGCGAAGATCGGATACTTCCTCTCCTGCAACATGATTGGTCGGACTCCGGCGAGCCCGCGGTGGCGAGGATGTTCGAGTGGATTGCGGACGATGCAACAGCGACCGGTGACGACCCCTGGGCGATGGAACGCGCCACGCGTGCAGGCGAAACTGCTTTCGGCCTTTCGCAATTGCTGTCCGGCCACCATGCGGAACTGCTCGACGTTCCCGGGACCGACGGAAAATCGATCGGTGAGCTGAATCCCGCTGTGACCCAAGGCCTCGCACGGGCCGTGGCACCCTATCTGGCCGACATGGTCGGCGTTCCCGGTGAGGAGACCGGAACACACGGATACGGGGCACTCGGCTTCCGGAACGCGCCACTGCTCTACGCAGTGCTGTCGAGCGACGTCGACGCGGCCGGGCACCTGACAGCACAGGCATCGACGTCGGTCGCGTCGCTGGAGCAGGTGTGGGCGACATCCGGTGCAACGAACACCGATTCGCGAATCCACTACGGAGTGTGGGCGGGACGGTTGGCTGGCCTGGTCGAAGCCGGGCTCGACCTCGAACTGGAGAACCGGCGAAACGACGCCGAGGATGCACTGGACAGGAGAGGCTTGGTGTTCGACAGCGCGAAAGCGGCCCTGTACGGGTCGGCTTCGTTCGTTCCGGTGGCGGGTCCGTTCCTGGCGACAGGCATCGACGTCGCATCTCCATCCGTGCGCGAGGCGTACTTGAGCACGGCCGACCGGATCGAATCGATGACGGCGAATGCTTCGACTGACACATCGCGTACGGCCTCCTACTACAACATGGCGCTCGGCGTGCAAGCCGCCAATGGTGGGCGCCTTCCCGCAGACTCGGCGTGGACCGAGTACACAACCGAGGACGGTCGGCTGCAAACGTTGACCGAGATCGAAGGCGAACGCCCAGACACCGAATTGACCCACTTCAGCACGAGAACGCATGACGCCCTGACGGCCGCCGACCTCCCTCTGGAGGCCTTCTTCTCCGCATTCGAAAATGCTCGGCAGGATGTGGATCGATGACCCGAATCGCAACCCGACTCAGTATCGCGTGTGTTGCAGCTGCCGCGGCGTTCCACGTATCCGGCTGCAGCACCGGCCAAGATACATCGGAGTCCGAAATATCTGCGCGCTACCAACTCCCGGATGTGGTTCAGTACAACTATCGCTGGAGCGCGGAGTCCGGTATCAACCTGCTCGGCCCTGACGCAACGGTCGTTCGCGCCTATTTCGAGTCCTACTACATTGCGAGTTTCGCGCACTCAACCGCGGCGGGTTATCCCGGGTTCGAGAACGCCACAGAGGACGTCGCATACGACCCCCCACGTCATCGAGCGATCAACGACCGAACCAATTACAACCCACTTCCCATCGTCGGCACCTTTCATGCACATCTGCTGTCGATCGAACGGAACGCCTTCGGTATGCAGGCAGTTGTCTGCGAAGGTGACTATTCCCTGATGGACCTACGTCGCGACGGCACATACACCAATCGCGGGGTGCGGATACCGACCGCAATGCAAATCGAGTTCACGCCAGGATCTACCGGGATCACAGACACAGCGCGCTACGCGGAGGGCCCGGAACGCACACCCCAAAACGACGTGTTCGGCGGTTGGACCGTCACGCGACACGCCTTCTCGACGGGAAACTTCGACGACAACCTCGCCTGCCAGCACAAGTTTCCCGACCCACCCGAAACAAGACCCGAACGTATCAACGAAACATTCACAGTCCCTTACCCGACCCTGCCGCCCTACCCCGGATGGTCGAGTTCCCAGTGACGAGCGATCAGACGTCGGCGATACGACTAGTTGCTGCCGCAGAGTCATCACCAGGACCGATTCGCAAACGCGTGATCGCGCTTGTCGCCGCTACACTCACCATCTCGGGATGCACCGTGAATCACGGCGATCGCGCCACCCGAAGCGCCTGCGCCGTACACACTTCCCGATCTCGTCCAATACAACTACCGTTGGAGCGCCGAACCCGGCATCGACCTCTTCGGCTCACCCGAAACCACCGTACGTGCCTACCTGGAGTCCTACTACATCGCCAGCTTCGCTCACTCCACAGCTGCCGGCTACCCCGGATATGAGGACGCCACCCGAAACCTCTCGTACGACCCTCCCAGGCGAGACATCAACGACCGGTCGAATTTCAACCCGTTTCCTGTGGTCGGCACCTTCTACGCCCACATTCTTTCGATGGAGGAAACCGACACGGGCGCAAGGGCAATTGTCTGCCAGGGGAACTATTCGCTCATGACCGAAGTTCCAGACGGAACGTATTCCAATCACGGCTGGAGAATCCCGAGCCTGTTCGTCATCGACCTGTCCTCCCCATCCGAAGAAGACCCCGAACAAGTACGCATTACCGAAGGTCCCGCACGTGCGCCCCAGGAGGACATGTTCGGCGATTGGACTATCACGCGACACGCCTTCTCGACAGGAAGCTTCGACGACAACCTCGCCTGCGCGCCGAAGTTTCCCGACCCGCCCGAAACCAGACCTCAACGGAACAACGAAATGTTCACAGCCCCGTACCCCACCCTGCCGCCCTATCCGGGATGGCCGGATCCGACGCACTGACCGCGCCCAACCCCGACGGTCAACGCTCGACGTCTACGTCGTCGACGATCACGCGGCGCGGCGCGCGACGAGCCCGCCTCAGCGCATCCGCGCTGTAGATGACGAGCGCCACCCAGATCAGCGAGAACCCGATCCATCGCGACGGGGGCATGGCCTCGTGCAGAACCAGCACACCCCAAGCCATTTGCAGGCTCGGCGTCAGGTACTGCAGCATTCCTAATGTCGCGAGCGGCACCCGCTGCGCCGCCGCCCCGAACAACAGCAACGGAACTGCGGTGACGAGACCGGCCGAGACGAGCAGAAACGCGTGGCCAGGGCCCTCCGTCAGGAATGTGCCGGTGCCTGTCGCCGTGAGGAACACCAGATAGCCGAGCGCGAACGGTACCGCGACCACTCCCTCCCCGGTGAGAGAAGTGCGCGGGTCGAGGGGCACGATCTTCTTGATCACGCCGTACAACGCGAACGACAGCGCCAACGTAAGCGCGATGATCGGCGGGCGCCCGTAGTCGACGGTGATGACGACGACCGCGATCGTGGCAAGCAGCAACGCCGCGATCTGCGCTCGGTACAACCGTTCCCGGAAGAACAGCACGCCGAACAGCACACTGACGAGTGGGTTGATGAAGTATCCGAGCGCGGTTTCCACGACGCGGCCGGACGTCACGCCGTAGATGTAGGTTCCCCAGTTCACGGCGATCGCCGCCGACGCGGCCGCGACCAGCGCCCACGTTCGAAGACCCAGTCCGCGCAAGGTGCCGAGCTTGCCCAGTACCGCGAGCAACAACAGCATGAGCAGCAGCGTCCACAACACCCGGTGGGCGAGGATCTCGACCGCGCCGGCCGGCGCCAGAAGCCCGAAGAACGCAGGGAACATACCCCAGGCCAGGTAGGCGCCGATCCCGCACAGGACTCCGACGTTGTTGGTACTACGGTCGACGGCGGTCACCCGCCAACCCTATTCCTCCGCGACGGTACCGGCCGACTACGCGACAGGTACCGCCTCAGAGACCGAGGGCTTCGCGAAGCCGCCGCGCGCTCATGGCACCAGGTCGTTCCTCGGCGGGAAGCGTGCCGAGCAGGTGGATCAGGTCGTCGCGGCGCGTCGGGTCCGCGGCGGCCTGCCGCGGGGTCAGCCCGTCGAGCGCGGGGATCTGTTCGTCGAGCCACGCCTGCTCGTATTCGCGGATCCGCTCGTTGAGCATGGCCGCGAGCTCCTCGTCGTCGAGGTCGCCGGGAACCTCCGACGCGGACTGCTGCGCCTGCGCCAACATCTCCGCAGCCGGGGTTCGTGACTCGGTGACCTCGCGTGCGTTCGGCGCCGCTGCGACGACCAGTTCGATCATGTCGTCGAAGTCGAATTCGCTCATCGCCTCGACGGTCAGCGTCCACGGCTCTCCCGTGCGGTCCAGGCGCACCACACCGAGTACGCGCTCGCCGTCGATCCACGCCCACTCGTCGCCGCTAGCGGCACCGAAGCGACGGCTGAGCTTGCGCCGAAGGGTCGTCGAGGAAGGCACCGTGAACTCGGCGGTGCAGAAGACCATCGGTTCTCCGCCGGCCGTCACGAGTCGAGGCGGCGCGAAACGGGCGCTGAGGCACGATACGAGTTCTTCCGGGTCTGTCTCGTCATCGTCGAGCAACGCCATCAGCGGTCCGCGTTGTGGAAGGGCGACCGCTTCGGCGCCTCCGAAGATGTTCCAGAGGCCGTCGCCGACGGGCACGATCCGCGTGCAATACAGCTCCCCTGGCTTCACCTGCCGGCTGGCGGTCCTCTCGGTGACGTCGATGCGATCACCGGTGCGCAGATCTCGCATCGTGATACCCGATCCTGGCCGGACAGCGTCGACCTCGAACAGGGATCTGCCGATGAGCAGCCACTGCTGCGCGAGCAGCTGTTCGTCGTCGGGCAGCAGTCTCCCCC
This sequence comes from Rhodococcus sp. NPDC003383, assembly GCF_053589115.1. Classification (NCBI taxonomy): domain Bacteria; kingdom Bacillati; phylum Actinomycetota; class Actinomycetes; order Mycobacteriales; family Nocardiaceae; genus Rhodococcus; species Rhodococcus sp. NPDC003383. The sequence continues at coordinate 86,722 of NZ_JBSFRG010000020.1, read as the reverse complement.
GGGTCCTCAGAAATTCGGCGAACGCTCCGGTTTCGAAAAGTGCGACATCCCAGACGAAGTCGTCGAGGCCGAGTGACGGGTTCTCGTGACCGCCCGGCAGGTAGGACGCGCGCACCAACGCCAACTCCACGGCCCGGATACGCCAGTGCGACAGCTCCACAAACTGGCCGATCTTCGCGTACAGCCAGCGGGCACGCTCCGCCAGGCTGTAGTCCCTGTTCGCGCGGTAGCCGGACAGCAGCTGATACATCGGATGTTCGCGTCCATCCTCCAACCGCCCGTACAGAGCCAACGCCCGTTCGGCGTTGCCACGGTCGGATTCGTATTGTGCCAGGTACAGCAGCGCCGGTCCGAAGTCGCTGTCGGCCGCGAGGGAACGGAGGTAGTGTCCCTCCGCGTCCTCGATGTGCCCGGAGCCTGCGGCGGCCCCGGCGATCCAGTGTGCAGCGGCAGCGACCTGCCGCGGACCGTGCTCGATCAGCCAATCCGCTGCACGGCCGATCGGCTCGGTGTCGAAGGCCTGGAACTCGAGCACGCGGTCATAGACGGCGGTGACGACAGCAGGGTCGGCGAGATCGAGGAACAGGTCCGGACCGTACAGGGAGAACGTCTCGGCGAATCTGTCGCCGGCTTCTGGGTCGCCGCTGCAGCCACCGACGAGTGTCACGAATCCGGTCGCGGCGAGCACCGCATCCTCGGGAACACCGAGGCTCTCTGCGAGATCCGATGTCGAGGCCCCGAAGTCGTCTGTTGTCATGGGGCCGAGGGTAGAGCCCCTGAGCAGCCTGGACCACCTGCCAGCGTTCCCGCCGTCGCGGCTGACAGCCGCGCGGCGCCGGTCGCGCGCGGCTGCCTTCTGTCTCGGCGGCTGGGCGCTGCGCGCCTGGTGTGCACATTTGGCGGCTCCAACCGCCACAAGTGCACACCGAGAAAATCAGTCGTCGGTCTCGTCGAGCACGCCGACGCTCACGCCGTAGGGCAGGAAGCGAACGCACCGGCTCGGATCCGTGTTGTTCTTGTGGGCGCGCAGCGCGTCGAGTTCGGTGCGATACACCTGCTCGACCCGGGCGAAACCCTCGGCGTCGACCGAGTAGACCGCCCACACGCCGTCACCCGCGCTGCCGGTCGTTTCGGGTTCCGGGGCACGACGGGGCCCCGAGCCGCTCGATTGCCCGAGGAACCTGACGAACTGCTCCTGCAACTGCCGGAACTGCTCACCCGCTTCCCGCATCACGCGGTCGATGTCGTCGGGGTCGAATCCGAACGGCCGGTCGTTGTCCATCACGGACCTCCTCGGCGGAGACGAGCCCGCCGGCGTGGCGGGACCTCTCTCCAGTGTGCCGTGTCTCAGGGTTCGCCGTCGTCGGGCCCCGGTGCCACGACCTCCACCTGCTCGGGCAGCAGCGGAGACACCGCGAACCGTCCCGCGACCGCGTCGGCCGGCAACGCCTCCACAGCCCGCACGCGGGCGTCGTCGGTGAGCGCCTGCAGGTCCTCCGGGGCCGCCCACACGACCATCCCGACGACGCACGCGCAGCCGGCGGCGAGCCGCTCGGCCGACACCGCCGCGACCCGCGCGGCACGATCGTTCCCGCTCGCCGGGATCTGCAACCGTGAAGCCGCGACGGACGGTGCGCGGCGCAGTGCTTCCGGATGCTGCGGCACCGCGACCGTCACCAACGGGGTCTGCACCCGGTCGATGGGGACCCGGAACAGCACCTGCGCGACCCGCATGCCGGCGCCGAGCTCCGCGACGGCAGCGACATCGACCGGCTCGGTGAACGACACGAGCGCCCAACGCGGGGCGCTCGCGTCGGTCGGGTCGTCGAGGCTCTCGGCGGCACGGCTCAGATACTCGGCGACGAGTTCACCCGAATCCGGACCGAGGGCGTCCGAACGCACCGAGGCGGGCCGCACCGGGTTGAGGACCCCCGCGAGCAGCACGGCGAGCACCAGCAGTGCCACGCACACCCACGGAAGTACCCGACGGATCACGACGACTCAGGCATCGCGCAGCACGGCCAGCGCATGTTCGAGGTCTGCGGGGTACTTGCTGGTGATCTCCATCCAGTGGCCCTGCGTGGGGTGCGCGAATCCGAGCGACCGGGCGTGGAGCCACTGCCGTTCGAGTCCGAGTCGGGCAGCGAGACGCGGGTCGGCGCCGTAGGTGAGATCGCCGCAGCAGGGGTGCCGCAGCGCCGAGAAGTGCACCCGGATCTGGTGGGTGCGCCCGGTTTCGAGGTGGATGTCGAGCAGGCTCGCGGCTTGGAACGCTTCGACGGTGTCGTAGTGCGTGATGCTGGGCTTGCCGTCCGCGGTCACCGCGAACTTCCAGTCACTGCTGCGATGCCTGCCGATGGGAGCGTCGATGGTGCCGCTGCTCGGGTCCGGGTGTCCCTGCACGAGCGCGTGGTACCGCTTGTCGATGGTGCGCTGCTTGAAAGCCCGCTTGAGCACCGTGTACGCGCGTTCCGAGGTGGCCACCACCATGACACCGGAGGTGCCCACGTCGAGGCGGTGGACGATGCCCTGGCGCTCGTGGGCACCGGACGTGGAAATCCGGAAACCGGCGGCGGCGAGTCCGCCGATGACGGTCGGGCCGGTCCAGCCGACGCTGGCGTGCGCGGCGACCCCGACAGGCTTGTCGACGGCGACGATGTCGTCGTCGGCGTACAGGATCTCCATGCCCTCCACGGGCTGCGCCTCGATGGTCAGCGGCCGCGGGGGCTCGGGCAGTTGCACCTCGAGCCACGATCCGGCGGACAGACGATCCGACTTGCCGGCGGGCGTACCGTCGACGAGTACCGCGCCTTCCTCGGTGAGCGCAGCGACCACGGTCCGTGACAGCCCGAGCAGCCTGGCCAGTCCCGCGTCGACCCTCATCCCGTCGAGCCCGTCCGGTACGGGCATCGCCCGGGTTTCTCTCACTAGCGTGCTCCCTTTTCCGTTTCCTCGGCTGCGTCCGCGTCGTTCGCTTTGCCCGCGCGCGACCCGTCCGGATCGATCCCGAACACGGTGAGCGCCACGAGCAGGATCGCTCCGCACACGATCGCCGAGTCGGCGACGTTGAACACCGGCCACCATCCGACCGACACGAAGTCCACGACGTGTCCCTGCAGAGGGCCGGGTGAACGGAAGATCCGATCGACAAGATTACCCAGTGCACCACCGAGCACGAGGCCCAGACCCAGGGCCCACCATCCGGACCGCAGGGTGCGGCCGATCTTGACGACACCGATCACGACGGCGATGGCGACGATCGTCAACACCCACGTCATGCCGGTCGCCATGGAGAACGCTGCGCCGGGGTTGCGCACCAGCGTCAGGGTCACGGTGTCGCCGATGATCGAGATCGGATCGCGGGGATCGATGTGGGCGACGGCGAGGACCTTGGTGATCAGGTCGAGCGCGAAGACCACGACGGCCACGCCCAGCAGCGCGATCAGCCGGCGTCCGGCCGGCTCGGGGGCGGCGTTCGGCCCCGGTGTTTCGTGGCTGGGATCTTCGCGGGCGGCGTCGTCGGTCACCGTGCCATCATCCCTCACCCTGGCGAGACGACGGCCACCCCACCCTGCGTGGCTACCCTGGGGGACGTGCCAGTGCTGTCCAGATTCGCTCCGCCGAGGCCCCGCGCGCTCGCTGCTGTCCTCTCCTTGACCGCCGTCGTCGCCGGGTGCAGCAGTTCCCCGGACGCCGCGACCGACATCGGTCCCACGTCCACCGAGGTCACCGTGCCGGTGTCGGCGGTGACGACGACGGTCCTCGACCCGGGTGCCGAACCTCGCGACGTGATCCGGGTGACACCGGCCCTGGACACGGTCCAGCACATCGACCTGACCACCAGCTCGCAGGTCTTCCAGCAGATCGGTGATCAGCCCCGCCAGGACTTCTCGTCGCCGGAGATCACACTGCCGCTGACGGCGACAGTCACGCGGGCGGTGTCGAACGGAGATCCCAGCACCGTCGTGGATCTGACGCTGGGCGACGCGACCTCCCCCGACGGGGCCCTGATGTCGGCGTTCGCGGCGGCGTCCGGGTCCGGGGCGGGTCTCACGCTCGGGCCGACCGGCGCCGTCAGCGCGCTGCGGCTGCGTCCGGCCCCGAACGCGCCCGACGCCGCGCGCGCCGCGATCGAGCAGGCGTTCTATCAGGCCGTGTACCGGATGGTCTCGTTCCCCGACGTCCCGATCGGTGTCGGTGCGGTGTGGGAGATCCACCAGCAGGTGATGAGCGGTATCACGCTCGACCAGGTGAGCACGGCGACGCTGGTGGCACGGGACGGCGATCGGTTCACCGTGCGGGTGAACATCGCGCAGACGCCCCAGGACTCGGCGTGGGAGCTGCCCAACGAGGCCGGACATCTGAACATCGATTCGTTCACGATGGCCGGGGACGGAATCCTCACGATCGACCCGGCACAACCGCTTCCGGTGGACGGCGAACTGACACTGGCCGGCGACCAGGCCTACAGCGATCCCGAGGGCACCACCAAGCTCGCACAGTCCCTGCAGGACCGGGTGCACTGGCAGGCAGGTCGACCCTGATCGGGTGCCCCGGTGTGAACACGGCGAGGGCCGGAGCGGTTGTCCGCTCCGGCCCTCGCTGCGTTCGAAAGAGCAGGTACCCGGAAGATCAGGCGCAGGCAGGCGACTGCAGCGACGCCATGGCGACGATGCCGCACGCGCTGTTCTTCGACAGCTTCCACACGCCGTCCTCGGCGACGAAGTCGACGGTGCCGGTGGCGACCTGGTCGCCGATCTTGGTCTCGATACCGGCGGTGGCGGTGCCGTTCTCGTTGTCGTTGACGTCGAGGACGGTGACCTGGGCACCGGCCTGCTTGGCGGCGGCGGCGACCTGATCGATCAGGGTCGGGTCGGCAGCGGCGCCCTCGACCAGGTCGACCTTCTGGTCGGCCGGGACGGTCTCGTCGAACGCCTGCGCGAGCATGGCGTTGAGGTCCTCCACCGTCGGAACCGGCGGGTACGCGGCGGCCTCGGCCGTGGTGGTGGTCGCAGCCGTGGTGGTCTTCGCGGTCGTGGTCGTGCTGTCACCTTCGTCCGAGCTGCAGGCGGACATCGTGAGGGCGGCGGCCAGTGCCACCGTGGCGACGGTGATCTTGCGAAGCTTCAACTTCTCGTCCTTCTCGTTCTCGATCGTGCACGGGTTCGTGCTCGGGTCATCCAGCAGCGGATGCTCCACCGGGACAGCGGATCGGGGGCCAGCGTACCCGGCGGCGATAAGAGCTCCATGAGAGCCGGGACTTCTTCAGGCGAGGCTGGCGAGGGGGTCGGCGACGACGAGCGCCGGATCGTCCTCGGGGAGGGTCCGGGCCGGTCCGGGGCCCGTGGTGCGGGTCTCGAATCGCACCGTCACCCGTCCGTGTCCGGCGCCCTGAACCCAGCCGTGCCCGAACTCGGGGTGGCTCACATCTGTGCCCGGACGCCACCGTGACCGCGGTTCCTCGGCGCGCTGGTGAAGTACCGGTCGCGGCCCGGAGTCGGCCTCGTCGTCCTCGACCGACCGGTCCAGTTCCGGGAACAGCGAGTCCTGCCGGATCGTCGACAGGCCCGCGAAACCGACGCCGACCAGCCGGATGGGCCCGATCTCCAAGGGGTCCAGGGCGAGGCGTTGCGCCGCGCCGGTCAGCGTCGGCAGGTCCTCGGTGGCGTACGGCAACGTCGAGGATCGCGTGAGAATACTCATATCCGCCTTGCGCAGTTTGAGCACCACCGTGCGCGCGGCACGTCCGTCCTTCCGTAACCGGTTGTGCGCGGCGGCCGCGCTCCCGGCGACCGCCTGTCGCAGGTCGCTCATGGTCACGATGTCGGTCGCGAAAGTTGTTTCGGCACTGACCTGTTTCGCTTCGGCGCGTTCGGCGACCGGGCGGTCGTCGATGCCGTTGGCCAGCCGGTGCAGACCTGGTCCGACGGTGGTGCCGAGGATTGACGCGGCCTCGGCTACCGGCAGGGCCGCGAAGTCGCCGATGGTGTCGATGCCGAGCCGCCGCAGCCTGTCCTCGGCGACCGGCCCGATCCCCCACAGCTTGCGGACCGGCAGGCCGTGCAGGAGGGCACGCTCCTCGTCGGGTCGCACGACGAGCATGCCGTCGGGTTTCGCGAGGCCGGAGCCGATCTTGGCGATCTGTTTGCCCGAGCCGGCCCCGATGGAGGCCACCAGACCGGTCCGCTCGAGCACCGTCCTGCGCAGGTGCGCGCAGAACCGTTCGACCTCGGCGACGCTCGCGCCGGCGAGTTCGGGTGGCTCGGCGAACGCCTCGTCCATCGACAGCGTCTCGAGGACCGGCACGTGGGAGCGCAGCGTCTCGAAGACCGCGTCGCTGAGGTTCCGGTACACGATGCCGCGCGGGGGCAGGACCACCGCGGACGGCCCGACGAGCCGGCGGGCACGGCTCATCGGCATCGCCGACCGCGCCCCGAACACGCGGGCCTCGTAGCTGGCGCCGGCGACGACGCCGCGCGCGCCGAGCCCACCGACGAGTACCGGCCGACCACGAAGGGTCGGCCGGGTCAGCTGTTCGGCGGACGCGAAGAACGCGTCGAGGTCCAGGTGGAGAACCCAGCGCCGGTTCACGGTGACGGGCACCGGTTCAGGGTAGTTCGCGGCACCGACCGTCCTCGTGCGCGGTTCCGGTAGCTGGTGCTACCGAAACCGCGCACGAGGCGGGGGTCATGCCTTGGAGATGGCCGCGCGCACGCCCTCACCGAGGTCGACGGCAGCGTCGCCGGCGGTCCCCAGTTCGAAGGTCGTCGCGAGGACCTCGCCTGCGATGAGGTCCTTGTGCCGGGCCGCCCACTCGGCGCGGTCGGCCGGCACCTCGAACGTCACCGTGATGCGGTCGGACACCTCGAGTCCGAGGTTGCGGCGCGCGTCCTGCAGTTCGCGGATGCGGTCCTTCGCCCAGCCCTCGGCTTCGAGTTCCTCGGTGACCGTCGAATCGAGCACGACCAGACCGCTGCCGCCGGGCAGCGCGGAGGTGGACTCGGGTTCCGCGGCGACGAGCCGGCTCGTGTACTCCTCGGGCAGCAGCGCGATCCCGGCGGCGGTCACGGTGCCGTCGGCGGTCTCGGTCCAGTCGCCGGACTTCACGGCCTTGATGACCTTCTGCACGTCCTTGCCGAGACGCGGACCGGCCGCCCGCGCGTTGACGACGACCTCGAAGCGGCCGTGCGCCTCGACATCGTCGGTGAGCTCGACGTGCTTGACGTTGACCTCGTCGCCGATCAGCTCGACGAACGGTTGGAGGCTCGCCGAACCCGGGGTGGCGACGGTGACCTTCGGCAGCGGCAGCCGCACCCGCAGGTGCTGGGCCTTGCGCAGCGACAGGACGGTCGAGCACACCGCCCGCACCTCGTCCATCGCGGCGACGAGTTCGGGGTCGGCAGGGATGTCGCCGGCCTCGGGCCAGTCCGCGAGATGGACCGAGCGGCCACCGGTCAGGCCACGCCAGATCACCTCCGACGCCATCGGCAGCAGCGGCGCCGCGAGGCGGGTGACGACCTCGAGGACGGTGTGCAGGGTGTCGATCGCGTCGGTGTCCTCGTCCCAGAACCGGTTCCGGGAACGTCGCACGTACCAGTTGGTCAGGGCGTCGCAGAACGTGCGCAGTTCGTCGCACGCACCGGCGATGTCGACCACCTCGAGTGCCTCGGTGATCACGTCGCGGGTCTCGGCCAGCTTGGCGAGGATGTACCGGTCGAGCACGTGCGGCGAATCGGTGCGCCACGTGCCCGGCTTCGACGCGTACAGCTGCAGGAAGCTCCACGCGTTCCACAGCGGGAGCAGCGCCTGCCGCACGCCCTCCCGGATGCCCTGCTCGGTGACGACGAGGTTGCCGCCGCGCAGGATCGGGGAGGACATGAGGAACCAGCGCATCGCGTCGGAGCCGTCGCGCGCGAACACCTCGTTGACGTCCGGGTAGTTGCCCTTGGACTTGCTCATCTTCAGGCCGTCGTCACCGAGGACGATGCCGTGCGCGGCGACGCACTTGAAGGCGGGCCGGTCGAACAGCGCGGTCGCGAGCACGTGCAGCGTGTAGAACCAGCCGCGGGTCTGCCCGTTGTACTCGACGATGAAATCGCCCGGGTAGTGCGTCTCGAACCAGTCCTGGTTCTCGAACGGGTAGTGCACCTGCGCGAACGGCATGGACCCGGATTCGAACCAGCAGTCGAGCACCTCGGGCACGCGGCGCATCGTCGAACGGCCCGTCGGGTCGTCCGGGTTGGGTCGCGTGAGCTGGTCGATCATCGGCCGGTGCAGATCGTCCGGGCGCACCCCGAAGTCCGCCTCGAGCTCGTCGAGCGAGCCGTACACGTCGACGCGCGGGTAGGCGGGATCGTCCGACACCCACACCGGGATGGGGCTGCCCCAGTAGCGGTTGCGGCTGATGTTCCAGTCGCGGGCACCTTCGAGCCACTTGCCGAACTGGCCGTCACGGATGTGCTCGGGCACCCACGTGATCTCCTGGTTCAGCTCGACCATGCGGTCGCGGAACCGGGTGACGGCGACGAACCACGACGGCACCGCCATGTAGATCAGCGGCTGGCCGGAACGCCACGAGTGCGGGTAGGAGTGCTCGATGGTCTCGTGCCGCAGCAGCTTGCCGGCGGCCTTGAGGTCCTTGATGATCACCGGGTTCGCGTCGAAGACCTGCAGGCCCTCGTACGGCGGCACCATCGAGGTGAACTTGCCGCCCGGATCCAGCGGCTGCACCAGCTCGATGCCGTTGCGCTGGCAGTACTCCATGTCCTCCTCACCGAAGGCGGGAGCCATGTGCACGATGCCGGTGCCGGACTCGGTGGTGACGTAGTCGGCGGCGATCACCTGGTGCGCGTTGTCACGGCCGGTGAAGAAGTCGAACGGCGGCTCGTAGGCGAGGCCGACCAGGTCGGCGCCGGTGTACTCGGCGAGCACTTCCGGTTCGTCGCCCAGTTCGCGGGCGTAGTGGCCCACGCGGTCCTTGGCCAGCAGGTAGGTCTTCGATTCGGTCTCGCCGGCCACCCGCACCGCGACGTAGGTGATCTCCGGGTGCACCGCGATCGCGAGGTTCGACGGCAGCGTCCACGGGGTGGTGGTCCAGATCAGGGCGTTGGCGCCGTCGAGTTCGGTGCCGGGGGCGCGCAGCACCATGTCGACGGTGACGGCCGGGTCCTGACGCATCTTGTAGGCGTCGTCGAGCCGGGTCTCCTGGTTGGACAGCGGCGTCTGCTCGTACCACGAGTACGGCAGCACCCGGAAGCCCTGGTAGATCAGGCCCTTGTCGTACAGGGACTTGAAGGCCCACATGACGGACTCCATGAAGTCCAGGTCCAGGGTCTTGTAGTCGTTGTCGAAGTCGACCCAGCGGGCCTGCCGGGTGACGTAGTCGCGCCACTCCCCCGTGTACCGCAGCACCGACTGCTTGCAGTACGCGTTGAACTCGGCCAGGCCCATCGTGTCGATCTCGGACTTGTCCTTGATTCCGAGCTGCTTCTCGGCCTCGAGCTCGGCGGGCAGGCCGTGGCAGTCCCAGCCGAAGCGGCGGTCCACCTTCTTGCCGCGCATCGTCTGGAAGCGCGGTACCAGATCCTTGACGTAGCCGGTGAGCAGGTGTCCGTAGTGCGGCAGGCCGTTCGCGAACGGCGGGCCGTCGTAGAAGACGAACTCCTCGGCACCCTCGCGCTGCGCGAGCGATGCCCGGAACGTGTCGTCCTCCGCCCAGCGGGCGAGAACGCGCTGCTCGAGATCGGGGAAATCGACGCCCGAATCCTTCGCGACGCCGTAGTCGACGCGCGGGTATCCGCCTGCCGGGGTCGGTGCGTCTGCGCTGGGTGCAGCGTTGCCGGTCGCTGCGGGATTCTCGGTCACTGCGGGGGCTCCTCCGTGCCTGGACGTGCTCGGCACGGGGACGATCACCGCGCACTGTGCGCTGCGACCGCGGTACCACCCCGCTTGCACCGCCCGGTCGGGACCGGACGGGCCACTCGTGCAGGCTGTGACGGGCCCACCCGTTCGGTTCTACTGAGTTGCCCGCCGGTGGCGGGCCAACCGTTCTTCCGAAGGCTCCCCGGTGATGGCCGGATCGTCGCCGCCCCGGACGTGCCGGGACTCATCCATTGTAGGACGTGCCGTCAGTCGGTTCGATCACGGCCGCTGTCGCGCCGCCGCGACCGTCGATCGGCGGGCGTGGCGGGAGCGGTACGCGAACTGGTCAGCAGACTGACCAGGAGCAGGACCGCTCCCACCACACACACCACGATGCAGGCCCAGGCCCAGGCGACCGACCCGGTCATCAGCGCGATGACCAGCAGGCCGAATCCGATGGCCGCGAGAACGAGAGTCACCACGAGCACGTCGAATCCTCATCCGACGTCCGGCACCGGGCCCGGTGCTCGATCAGTTGCCGCCCTTGGCGAACGAGGTGGAACCGAACGACGACGAGTTCGACCCGTTGAACGTGTCCTCGTCACCGTCGACCGGCACCGCCGAACCACGCTGCTCGAGCTCCTCGAGCTGCGACTCCAGGTACGACTTCAGGCGCACGCGGTACTCGCGCTCGAACGTCTTGAGCCGCTCGATACGACCCTCGAGCACCGAACGCTGCTGGTTGATGGTCGCCATGATCTCGGTGTGCTTCTTCTCCGCGTCCGCCTGCAACGCGTCGGCCTTCTCCTTCGCCTGACGCAGCTGGGTCTCGGAGCGGGTGCGGGCGTCGGCGAGCATCGCCTCGGACTTCTGGCGCGCGTCGGCGATCATCGCCTCGCTGCGGGTCCGCGCATCCGACACCAGCTGCTCGGAGTTGGTTCGGGCGTTGCGCACGAGTTCCTCGGCCTCGGCCTTGGCGTCGCTGGTGAGCCGGTCCGCCATCTCCTGCGCGAGACCGATCACCTTGGCGGCCTGCATGCTGGAGTCGCCGGCCGGGACGGCAGCCACGGGAGCCGGTGCGGGAGCGGGCGCCGGAACCGGGGCCGGTTCCGGCTTCGGAGTCTCCACGACTCGCGCGGGTTCCGGTTTCGCGGCTGCGGACGGCACCTGCCCACCCGAGCGCGCGCTCTTCTTCGCCTCGGCAAGTTCCTGGTCGAGCTCAGCCACCCGCTGGCGCAGGTCGGCGTTCTCCTCGATGAGGGTCGTCAGCTCCTGCTCGACGAGGTCGAGGAAAGCATCGACCTCGTCCTCGTTGTAGCCACGCTTCCCGATCGGAGGCTTGCTGAACGCGACATTGTGCACATCAGCTGGTGTCAGCGGCATGGAAGGGTCCCTTCACGCGTCGTGTAAGCGGTCAATCAGCGTTCAGCGATATCCACATTCGTGTCGAAATCGACAATCAGGTCGATATGCGCAGTCGTGTGTATATCCGCAGTTCCGTCGGTTTCGACGACCCTGCCGAAAGCACAGTGTTGTCGATACCTGCAATGCGTCACGCGTATCGACCCCACTGTATATGGCATTCCATTCTGGCACAGAGCAGCGTCGGCGCAGCCTGTGCAACGCGGGTGTCGGCCATCAGGCCATGCCGCCGCGCGGGATGAACGCCATCAGGAAATAGACGATGAACAGCAGGACCATGATCGACAGATCGAGCCGCACGCCCCCCAGGGAAAGCGGGGGAATCAGTCGCCGGAGCAGCTTCACGGGCGGATCCGTGACCGTGAAGATCGCTTCGAGTACGACGACGACGAAACCGGTCGGTTTCCAGTCCCGGGCGAAGGTTCGGATGAACTCGACGATGATTCGCCCGATCAACAGGAGCCAGAAAATGAAGAGCAGGAACCAGAGCACCTCGAATACGGCCACCCGCCCACTCTGCCCGACGAAGACGGATCCATCAAAACCGAAACGCCCGGGGCACGGTGATCTGCACCGTGCGCCGGGCGTTTCGCAGACCGGGGTCCGCCTCGCCGACGGTCACTGCTGGCTGTAGAAGCCCGTCTCGGCGATGCGCCGGCGCTCCTCGGCGGAGACGTCGATGTCGGCCGGCGACAGCAGGAACACCTTCGTGGCGACCTTGTCGAACGAGCCGCGCAGCGCGAACGCCAGCCCGGCCGCGAAGTCGACGAGTCGCTTCGCGTCGGCGTTGCTCATCTCGACGAGATCCATGATGACCGGGGTGCCGTCTCGGAACCGCTCCCCGATGGTGCGGGCCTCGCTGTAGTCGCGCGGGCGCAGAGTGGTGATCTTCGACAACGGGCCTCCCTCGTCGAACAGGGCACCGCGGCGCGCCTCGGTGCGTTCGAGTCGCGACTCCCCCGCCAGCGAGGATCGGCCGGGAGCGCGATTCGGTGCAGCAGCAGCGCGCGGTACACGCGCGGAGATCGGCTCGACCCGTGCCGGGCGGGCCGGCGCCTCGTACCGATCGAAATCGTCCTGAGGGAAGTCGTGGACGGGCTCGTCCCGACGCGACTGTGGGTACTCGTCCCGGTGCGAGGGACCGTATCCACCGGAATACGACGGATCGTTGTACTCACGTTCGCGGTCGCGTTCACGGCGGACGCTCGCCGGATCATCGAGGTAGTCGTCCTCGTAGTCCTCGAGCGGCACCATCCCGAAGTAGGCCTTGAACTTGTGGAGTGTGCTCATCGATCGCCCTTCCCTCGCGCGGCGGTTGAAGATCAGGCTAACGGTCGTCGGCCCAACACCGCGGTTCCGACACGCACGCATGTCGAACCCCACCGAACCGCTTGCTCGAGATCACCGGACATTCCGGCCGACAGTTCGGTCGCCTCCGGGTGGTTCCGGAGGACCTGCTCGTGCAGGCGCGCGAGTTGCTCGAACGCCGCGTCGGGGTCCCAGCCGAGCGGCGGCACCCCCATCAACCCCGCCAGTTCCAGCCCGTCCGCGCCGGCCACCGCGGCCGCCAAGGCTTCCAGATCGGCCGCGACCACCCCGCCGCGCTGCGGGTCGCCATCCAGGCTGACCTGCAGCAATACCCGGATCGGTGTGGTGCGATCACCGGACTCCTGCGCGGCGCGCGCTCCGGCCGCGACGGCGTCGGCGAGCCGGATGCTGTCGACCGAATGGATCGTGTGCGCCCACCGGGCCACCGCGCGCGCCTTGTTGCGTTGCAGGCGGCCGATCATGTGCCAGGCGACGCCGGGGTCGGTGACCGATTCACGGAACCGGGCGATCTTCGGCGTGGCCTCCTGTTCCCGGGATTCGCCGAAGGATCGGCATCCGAGTTCGTGCAGCAGGATCGCGTCGGAGGCCGGGAAGTACTTGGTCACCACCAGCAGGGCCACGTCGCCGGGCGCGCGGCCGGCCGCCCGGGCCGCCTCGTCCAGGCGGGCACGCACCGCGGCGAGGGCCTCGGCGAGCTCGGCGCGCCGAGCGTCCGTGGCTCCGTCTTCGCTCATTCGGAATGCTCCGACGGCTGTTCCTCGAGCCAGATCACCGACGCGAGCCGGCCCGTGGGGGCGGAGCGCCGGTGACTGAAGAGCATCGTGTCCTCGATGGTGCACCGCGGGTCCTCGGCGACCGCGGCGACGCCGAGCGACAGCAGCTGGCGGCGCAGGCCGGCGCGCAGGTCCAGGCCGGGGGTGCCCTTCACGGTGCGGGTGGCACTGCCGGGCAGGTGCGCTTCGACGTCGTCGCGCATCGCCGCGGGAACCTCATAGTGACGGCCGCTCGCCGCCGGTCCGAGGAACGCGCCGATCCGCTCGGGGCGCGCCCCGAGATCGACCATCGCTTCGACGACCTTGGGCACGATCCCGATGCGGGCCCCGATCCGGCCGGCGTGGGCGGCGGCGACGACGCCGGCCTCCTCGTCGGACAGCAGCACCGACACACAGTCGGCGCTGAGGGTGACGAGGGCGAGACCGACCTCGCGGGTGACCAGCGCGTCGGTGGCGGGCACCGGGCCGTCGACCGGACCGTCCACCACGGTGACGTTGCGGCTGTGGATCTGTTCCATCCACACGAACCGCTCGAACGGCAGCCCGATCACCGACGCGAGGCGGCGGCGGTTCGCGTCGACGGCGGCCGGGTCGTCACCGACGTGGTCGCCCAGGTTGAACGAGTCGTACGGGGGTGCGGACACGCCGCCGGCACGCGTGGTGACGACCCTGCGTGCGCGGAGCGTCCTCTGCGACACCGTCACCGTCGCATGAAGATCGGCACGTCGACGTCGTCGTCGCCGTCCTCGTCGTCGACGGGCACGGGACGCGGCTGGACGCTGCCGGGCGCGCCGACGGCTCCGGCGCCGGCGGTGGGCGCCGGCTCACGGACGGCTTCCTCGGCCCGCTCGCTGCGGCCGAGTTCCCCCGCGCGAGCCGGGCTGATCGTGCCGGTACGGGCGGCCGGCTGGGCGGGTGCCTCGACCGGACGTCGGGCCGGGGTCCCACCGTCGAATCCGGCCGCGATGACGGTGACCCGGACCTCGTCGCCGAGGGAGTCGTCGATCACCGTGCCGAAGATGATGTTGGCGTCGATGTGCGCGGCTTCCTGCACGAGCGAGGCCGCCTCGTTGATCTCGAACAGACCGAGGTCGGAGCCACCGGCGATGGACAGCAGCACGCCGCGGGCGCCTTCCATGGACGCTTCGAGCAGAGGCGAGTTGATGGCGGCCTCGGCAGCCTTGATGGCCCGGCCCTCCCCTCGCGCCGAACCGATGCCCATGAGGGCGCTGCCGGCGCCCGACATGACGCCCTTCACGTCCGCGAAGTCGACGTTGATCAGACCCGGGGTGGTGATGAGGTCGGTGATGCCCTGAACACCGTTGAGCAGCACCTCGTCCGCGGAACGGAATGCATCCATGAGGCTGACGGCGGCGTCGCCGAGCTGGAGCAGCCGGTCGTTGGGGATCACGATGAGCGTGTCGCACGATTCGCGCAGCGTCTGGATGCCGGTGTCGGCCTGGCTGCCGCGGCGCTTGCCCTCGAACGAGAACGGCCGGGTCACGACACCGACGGTCAGCGCACCGAGCTTGCGCGCGATGCTGGCGACGACGGGTGCACCACCGGTACCGGTGCCGCCGCCCTCACCGGCGGTGACGAAGACCATGTCGGCGCCCTTGAGCACCTCCTCGATCTCGTCCTTGTGGTCCTCGGCGGCCTTGCGGCCGACCTCGGGATCGGCGCCGGCGCCGAGACCGCGGGTCAGTTCGCGTCCCACGTCGAGCTTGACGTCGGCATCGGACATCAGGAGAGCCTGCGCGTCGGTATTGACGGCGATGAACTCGACTCCCTTGAGTCCCTGCTCGATCATGCGGTTGACCGCATTCACGCCGCCACCGCCGATACCGACGACCTTGATTACGGCGAGGTAGTTGTGCGGGGGCGTCATGGGCTCTCGCCTTCCTGGTTTCGGGTCACGCTTCGATCGATCGATGTCTCGTACATGTTGGGCTACCGGGCAAACCCTCAACCACAGGTTGAAGGTTATGTCAAGTAACCGGACTGAGGCGAAACGCTATGGCACTGCGACCGCCATATGCCAGCAGACGCGCCGACGACTCGCCACGAATTTCCGCGCATCACGTCACCGCACCGTCGGCAGGTCCGGAGCGGCCACGTCGTAGGTCTGTCCCGGCTGGGTGAGCAGGTGGGTCACGACCGCCGCCTTCCGGTCCGACCGGTCGGTTCCACCCCACACCACGACCCGGCCGTCCAGCAGGGTCAGCGAGATGTCCGTCGGGGACGCCGCGGCCACCTCCGTCACCTGGAACCGCAGTTCGGGAGGCAACACGCCGAGGACCTCGAGCGCCGCCACCGTCGCCGGATCGCCGGTACCGGGGGTCGCGGTGACCAGTCGCGGTGTCTGCATCGGCGGCGGCTCCACCGCGAAGTCGACACCCTCGGCGTCGACCGAATGCGTCCCGTCGGGCGCCTCGAAGTACACCTCGGCGACCCGTTCGGTCACGGTGACCCGCACGGTCGACGGATAGACCCGCTGGACCCGCACCTCCGCGGCACGCGGCAACTCCGCCACGCGTTGCGCCGCGGCGGCGGTGTCGACCCGCAGCAGCGGGGTTCCCTCCGCGACGGCGAGCTGCGCGAGCACGTCCTCCCGCGGAATCGTCTCGGCACCGACGACCTCGACCGTGCGCACGGACAGCAGGGGCGACAGCCACGCGACCGCGATGATCGCCAGCACGCCGATCACCACGCCGACACCGATGAGCACCGTGCGCAGCCGGACCGACCGGCCGGAAGGCCGCCGCGCAGCCGCGCGTGTCGTGCGTCGCCGGGCGGACCGGGTCGGTGTCTCGGTCACGGGCGGCCCGACCCCGATCCGTCGACGGGACCCGACCGGAACCGGCCGGGCTTGCTGCGCAGCGCGTCGAGGATCTGCCGTCCGAGCATCGTCACGTCACCGGCACCCATCGTGATGACGATGTCGCCGGGGCGGCTCAGCTGTGCCACCTGACGCGGCACCAGGGACAGATCCGGCTGGTAGTGCACCGGCTTGGACACCGCCTGCGCGACCAGGGCGCCGCTCACGCCGGGGATCGGTTCTTCGCGCGCACCGTAGACGTCGAGGACGACCACCTCGTCCGCGAGATCGAGCGCCGAACCGAACTGCTCGGCGAACGTCTCGGTCCGCGAGTACAGGTGCGGCTGGAACACGACGATCACGCGGGGGCGTTCGGTGCCGGATTCGGCGTACCGCAGCGGTTCGCCTGCCACGAGTTCCGCGGCGGCGGCGAGCACGGCCCGCACCTCCGTCGGATGGTGGGCGTAGTCGTCGAACACCCGCACACCGTGCTCACGGCCGCTGTACTGGAAACGCCGGTGCACGCCACCGAATCCGGCCAGGCCCTCGATGGCCTCGTCGACCGGGGCGCCGGCCTCGAGCGCCGCGACCAGGGCCGCGAGCGCGTTGAGGGCCATGTGGCGGCCGGGTACCGACAGCCGAACCGTGCGCGGGGCGTCCTCGCCGGCGAGGTGGAATTCGGCGACACCGCCGACGTCCTTGGCCTCCCATGCGACCAGCCGGACCGCGACCGGGACACCGTCGGCGTGGTCGCCGGTGCCGATCGTGTCGGCCGAGCCGTACCCGGCGACGCGCAGTCCCGGGATGTCACGCTCGACGACGCGGCGGGCCAGTGCCGCCGAACCCGGATCGTCCAGGCACACCACGAGCAGCCCACCGGGCGCGATCCGGCCGACGAAGTCGTCGAACACCTGCGTGTACGCCTCGGGGGTGCCGAAGAAGTCGAGGTGATCCGCCTCGACGTTCGTCACGATCACCACGTTCGGCTCGTACTGCAGCAGCGATCCGTCGCTCTCGTCGGCCTCGGCGACGAACACGTCGCCGCTGCCCTGATGGGCGTTGGTGCCGGACTCGTTCAACTCGCCGCCGACCGCGAACGACGGATCGAACCCGCAGTGCTGCAACGTGACCACCAGCATCGACGTCGTCGACGTCTTGCCGTGGGTGCCGGAGACCAGGAACGTGTGGTGTCCGCGCATCAGCGAGGCGAGCACCGCCGGGCGCAGCAGCACGGGGATGCCCCGCTCGTGCGCCGCGACCAGTTCCGGATTGTCCTTCGGGATCGCGGCGTGCGTGGTCACCACCGCGGTCGGTCCACCCTCGAGCAGGTCCAGGGCGCTCGCGTCGTGCCCGATGCGGACGGTAGCCCCTCGCGCGCGGAGGGCCAGCACTCCGCGGCTCTCCTTCGCGTCCGATCCCGACACCTGGCCGCCGCGAGCCAGCAGGATCCGCGCGATGCCGGACATTCCGGCTCCGCCGATCCCCACCATGTGCACCCGCTCCAGTTCGGCGGGTAGCTGCTCGCTCATCGATCACTCCTGTTCGTGCCCGCACCGGCCACGTCGAGCACGATCCGGGCGACTTCGTCTGCCGCGCTGCGGTGTCCCGCTCCGGCGGCGCGGCGCCCCATCTCGGTGAGCCGCTGCACGTCGGCGAGAAGCGGGATCACCGAGTCCACCACGAACGCCGGCGTCAGGTCGGCGTCCGAGACGATCATCCCACCCCCGGCCGCGGCGACCGGACGGGCGTTCAGTTCCTGCTCACCGTTGCCGTGCGGAAGCGGCACGTACACCGCCGGCAGCCCCACCGCCGACACCTCGGCGACGGTCATGGCGCCGGATCGGCAGATCACCGCGTCCGCCGCGGAGTACGCCAGATCCATGCGTTCGAGGTACGGCACCGCCACGTAGGGGAATCGGTCGTGATCGGGGTGTTCGGGCACGTCGAGGGTGTTCTTGGGACCGTGCGCGTGCAGCACCGAGATCCCGGCTGCGGCGAGCTCGGCGGCGGCCCCGGAGACCGCGGCGTTGAGCGACTGTGCGCCCTGCGAACCGCCGAACACCAGCAGCACCGGTCCCTCGGCGGGGAGCCCGAAGTGCCGGCGGGCCTCGGCGCGCAACGCCGCCCGATCCAGGCCGGTGATCGACGCGCGGACCGGGATCCCGACGATCTCGGCGTCACCGCGGCGGACGATGCCCGAGCCCGGGACGGCCGCGAGCACCCGGGACGCCCGCAGCGCACCGATCTTGTTGGCGATGCCGGCGCGGGCATTCGCCTCGTGCACGACGACCGGGATGCGGCGACGGCCGCGACCGGCAGCGAGATAGGCCGGCAGGGCCACGTACCCGCCGAAGCCGACGATGACATCGGCATCGACCCGGTCGAGGACCTCGCGGGTGCGCCGCACCGACGCGATCACCCGGGCGGGCAGTTTCAGCAGGTCCATCGTGGGCTTGCGGGGCAACGGGACCGGCGGGATCAGTTCGAGGGGGTAGCCGCGCTGCGGGACCAGTTTGGTCTCGAGGCCGCGTTCGGTGCCCAACGCCGTCACGGTCGCATCGGGTACCAGCGCCCGGATCGCGTCGGCCACCGCCAGGGCGGGTTCGATGTGCCCGGCGGTGCCCCCGCCGGCCACCACCACGGACAGGGCGGACTGCTCCCCACTCACCTACGATTTCCTCGCTCTCCGGTTCTTCGGTCTCTGCCGTCGCCGTTCGTCCTGCGAGCGGCGTTCGATCGACGACCGCCGTTCGCCGTGCGGTCGTTCGCTGTGCGTCCCTTGGCCGTCCGGTCCTCGGCTGTGCGGCCGGTCCCCCGCCGGTCGTTCGCAGCGCGGGTGCGGCCCGCGCGCTGGTCGGCAGCGCGCGCTTTCGTGTCGCGCTCGGCCCGGCCCCGAGCCGGAGCGGATCCACGCCGGGGTCCGGGCGTCCGCGTCGCCGCCGCCCGGATCGGCAGGTACGCCTCCGGCTTGCGGAGGCGCAGCAACCGGCCGAAACGGCCGTCCTGACCGGCGTGCAGCGCCGCGATCGCCTCCGGTTCGTGACGCGCGGCGTTCGCGATCAACCCGAACATGAGCAGGGTCGTCGCGGTCGACGTACCGCCGGCGGACACCAGCGGGAGCTGCAGGCCCGTCACCGGCAACAGTCCGACGACGTAACCGATGTTGATGAACGCCTGCCCGATGATCCAGGTCGTGGCGGTCGCGGTGAGCAGCCGCAGGAACGGATCGACCGAGCGCATCGCGATGCGCAGGCCCACGTACGCGAACAGACCGAACAGGCCGATGACCGCGACCCCGCCGAGGAAGCCGAGTTCCTCGCCGATGATCGCGAAGATGAAGTCGTTGTGCGCGTTGGGCAGATAGCTCCACTTGGCGCGGCTCTGTCCCAGGCCGCGGCCCCAGATACCGCCGTCCGCGAGGGAGAACTTCGCCTGCCGCGCCTGGTAGCCGATGCCCTGCGGGTCCTCGCCGGGGTTGAGGAACGCCCGCACACGCGCCGAGCGGTATCCGGCGGTGAGGGCGAGGACGACCGCGAAGGCGGTTGCGGTGCCGACGATCCCGAGGAACACGCGCAGCGGCAGTCCCGCGAACCACAGCAGAGCGAGCACGATGATCGCCAGGGAGATGGTGGTGCCGAGGTCGGGCTGGAGCACGATCAGACCGGTCACGAGCAGCGCCGCCGGGATCAGCGGGACCAGCATGTCCTTGAGCGTGCTGTGTTCGCCGCGGCGCGTCGCGAGCAGGTGCGCGCCCCACACCGCGAACGCGATCTTCGCCAGCTCGGACGGCTGGATGGAGATGCCGGCGATGACGAACCAGCCTCGCGTGCCCTGCGATTCGGTGCCGATGCCGGGGATGAGCACGAGCGCGAGCATCACGACGGTCGCAGCCAGCGCCGGGAACGACAATCTGCGCAGCATCCGCACCGGCACCTGCAGCGCGATGTAGAACACCACGAAACCGAGGATCGCGAAGATCACCTGGGAGGTGAACAGACCGTAGGCTGACCCGTCGCTGGCGACCGCCTCGACACTCGACGAGGACAGCACCATCACCAGGCCGAGCACGGTGAGCAGCACCGCGATCGTGACGACCAGGTGGAAGGACGCGAGCGGCCGGGCCATCCACTGTCCGACGCGGCCTCGCGCGGTCGCGGCGGTCTGGGTGGATGCCGGCGAACCGCCGGGCGCGGTGGTCGTCACCCCTCCGACCCGCCCCCGTGCTGTTCGGAACCCTGCTGTTCGACGCCCTGTAGCGACTCGACGGCCGCCGCGAAGCTGCGGCCGCGCTCGGCATAGTCCGCGAACATGTCCAGCGACGCCGCGGCCGGGGCCAGCAGCACCGCGTCACCCGGCGACGCCAGCGCCGCGGCCTCGCGCACCACGACCTGCATCGCGGCGGGGCCGTCGGCACCCGGCAACGGGACCCGGCGCACGGCGCCGGCAGACTCGGGGCTGGTCACCGATCCATCGTCGCGCGTGTCGACGTGGACGACGGGGACCTGCGGGGCGTGTCGCGCCAGCGCTTCGGCGATCCGGTCGGCGTCACGGCCGATCAACACCGCCGCGCGCAGCCTCGGCGCAACCTCCGCGACGAGGTCGTCGACCTGGGCACCCTTGAGCAGCCCACCGGCCACCCAGACCACGCTCTCGCGCGCCAGCAGCGACGTGCGCGCCGCGTGCGGGTTGGTGGCCTTGGAATCGTCGACGTACTCGACGCCGTCGACGGTACCGACGGGCGCGGCGCGGTGCGGCCCGACCCGGTGGCGGCGCAGGCCGTCGTGGACCGCGGATTCCGGTACGTCGATCGACCGGGCGAGCGCCGCGGCGGCCAGCGCGTCGGACAGCCCGGCGGGCCCGGCGGGCGAGACGTCGGCGACGGCCGCCAACACGGCCGAATCCGCGAAGGCGCGATCCACCAGGACGTCGCCGCTGATGCCGAGTTCCCCGCGCTGCGGGTAGCCGAGAGTGAATCCGACGGTGACGACGGCCTGGGACCGGTCACGCAGTCCCCCGGCGATCGGATCGTCGAGACCGAGCACCCCGACGGTGCCGGTGAGCACACGGGCCTTCGCGTCGATGTAGCCCTCGATGCCGCCGTGCCAGTCGAGATGGTCCTCCGCGATGTTGAGAACGACCCCTGCCTCGGGCTGCACCGACGGCGCCCAGTGCAACTGGAACGACGACAGTTCGACGGCGAGGACCTCGGCGCGCGGCTCGGTGCGCCGCAGCGCGTCGAGGATCGGCAGGCCGATGTTGCCGCAGGCCACCGACGCCAGACCGGCGGCCTCGAGGATCGCGTGCAGCATCATCGTGGTGGTGGTCTTGCCGTTGGTTCCGGTCACCACGAGCCAGCGGCGGGGCGGACCGTAGATCTCGGCGCGGTCGATCCGCCAGGACAGTTCGACGTCGCCCCAGATCGGGACCGCGGCACCGGCGGCGTGCGAGAGCAGCGGTGCGTCGGGCGCGAACCCTGGGCTCGTGACCACGAGCGCGAACCGGCGCAGCGCCTCCGGATGCGCCTCGGCCTCGGCGACGAGCTCGTCGAGACCGACGGTGTCGGCGCCGAGTTCACGGCAGCGTTCGAGGGCCTCGGCGCTGCGGTCGGTGACCGTCACCTGCGCCCCGAGGTCGGTGAGCGGGGTGACGACGGCACGTCCGGAGATCCCGGCGCCCGCGACGAGCACCCGGGTCCCGCGCAGCCATTCCAGTTCGTGCGTCACCGCGTCAGTCCCCGATCGCCGATAGATATTCGCTGTAGAACAGGGCCATGCCGACGGCCGAGGCGATGGCCGCGAGCAACCAGAACCGGATGATGACCGTGGTTTCGGCCCAGCCTCCGAGCTCGAAGTGGTGGTGGAACGGCGCCATCCGGAACACGCGCCTGCGGCTGGACCGGAACACGGCCACCTGGATGACCACCGACGCGGCCTCGGCGACGAACAGCGCACCGATGACGACCATGAGCAGCTCGGTGCGGGTGGTGACCGACAGGCCGGCGAGCATGCCGCCGAGCGCGAGCGAACCCGTGTCGCCCATGAAGATCTTGGCCGGGGCCGCGTTCCACCACAGGAACCCGATGCAGGCCGCGGCGCCGGCGGCGCACAGCAGCGCCAGATCGAGGGGGTCGCGCACGTCGTAGCAGCCCTTGCCCGGTTCGGCGACACAGGAGTTGCGGTACTGCCAGAACGTGATGATGACGTAGGCGCCGAGCACCAGGCTCATCGAGCCGGCCGCGAGACCGTCGAGGCCGTCGGTGAGGTTCACCGCGTTCGACCAGGCGCTGACCAGCAGGTACACGAACAGGATGAAGACGACCGAGCCCATCGACACCGTGGCGATGTCGCGGACGTAGGACAGATGCGTGCTGCCGGGGGTCAGGCCGCTGTCGTTGCGGAACTGCAGCGCGAGGATGCCGAACGCGACCGCGGCGATGAGCTGGCCGACCAGCTTGGCGGTCTTGTTCAGTCCGAGGTTGCGCTGCTTGCGGATCTTGATGAAGTCGTCGAGGAATCCGACGCCGCCGAGCGCGGTGGTCAGGCCCAGCACCAGCAGACCGGACGCGGTCGGGCCCTCCGCGTCGTATCCGAGACCGATCAGATGCGATCCCCAGTACCCTGCCCACAGGCCGGCGAGGATCGCGACGCCACCCATCGTGGGGGTGCCACGCTTGGCCTGATGGCTCTGCGGCCCCTCGACGCGGATCTCCTGGCCGAAGCCCTGCCGCGTGAACGCCTTGATCAGCACCGGCGTGAGCAGGATCGACACCGCCAGCGCGATGCCGGCAGCGAAAAGGATCTGTCTCACCGTGCAGCCTCCGTTTCCACACCAGAATCAGTGTTCCCGGTTCCGGCACCGAGAACCGCGTCCGCGACCGACCACAGGCCGACCGACTGCGACGCCTTCACCAGGACGACGTCGCCCGGTTCGAGTTCGTCTTCGAGAAGTGCGATCGCCGCGTCCGCATCCGGAACGTGGCTGGCTTCCTCGCCCCAGGATCCTTCCATCACCGCGCCCTGGAAGAGGCCGCGGACCGGGCGCGTCGCGCCGACGGCGATGATCCGGGTGACGTCGAGGCGCACCGCGAGGCGGCCGATGCGGTCGTGTTCCACGACCGAGTCGTCGCCCAGCTCCCCCATCTCGCCGAGCACCGCGAACGTCCGCCGCGGCGTGTCCCCGGCACGTGCCATGGTCACCAGCGCCTTGAGCGCGGCCCGCATCGAATCGGGGTTCGCGTTGTAGGCGTCGTCGATGACGGTGACACCGTCGGCGCGGGTCCGCACCGCCATGCGGTGCGCCGACACGGGCGCGGCACCGCCGAGCGCGGCCGCGATCTGTTCGAGGGTCGCGCCGCATTCGAGGGCGGTCGCAGCGGCGGTCAGCGCGTTGCCGACGTGGTGCTCGCCGTGCACGGCCAGCGTGACGTCGGCGCTGCGCCGGCCACCCTCGGCGTCCGGATCGGTGACGACGAGCGTGAACGACGCGCGCGCCGAGTCGTCGAGGTGCACGTTCTCGGCGCGCACCGTGGCCGTGGGACTGCTGCCGACGAAGACGACGCGGGCGTTCGTGCGGGAGGCCATCTTCACGACCAGGGGGTCGTCGGCGTTGAGGATCGCGACACCGCCGTCGGCGACCGACGGCAGGGACTCGACGAGCTCGCCCTTGGTCTGCGCGATGACCTCCTGCGATCCGAATTCGCCGAGATGCGCGGTGCCGACGTTGAGCACGGCGCCGATGCGCGGGGGTGCCACCGCGGCCAGGGCCGCGATGTGGCCGGGGCCGCGCGCCGACATCTCGAGCACCAGGTAGCGGGTGTCGCGGGTGGCGCGCAGTGCTGTCCACGGATGGCCGAGTTCGTTGTTGAACGATCCGGGTGGAGCGACGACCTCGCCGAGTGGCGCCAGCACCGCAGCCAGCAGATCCTTGGTCGACGTCTTGCCGGCGGACCCGGTGACGCCCACGACGGTCAGGCCGGTGGCGGTCAGGTCGTCGACGACGGCCCGCGCGAGCCGGCCGAGGGCCGCGAGGACCGCCGCGCCGGAGCCGTCGGTGTCGTGTTCGAAGGCGAGCGAGTTGGTCTCGGTCCGCGGAACCGGGGGCACCACGATCGCCGGGACGCCGACCGGCCGGGCGGCCAGCACGGCGACCGCACCTGCGGCGACGGCCGCAGCAGCATGGTCGTGTCCGTCGGATCGGGCGCCGGGTAGCGCGAGGAACAGCCCACCCGGTCCGATCCGCCGCGAATCGAACTCGACGGTGCCGGTCACCTCCGCCGACGGGTCGTCCACGTCGTGCAGGGTCCCACCGACGACCTCCGCGATGCGGGCCAGGGTCATCGGGATCATGCTGTTCCTCCATCTCGGGTGACGCCCGTGCCGTTCCGGCCGGATTCGTCGGCTGCGTGTGCCGGGCGCAGGGCCCGGAGACGCTCGAGAGCGTCCGCCAGCACCTCCCGGTCGTCGAAGGGGTACTTGACCCCGTTGATCTCCTGGCCGCGCTCGTGTCCCTTGCCGGCGACGAGCACGATGTCGCCGGGGCTGGCCCAGCGGACCGCCGTTTCGATCGCGGCGGCGCGGTCGCCGATCTCGAGGATCTCGCCGCGTTCGGCGTCCGGCACCGAACGGGCTCCGTCGAGCAACGCCGCGCGGATGGTCGCGGGATCCTCGGTGCGCGGGTTGTCGTCGGTGACGACGACGAGTTCGGCGCCGCGGGCCGCGGCGGCGCCCATGAGGGCGCGTTTGCCGCGGTCGCGGTCGCCCCCGGCACCGACGACCACCGCGATGCGTCCGCTGCTGCGGCCCCGCAGGGTGGCGACCACCGCTTCCAGCGCGGCCGGTTTGTGCGCGTAGTCGACGACGGCCAGGAAGTCCTGGCCACGGTCGACGAGTTCGACCCGGCCGGGGACCGACACCGACGCGATGCCCTCGGCGGCGGTGTCCGGGTCGACACCGGCGGCGGCGCACACCGCGGTGGCCAGCGCGGCGTTGGCGATGTTGTAGTGGCCGGGCAGCCGAACCCGTACCCGGTGCGCGGTGCCGTCGGGTCCGGTCAGGGTGAAGCACTGGGAGCCGTCGGTCTCGGCGGTCGCAGCGGTCGCGGTCCAGTCCGCGGCCGGTACGGTCGGGGACGTGGCGACGGTGGCGACAGCGCTCGGGTCGGCAGGGCCCGGGTGGGCGGCGCGAGCGATCTCGGCCATCCGGACACCCCACTCGTCGTCGACGCACACCACGGCCCGTGCCGCGCTGTGCGGCGACCCCGCGGCGAACAGCAGGGCCTTCGCGGCGAAGTAGTCGTCGAGGTCCTTGTGGAAGTCCAGGTGGTCCTGCGACAGGTTGGTGAACGCGCCGATCGCGAATCCGACGCCGCCGACCCGGCCGAGAGCCAGGGCGTGGCTCGACACCTCCATCACGACGGTGTCGATGCCGCGTTCGAGCATCGCGGCGAACAGCGCGTGCAGTTGCGGTGCCTCGGGGGTGGTGAGCGCGCTGGGGACGCGACGGCCCGCGATGCGGGTCTCGACCGTCCCGACGAGCCCGGTGGACCGGCCGGCGGCGACCAGCCCGGCTTCGACGAGGTACGCGGTGGTGGTCTTGCCGGAGGTGCCGGTGATGCCGATGACCTGCATCCGGCGCGAGGGGTGGCCGTAGACGGCGGCGGAGACCGCACCGAGCACCGACCGCGGGTCGTCGTGCACGAGGACGGGCGTGGGGGCGGTGACCGTCGCGGCGACGAGGTCGCGTCCCGCCGAATCGGTGAGCACCGCGACCGCGCCGCGTTCGAGTGCGGTCGCGGCGAACTGGGCGCCGTGCGCGTGGGCGCCGGGAAGCGCCGCGAACAGGTCGCCGGGTTGCACGGCCTGGGCGCGCAGGTCGATGCCGGTGACGGTGTCCGCCGGATCTGCGGTGCCCGCGTAATCGTCCGGGACCACGATCGTGTGGTGGGCGCCGACCGCGTCTGCCAGCTCCCGGAGCCGAGTCGCCGGTGGATGTTCGGGTCTCAGCCCCTCCGTGGGAGGGGACGGATCCGGACTCGGGGGCACAGGCACCAGGTTCCTCTCGCTCTGCCGCAGCGGCCTGCCGGTCGCTGTTCGTCCGCGGTGACGGGACGCTTCCCGCCGTGACACGTTACCGACACCGGCACCGCCGTTCGAACAGGGTCACCGCTCAGTCGACCTGCAGGATCAGCTTGCTGCCCGGGTCGGGCGACAGCGGCACGTTCTCACGCTGCAACATCCACGCGGCGATGTTGTGGAACAACGGTGCCGCGGACTGACCACCGCTGCCGTCGGCGCTGCGCTTCGGTGCGTCTAGCATGATCCCGATCACGAACCGCGGGTCGTCGGCCGGGGCGATCCCGGCGAAGGTGATCCAGTATTCGGAGTTCGAATAGCACTTGCAGTTCTGGTCGATCTGCTGGGCGGTGCCGGTCTTGCCGCTGATCTGGTAGCCCTCGATCGCCGCGGGTGTGCCGGTGCCGCGCTGGTTGCCGGTGTCGTCCTGCACGACGGAGCGGAACATGTCCCGGACGGTGGCGGCGGTCTGCGCCCCGATGACCCGGACCGGTTCGGGTCGGGGTGTCTCGGTTCGGGTGCCGTCGGGGGCGATCGTCGCGCGGACGATGCGCGGTGCGATGCGTTCGCCGTCGTTGGCGATGGTCTGATAGATCCCGGCCATCTGCAGCAGCGTCATCGACAGGCCCTGCCCGATCGGCAGGTTCGCGAAGGTACCGCCGGACCACTGTTCCCGGCTGGGGACGAGGCCGTCGGACTCGCCCGGCAATCCGACGTCGGTGCGCTGACCGAGCCCGAACAGCTCGAGCATCTGCGCGAAACGGTCCTCCCCGATCCGCTGGGCGAGCATCAGCGTGCCCACGTTCGAGGACTTCCCGAAGACTCCGGTGGTCGTGTAGGGCACCACCCCGTGGTCCCACGCGTCCTTGACGCTGACGCCGGCCATCGTAATCGAGCCGGGTACCTGCAGCACCTCGTCGGGCGTGGTCGCCCCGTCCTCGATGGCGGCCGCGGCGGTGATGATCTTGTTGACCGAGCCGGGTTCGAACGGCGAGCTCACCGCGAGGTTGCCGAGCTGCGCGTCGGGCTGCTTGTCGATGCCGACGGCCGGATTGAACGTGCCGTCGTTGGCCATCGCGAGCACTTCGCCGGTCTGCGCGTCCAGGACGACCGCGGACGCGTTCTTCGCCTCCGACAGTTCCTTCGCACGCTGTACCTGCTGCTGGACGTAGTACTGGATGTCGGCGTCGATGGTCAGTTCGACCGCCGACCCGTCGACGGCGGCCTGACGGTCGCGCCAGCTGCCGGGGATCA
This sequence comes from Rhodococcus sp. NPDC003383, assembly GCF_053589115.1. Taxonomy (NCBI): domain Bacteria; kingdom Bacillati; phylum Actinomycetota; class Actinomycetes; order Mycobacteriales; family Nocardiaceae; genus Rhodococcus; species Rhodococcus sp. NPDC003383. Next base: position 59,196 of record NZ_JBSFRG010000020.1, on the reverse strand, counting down.
CGGCTCCGTCGGATCCCCGGTCGTAGGTCGACGAACCGTCGGTGCCGGCCAGGACCGAATCCATCGACGATTCGAGGCCGAGCAGGCCGTGACCGTCCCAGCCGGTCGCACCGACGATGTTCGCGCCGAGGGACCCACCCGGATACAGGCGGATGTCCTGGCGTTCGAGGCCGACCTTGTCGTACTCGTCGACGATCGCCGCGGCCACCCCGGGATCGACGCCGCGCGCGAGGTAGACGAATGTTTCGTCGCTCTCGAGCTTTGCCAGCACGTCCTTCTCGGGTGCGGCGTCGCCCAGGGCTTCGTGCACCGTCTTCGCGACGCCCTTCAGGTATTCGCCGGTTTCCGGTTTCGACGGGTCCTTCGCGTGTGCTTCGTCGAGTTCGGCGCGCACGCGCTGCGGCTGGAAGGTGAGTGCCTTCGCTTCCATCGTGTAGGCCAGCGGGGCCCCGTTGCGATCGGCGATGGTCCCCCGGGTGGCGGGTTCGACCAGACGCGTCGTGCGCTGGTTCGCCGCTTCCGCGGTGAGACTCGGGGCCTGCACGACCTGAACCCACAGCAGCATCGCGGCGGTGAGCCCGAGGGCGCCGAACATGGCAGCGCGCCCGACCCTGTTCCGGAATCCGAATTCGGTCGTGTACGTCGTGGCCGCAGTCCGGCGAGACCCCGCACGTCCGGCCTGGGCCGGGCGGCGGGGTGCGGGTTTGCGGCTGCTCGAGGGCCTGCGAGGTTGAGCGCCTCGGCTCACCGGCGCCCGTCCTCGGACTGCGTCGTCGGGTTCACGGGCATCAATTGTTCCGCCTGCGGCGGCGCGACGGCCGCATTACCGGTCTCCGGCGTGGCGGCGGGCTCCGTCGGCGCAGGTGCAGGTGCAGGTGCAGCCTCGCCGACCGGCACCGCCTCGGCTGCCGGTGCAGGTGCGGGTGCCACCGCGGGCGCGGGGGCTTCCGCCCGTGCCGGGGCCGGCACCGGGGCCGGGTTCTCCGATCGGTCACCACCCAGCGACAGCGGCCGCGGATTCTCGGTTCCCGCACTGCCGGCCAGCGGCGCGGGCCCGGTGCGGTCGGCCGCGGTCGGGGCGTTCAACGGCGCCGCCGGTGCGCCGTTCGCCGCGGTCGGCGTCCCCACGACCCGGACCGAGCCGTCTTCACCGACAACCAGGCGCGCGACCTCCCCGGTCGGAATCATGCCGAGTTCGGCGGCCTTCACCGCGAGCACGGGCGCCGAGTTCCCGGCTTCCACGTCGCGCTGCAGAACCGCGCGTTCCTGCCGCAGGGTCTCGTTGTGCGCCCGCGCGGCACTGAGCTGGTAGGAGTCTTCCGCCGCGCGGGTCGTCAGCAGCAGCGTGACGGCCATGCCGACGCCGAGCAGCGCGAGGATCGTTGCGACGAACGGGATCCGGGTCGCCACCGTGGGCTGCTGCGTCGCCGTGGTCGCGCCCCGTGACTCGCCGGTCACACCGAGGTGGGCGGCGCGCTGGTTCCGCCGCTGGTACGCGCGCTGCGCCGCCGTGGATCGCGCCGAACGACGGAGCGGGGATGCCACCTGAACGGTCATCGGTTACCTCCTGGCGATTCGTTCTGCGGCACGCAGGCGTACGGGCGCCGAGCGTGGATTGCGCTCCACCTCCTGTGGGGAGGCCTTCTCCGCACCCCGGGTGAGGATTCTCAGTTCCGGTCCCATCCCGGGCAGTTCCACGGGCAGCCCCTCGGGGCTCCGGGACTTCGAGCGCGGAGCGAGCTCCGCCTTGACCACCCGATCCTCGAGGGACTGGTACGACATGAACACCACGCGCCCGCCGACGGCGAGCGCGTCGAGAGCCGCCGGCACAGCGGCCCGGAGCGAGTCGAGTTCGGCGTTGACCTCCACCCGCAGCGCCTGGAACGTGCGTTTGGCGGGATGACCGCCGGTGCGGCGCGACGCGGCCGGGATCGTCCGATAGAGCAGTTCGACGAGCTGCCCGCTGGTCCGGAACGGCGTCTTCTCGCGCGTCCGCACGATCTCGGAGGCGATCTTCCCCGCGAACCGCTCCTCCCCGTAGGTGCTGAGGATGCGGGCGAGGTCGCCGTGGTTGTACGTGTTGAGCACGTCGGCGGCGGTGATGCCGACGGTCGGGTCCATCCGCATGTCGAGCGGCGCGTCCTGCGAGTAGGCGAAGCCCCGGTCGGCCTCGTCCAGCTGCATCGACGACACCCCGAGGTCGAACAGGATCGCGTGGACCGACCCGATCCGATCGAGTCCGCACTCCTCGAGCGCGTCGGCGATCCCGTCGTAGCGGGTATGGACGAAATCGGTCCGGTCCCCGAACGGCGCGAGCCGCGCCTTCGCGATGGCCAAGGCGTCAGGATCGCGGTCGAGACCGATCAGACGCAATCCCGGGTAGGTACGCAGGAAGTGCTCCGAGTGCCCGCCGAGACCGAGGGTCGCGTCGACGTACACGGCACCCTCACCACCGGGGCCCTTCGCCTCGATCGCCGGACCGAGCAGCTCGTCGGCGCGTTCGAGCAGCACGGGAACATGCGCGAAACCTTCGGCGGGGACGTCACCGGCTGCACCGGGTTTCGCGTCGTCCTCGCCGTCCACCATGTTTCCTGCGCTTCCTGTTCGGTCGATTCGGGAAACGAATCGAGACGTGGGGTTCGATCGGTGGACGGTCGTCGGAGTGCCGATACGCGGGCGGCGAATGCATCGAGGTCTCTGTCCGATTCGGGGACCTGGCGCTGGGGAAGTGCGTCAGGGCTCCGTTGCCGAACCTGGCGCTGGGGAAGTGCGTCAGGGTCGGCCTCGGGCAGAGGCCTCGCGGCACTCGCCGCGCGACCGAAGCAGCGGTTTACAGGATGTCTTGCAGCGCCTCGTCCCTCGCCTCCGAAAACTCTTCCTCGTGTTCGGCGAGGTAGGTCTCCCACGCCGTCGCGTCCCAGATCTCGAGGTGCTTGATCGCCCCGATCACGACGCAGTCCTTGGTGAGCCCGGCGTACTTGCGGTGTGCCGCGGAGAGCGTGATCCGGCCCTGCGCGTCGGGTCGCTGTTCGTCGGTGCCGGACGCGAGGCTGCGCAGAAATGCGCGCGCCTGCGGATTGCTGCGCGACGCGGCAGCGGCCCGCTCCGCCAGCGCCGCGAACTCGTCGCGCGGAAACACGGTCAGGCTGTGGTCTTGCCCTTTGGTGATCATCAGCCCTCCCGCCAGTTCGTCTCGATACTTCGCCGGCAACGTGAGCCGACCCTTGTCATCCAACTTCGGGGTATGGGTGCCGAGAAACACTCGCCACCCCCCGCCTTAGTCGGCCGGACCATTCGTCTCCGGCGGGGCAACCCGAGCCGCTCCGCCGCGACCCACAGTACCCCACTTTGCCCCACGTTCAACCAATTACGGGCCCGAATCGCCGGGCGTTTCACCCGAAATCGCTGCTCAACGAAGGTGGGGTGGAGTGGGGCGTTTTCGGGTCGGTGGGTTTCCGCGGCAGCCACCGGCCGTGCACGTCCCGGGCCGGCTCCGATCGACACCGGAAAACCCCAGGTCGATGCGACCGCACCGGACGACTCGGAGGCGTCCCGCAGCTCGGTGGGGCGATGTGGGAGGAGTCGGGCGAGGGGTGAATCCGAGGGGTAAATACGGGGCGATGCGCGCACCGCTCCCGGCACGCACGTGACGCACGTCGCGACATCCCCGAGACGACGAACGGCGCGACCCCTTTACATGGGGTCGCGCCGTTTCGCGGACTGCCTTCTACTCGTGGGCGAACTCGCGGCTATTCCTGTTCGAAACGCCGCCGGAAGCGTTCCTCCATCCGATGGGTGAACCCACCGGTGGATTTGCGGTTCCCTCGGGCCCGGGTTCCCTGCCCGGAACCGGATCCGCCCCCGCGAGGAGCATCACCGAGCGGCTTTCCGCGCCGACCTCCGACGAGGAGCAGAACGCCCGCGCCGAACATCACAAGAAAGCCGAGCAGGCTGATGATCGGGAACCCACCCGGCTTCACCGGCAGGGCGACACCCGCGATCAACAACGCCAGACCCACTACGAACAGCGCACCGGCCTGCAGCCGTCGACGGCTGCCTGCCATGCCCAACCGACTGCCTCGGACGGTCGAGGCGAACTTGGGATCCTCAGCATAGAGCGCGCTCTCGATCTGATCGAGCATGCGCTGCTCGTGCTCGGAGAGTGGCACGGTACCTCCCCCGGCACTAAAACGGTGGCCGCCGATTCCTCCGGTGGAAACGACGGGGGGCCGACTTTGGACGGCCGCCTGATCTCATAATACGAGTACATCATGCGCTGGACCACCAACTCCGACACGGAGTCCCGCACGGGCTTCCGAACGTCCCCGCGGCCCGGCGCCGAAGGTCCCGCGCTCACTCGGGAACGGTCACCCGATCGGAGAGACAATCCTCCACCTCGTGGAGAAACGACCCGACCTCGCCGTAGAACCTGTCGGCCTCGTCGGCCGGCAGCGTCCGTGTGATGCCGGACTCGATCGCAGCCCGGGTCTCGGAACGGTCGGCGAAGAAGTCCGCCCAGCGCGCGAATCCCGGATCCGCCTTCGCCATGAGCACCCACGCGTTTCGGGTCCGGGCCCGCCGGACCACCTGACCGGCGCGAACCTCGGCGACCGCGAGCACGGCCCCTGCTCCCCGCAACGCGGCGAGGTAGGCGAGCTGGAAGCGTTCCGCGGCGTCGCGGGCCCCGGCGGCCTCGGACAGCAACTCGTCGGCCCGGCGCAGCATCGTCGCCGCCCGCGAGGACACCGGACGCGTTACGCAGCCTCGACGTCCGAACCCTGCTCCGCCGTCGGCAACCTGTGGCACGACCATCACTCACCTCCCCGTGACTCGGGTGGGTGATCCGGGGATGTTCGCTTCCCTCGAACATCACCGGATCACCGTTGTCGAACATGCGTTCGACGTATTCAATATAGCTGGACCCACCGACATATCGTCAAGGGAAGGCGGACTCCTCCCCGCATGAGCACGGACCCGATCCCGCACGACGCGGCGCCGATTCTTCTCGACCTGTCCCCCGCGGAATTCCGCGCGCGCCTGCCCGAGATGCTGCCCATCTACGTCGCCGCCATGAAATATCCCCGCGGAACCGAGTACCACCGCGCCCCGATGTGGTCCGAACACGCCGGCCGTCCCGGGTGGCGTGCCGTGGCCGCCGCCCTCCCGCACGACCCGTCGACCCTCGTCGCGATCGCGTACGGCTACCGCGGCGCTCCGCAGCAGTGGTGGAACCAGCAGGTCCGCACCGGGATGCGGCACGCGGGATATTCCGTCGAACAGATCGACGCCACACTCGGCGACTACTTCGAACTCACCGAACTGCACGTTCATCCCGACGCGCAGGGACACCGCATCGGCGAAGCCCTCCTGCTGCGACTGCTCGACGACCGGCCGGAACGCGCGGTGCTCCTGTCCACCCCCGAGGTACCGGACGAGGACAACCGCGCGTGGCGGCTGTACCGCCGCCTCGGCTTCCGCGACGTGGTGCGCGGGTTCGTCTTCACCGGTGATGCGCGACCGTTCGCGGTGCTCGGGCGCGAACTCCCCCTCACGATCGAGACCCGGCCGCCGCTCGAGACCGGACCGCGGCGATAGCCTGAGCCCGTGATCGACGCAGTCGTGGTGGGTTCCGGGCACAACGCCCTCGTCTCCGCGTGCTATCTCGCACGCGCCGGCCGGTCGGTGGAGGTGCTCGAACGCGACACCGTGCTCGGGGGCGCCGTCTCCACCGTCGAACGGTTCCCGGGCCACGCCGTCGACCGCGGTTCGTCCGCGCACATCATGATCCGGCACACCGGCATCCTCGAGGAACTGGAGCTCGACGGTTTCGGGTTGCGCTACCTCGACTGCGACCCGTGGGCGTTCGCGCCCGCGCCACCGGGCAGCGACCGTCCGGGCATCGTCTTCCATCGCGACCTCGACCGCACCTGCCGATCGATCGAAACCGCATGCGGCCCACGCGAAGCCGACGCCTATCGGCGTTTCGTCGACGTGTGGGGTCCCCGCAGTGCCGCCGTGATGCGCTCGTTCTCCGCGCCGCCCACCGGACGGCACCTCCTCTCGTCGTTCTGGGGTCTGGACACCGGCAGCGGCGGCAGCGACCTGTCGCGGCAGTTCCTGGCTTCCGGCGACGCGCTGCTCGACGAGTACTTCGACGACGAGCCGCTGAAGGCCGCGCTCGCGTGGTTCGGCGCGCAGTCGGGGCCCCCGATGTCCGAACCGGGAACCGCGCCCATGGTCGGGTTCGCGGCCCTGATGCACACGCTGCCCCCGGGCCGGGCGGTCGGCGGCAGTGGTGCCCTCACCCGCGCTCTCGCTGCCCGGCTCGCCGCGGACGGCGGCACCGTCACCCTCGGCGACGGCGTCACCGAACTGCGCCGCTCGGGCGGCGGGTGGGTGGTCCGGACCGAATCGGGCCGCACCGTCACCGCGCGCACGGTGGTCGCCGGATGCCACATCCTGACCACGCTGGACCTGCTCGAACGCGGCGGCTACGACCGCGCGCGGCTGACCGACTGGCGTCGCCGCATCCGCGTCGGGCCGGGCATCGGGATGGTGCTGCGCCTGGCCACCGACGCGCTTCCCGCGTACGCCGGGGCCGAGTCCGCCGCCGACACCACGCGCGGACTGCAACTGCTGGTCGACGACCGGGCCCACCTGCGGCTTGCGCACGGTGCCGCGCTCGCCGGCGAACTGCCGCCGCGCCCGGCGGTCCTCGGGATGAGTTTCACCGCATTGGATCCGTCCATCGCACCGGCGGGTGAGCACCAGGTGACGTTGTGGGCCCAGTGGCATCCGCACCGGCTGTCCGGCGGTCGCCGCTGGACCGACCTCGCCGAAACCGAGGCCGACCGGATCGTCGCCGAGATGGAGTCGCGTGCGCCCGGGTTCACCGCGTCGATCCGGCACCGGCACATCCAGACCCCCGAGAACATCGAGCAGGAACTGGGCATGATCGGCGGCAACGTCATGCATGTGGAAATGTCCCTGGACCAGATGTTCATGTGGCGGCCGCTGCCGGAACTCTCCCGGCATCGGGTGCCCGACGCGCCCGGGCTGTATCTGACCGGTGCGTCGACACATCCCGGCGGCGGCGTGTCGGGCGCGAGCGGACGCAGCGCCGCCCGGGCCGCGCTGACCGACACCGCCGGCGGACCCGCGCGCCGCCTCGTCCGCCGGCTGACGAGCGGATGATCGAGCGCCCCACCGCGGCGGTGGCACTCGCGGTCGCCGCCGTGGCCGCTCAGATCGCGTATCCGCTCACGCACGGATCCGCTCGGGACGTCGTCACCGTTCTCGTGGTGGCACTGCTGGCCGCGGCCTGTACGGCACACGCCACGTCGCACCGGGGCGGCGCGTGGGCGGCCGGGCTGTTCGCGATCTCGGCCGGGCTCGGATTCGCGTCCGAGGTCGTCGGTACCGCCACCGGATACCCGTACGGGTGCTACGCCTACGCCACCGACCGGCTCGGTCCCGCGCTGTTCGACGTCCCGCTCGTGGTACCGCTGGCATGGACCGCCGGCTTGTACCCCGTGTGGTGCGTGGCGACGCGGCTGACCCGCCGGCCCGCCCCGCGGATCGCCGCGGCGACGGTCGGCATGGTCGGATGGGACCTGTACCTGGATCCGCAGATGGTCGCGGACGGGCAGTGGACGTGGTGTCACGGACCGGGGCTCCCCGGGCTCGCCCACATCCCGCTCACCAACTACGCCGGCTGGGTGGTCGTCGCGGCCGTCATGGCCACCGCACTCACCGCGCTCGACCGGGTGACCCGGCAGCCCACGGGCGGCGCGACACGATGGCCCCGGACGACCCGGAGCGACGCGGTGCCGGTCGCCCTGTTCCTGTGGACGTGGCTCGGGTCGGCACTCGCCCACACCGTCTTCCTCGACGCACCGGAGCTGCGCTGGTCGGCGATGTACGGATTCGTCGTGATGGGGCTGCTCGGCGTCCCGCTGCTGGTGTCGCTGGTCCACGCTCGCCGAGCGCACCCGAACCTGCGGCGACTCGCCGGAACACCCCCGGACCTCTGACACCCCCGCAGGATGCTGGCACGATATCCGCTGTGCAGCCGTCCCTCATCCCTGCTCCCCGTCGCCGCCCGATCCGGCAGGCGGTCCTCCTTCTCCTGTTGCTTCCGCTGCTCGCGGGCTGCCTGCGTGCCCAGGTGACGATGGGTGTCTCGGCCGACGACCGGGTGTCCGGTCAGATCGTCGCCGCGACGATCCCGGTCGACGACAACGACAAGGGACCGCAGCTCGTCGTCCCGGAATCGCTGGCCGGACGCGTCCGGGTACAGGAGTACAAGCAGGACGGCTACGTCGGCAGCCAGGTGTTCTTCAGCGACCTGTCGTTCGGCGACGTGCAGCAACTGGGCGCGATGACCGACCAGAGCGCGGGCTCGTTCCAGATCTCGTTGCAGCGGGCCGGTGATCTCGTGTCCCTCACCGGCAAGGTCGACCTCGAATCGGTGCCCGCGCAGGGCACGGACGTGCAGTTCACGATCGCGTTCCCGGCCCGGATCGCCACCACCAACGGCACCCGCGAGTCCGACTCGGTCGTCACGTGGAAGCTGCCCGCCGGGGACGTGACGAACCTGCGCGCCGAGGTCCGCTACTCCGATCCCAACACCCGCGGCTTCGCCGGGTGGGCCGGTATCGTCGCCGGGGTCACGCTCGGGGTGGCACTGATCATCGGTGGCCTGGCCTGGCTCAATCGCAACCCGGCACCCGTCCGCACGTCGGCGACCGGGCCGGATCCCGACTCCGGCTCCGGCCCGGCCCCGGACTCCGACAATTCGTAGCGTGATCACCGCGGTCACCCGCGCCGGCGCGGCGGTAGCACTGTTCGGCGCGGTCACCGCCGTCGCCAACCGGCTCACGCTCCCACGGCTCGAACCCGGCACCGCCACCACCGAACCGGTCACGGTGCTGGTCCCCGCCCGCGACGAAGCGCACCGGGTGCCGGATCTCGTCGCGGACCTGCGTGCCCAGCACGGCGTACCGGGGATGCGGGTGATCGTTCTCGACGACGACTCGTCCGACGGCACCGCCGACGCCGCGCGCCGGGCCGCCGCCGGGGACGACCGCATCGAGGTGGTACGCAGCACGGAGCAGCCACCGGTGGGCTGGACGGGTAAAGCTGCCGCGTGCGCGCACGCCTACCGGGTCGCGGCACCGGCCGCGGACACCGGCGTGATCGTGTTCGTCGACGCGGACGTGCGTCTGGCACCGCAGGCGCTGGCCGCGGCGGTGACGTCCCTGCGGCGGATGGGCGCCGACCTGCTCTCGCCCTGGCCGTTCCAGGTGGCCGGATCACCGGCGGAGCACCTGCTGCAGCCGCTGTTGTGCTGGTCCTGGTTCTCGTCGCTGCCGGTCGCGGTGGCCGATCGTACGACCCGGCCGTCGATGGCGGTGGCGTGCGGGCAGTTCCTCGTCTTCGACGCCCGCGCGTACGCCGCGATCGGCGGTCACGCCGCGGTCGCGTCCAGTCCCACGGAGGACCTCGATCTCGCCCGCTCCCTGCGTGCCGCGGGCCGTCGCACGGTGGTCGCGGCGGCCGGGCCGCTCGCGTCGTGCCGGATGTATCTCGATCGCCGGCAGCTCACCGCCGGATACACCCGCTGGCTGTGGTCGGCGTTCGGATCCACCGCCGGTGCGGTCGCGGTCCTCGCCGGGTACACGCTGGCCTACGTGCTACCCCCGGTCGCCGCGGTCGCCGGGCACGGTTCCGTCCGGCGCTGGGGTCTGGCCGGCACTGCCGCGGCGCTCGTCTCGCGCACGCTGGCCCGGTCCGCCGAGCGAGGGAGCGCCCCGACCGGATCGGATGCGGTGGCGGCGCTCGGGCATCCCGCCGCGATCACCGGGTTCGGTGCTCTGACGGTCGCCTCGTTGCGCGCCCGGCGCGAGGGCCGGACCGGCTGGAAGAACCGGCCCCTGCCCTGAGCGTTCGTCAGGCGGGCTGGACCACCGGAGTGGGGACCTCGATCCCGAGCCGCGCCAGCACCTCGCGGGTCGCACGCGCGAAGTTCAGCGTGATGAAGTGCAATCCGGGTGCGCCCTCGGCGATGAGCCGCTCACACATCTCGGTCGCGACCTCGATACCGACCTCGCGCACCGCGGCACGGTTCTCCTCGGGGCCGTCGCCTGCGGCCCGCACGAGCCGTTCCTCGAGTGCCGCGGGGAGCCGGGAGCCCGACAGTTCGAGACTGCGCCGCGCCGACCGCAGCGACGTGATCGGCATGATCTCGGGAATGATCGGCTTGAGCGCCTGCTCCGCGTCGCACGCCGCGACCCGGTCCCGCAGCCGCAGGTAGTGCTCGACGTCGAAGAACATCTGCGTGATCGAGTACTCGGCGCCGGCCCGCAACTTCTGCACCAGGTACCGGGTGTCGTGGTCGAGATCCGGGGAGCGGTAGTGCCCCTCGGGGAAGGACGCCACACCGACGTGGAAGTCGCCGAGTTCCCGCACGAGCCGGACCAGTTCCTCGGCGTGCTCGACGCCCTGCGGGTGCTTGGTCCATTCGCCCAGCGGATCGCCGGGCGGGTCGCCGCGCAGGGCCAGGATGTTGCTGATTCCGCGGTCCGCATAGGCCCCGACCATCGCGCGCAACTCGTCGATGCTGTGCCCGACCGCGGTCAGGTGCGCGACCGGCAGCAGGGTCGTCTCCTCGGCGAGCTGGCCGGTCACACGGACCGTGCGGTCCCGGGTCGAACCCCCGGCGCCGTAGGTCATGGACACGAACGCCGGGCCGAGCCGTTCGAACTCCCGGACGGCACGCCAGAGCCGCGCCTCCGCGTCGGCGTCACGGGGCGGAGAGAACTCGACGGAGAAGGGAATCCGGCGGTGGGACGGTACCCGCAGCCGGTCCACGATCGACGGTGTGCGGGAGGTCCCGCCGCCCTGGCCCCCGCTGACGGAATCGCATGTCACCCGACAAGCATAGGTGGCCGGAGGGGGGTGGGTTCCTCGTGCCCCCGATAGGGTGGTCTTCGGCGCCGCGACGTCCCCACCGACCCGGTGCATGCCCCACCCGGCGTCGGCGCCCGCCCATTCGACCAGGAGGAATCCCCTGTCCACCGGATCTGCTCACGTTCCGCCCTCGCTGCTGCCCGAACTCGTCGAGGGCGCCCTGCGGGACTTCTTCGTCTCACGCGCCGAGATCGTCGCCGCGGTCGGCGGGGGTTACCCCGAAGCGGTCACGGCTCTCGAGTCGTTCGTCCTGCGCGGCGGCAAGCGGATGCGGCCCGTATTCGCCTGGACCGGCTGGATCGGCGCCGGCGGCGACCCGTCCGGACCGGACGCCGGAGCGGTGCTGCGCGCGTGCTCGGCGCTGGAACTGGTGCAGGCCGGTGCGCTCGTGCACGACGACATCATCGATGCCTCCACGACCCGCCGCGGTTATCCCACGGTGCACGTCGAGTACGCGGAACACCACCGCGCCGCGCAGTGGCTCGGTGTCCCCGAGCGGTTCGGTGAAGCCGCGGCGATCCTGCTCGGCGACCTGGCGCTCGTGTGGGCCGACGACATGCTGCGCGAGGCCGGGCTGGACGCTGCGACGGCGGCGCGGGTCACGCCGGTGTGGTCGGCGATGCGCACCGAGGTCCTGGGCGGCCAGTTCCTGGACATCGCCGGGGAGTCGGCCGGCGACGAATCGGTCGAGGCGGCGATGCGGGTGAACCGGTTCAAGACCGCGGCGTACACGATCGAGCGCCCCCTGCATCTGGGTGCGGTCCTGGCCGGGGCGGACGACGCGCTGGTGGACGCGTACCGCCGATTCGGAACGGACGTGGGCATCGCGTTCCAGTTGCGCGACGACCTGCTCGGGGTGTTCGGCGACCCGGAGGTCACCGGCAAGCCGTCCGGGGACGACCTGCGCGCCGGGAAGCGGACCGTGCTGTTCGCGCTCGCTCTCGCCGCCGCCGACGCGACCGACCCGGCCGCCGCGCAGCTGCTGCGCGACGGGATCGGCACGGATCTGAGCGACGAGCAGGTCGAACGGATGCGGGCGGTGATGACCGAGCTCGGAGCCGTCGACCAGGTCGAACGTCGGATCGCCGCGCTCACCGAGGACGCGTTCGCCGCGCTCGACGCGTCCGACGCCACCGCCGAGGGCAAGACCATGCTGCGTGACTGGGCCCTGGCCGCGACGCGGCGCACAGCGTGATGAGCCCGCTGCGCACCGTCGCCGGAGCGGATCGCGTCGTCGTGGTCGGCGCCGGGCTCGCGGGCCTGGCCGCGGCGCTGCACCTGCGCGGGGACGGCCGCGAGGTCACCGTCCTCGAACGCGAGAGGTCGGTGGGCGGCCGGGTCGGCACCCACGTCGGGCCCGGCTACGAGATCGACAACGGCGCCACGGTCCTGACGATGCCGGACCTGATCGCCGACGCACTCGCCGCGGTCGGCGCGGATTTCACGACGGTGGATCCACCGCTGCGCATCCATCCGATGACGCCCGCCTATCACGCCCGGTTCGCCGACGGCAGCAGCATCGACGTGCACTCGGATCCGGATCGGATGGCCGCCGAGGTCACTCGCGTGTGCGGCCCGGACGAGGCGCGTCGCTACCTGCGGCTTCGACGCTGGCTCGCGGACATCTTCGACGCCGAGTTCGCCCACTTCATGGACGCGAACTTCGACTCCCCCCTCGACCTGGTCGGCTCCCCGGCCTCGGCGCGGGACCTGCTGCGGCTCGTCCGGCTCGGCGGTTTCGGCCGGCTCGGCGCCCAGGTGGACCGGAAGGTCACCGACCCGCGGTTGCGGCGCATCTTCACGTTCCAGGCGCTGTACGCGGGGGTGGCTCCGGCCAAGGCGCTGGCGGTGTACGCGGCGATCGCCCACATGGACACCTCCCTGGGGGTGTTCTCCGTCGAGGGCGGCATGCGATCGGTGGCGCGCGGTATGGCCGACGCCCTGGTGGCGGCCGGCGGCACGCTCCGGCTCGGCACCGAGGTCGGCGACCTCGAGTTCGACGGCCGCCGGGTGGTCGCGGTGCGCACCCCCGGCGGCGACCGGTACCCGTGCGATGCGGTCGTGCTGACACCGGACCTGCCGGTGGTGGACGCGCTGCTGCCGCGGCCACGGCGACGGCGCACGGTGGCGTCCCCGTCCGCGGTGGTGCTGCACGGCAGCATCCCGACCGCCGTCAGCGCGGGGTGGGCGGCCCACCACCATCACACCATCGAGTTCGGTACGGCCTGGGAGAGCACGTTCGCCGAGATCACCGCGCGCCGGGGCCGCGGCCGGCTGATGCGCGATCCGTCGCTGCTGATCACCCGGCCCGCGCTCAGCGACCCCGGACTGCGGTTCGTCCGCGACGGCGTCGAGCACGAACCGCTGTCGGTGCTGGCGCCGTGCCCGAACCTGGACAGCGCGCCCTACGACTGGCAGGCGCTCGCCGGGCCATATGCGGCCGAACTGTGTGCGGAACTCGAACGGCGCGGGTTCGACGGGATCACCGACCGGTTCCGGATCGACCACGTGGACACGCCGCAGACGTGGCTCGAGCGGGGCATGCTGGCGGGCAGCCCGTTCGGCGGGGCGCATCTGTTCCGGCAGACCGGCCCGTTCCGGCGGCGCAATCTCGATCCGCGCTATCCGAACGTGGTGCTGGCCGGGTCCGGCACGGTCCCCGGAGTGGGGGTTCCGACGGTCCTGCTCTCGGGTCGGCTGGCCGCCGAACGGCTCGGGGTCCGGCGCCGGTCGACCGCGCCTTCCCCCACGGTGGGCGGCGCGGTTCCGGGACTCAACTAAACTGTCTGTTCGTCGTAGATCATCTGCACGGTGTCACGTGTGCACATCTGCACCGTGTCATTGCGTGCATCAGGGGGAGGTAACCGTAACCATGTCGTCCCCTGCTGCCTCCGACGCCGCACCGGACGCCTCACCGACCGCGGACGGGAAGCTGCGGCAGTCCGGCCGGGGCATCGGCCCGTTCCTGCGCAGCCCCGCCGGGAACGCCGCGCTGCTCGGGGCGGTCGGCGCGGCACTGCTGGCGTTCGGCAGTTTCGGTGCCGGGAGCGTCCGACGGCAGGATCCGCTGCTCGAGGAGATGTTCCTGTCGTGGCTGCGGTTCGGTCACGGGCTGCTGCTGTCGACGATCCTGGTATGGGCGGGCGTTCTGCTGATGATCGCGGCGTGGGTGCGGCTCGGCCGCAGTGCCCGCGCCGGTCTGGTGAGCCTGCGCGACACCTGGAAGGTGCTGTCCGTGTGGGTGGTGCCGTTGCTGATCGCGACCCCGCTGTTCAGCCGCGACGCGTACTCCTATCTCGCCCAGGGCGCGATGCTGCGGGACGGGTTCGATCCGTATGTCGACGGTCCGGTGGTCAATCCGGGCATCCTGCTCGACAACGTCAGCAACGTGTGGAAGACCACGACGACTCCGTACGGACCCGTGCACCTGCTGCTCGGCGCCGGAATCACGTCGCTGACCGGGGACAATGTGGTGCTGGGGACGTGGCTGTGGCGGCTGACGATGCTGCCGGGCCTGGTCCTGATGGCGTGGGCGGTGCCGAAACTCGCCCGCCGGATGGGTGGCGATCCGACCATCGCGCTGTGGCTGGCCGTGCTCAATCCGCTCGTGCTGATCCACCTCGTCGGCGGTGTCCACAACGAACTTCTCATGGTCGGCCTCATGATGGCCGGCATCGTGCTCGTGCTCGAACGCCGCCACGTCGGCGGGATCGCGCTCGTGTCGCTCGGTGCGGCGATCAAGGCCACCGCCGGCCTGGCCCTGCCGTTCCTGGTCTGGGTGTGGATGGTGCACGAACGGGACCGGGCCCGTGAGGAGGGGCGCGATCCGGCCGCGCCGGTCCGGTTGTTCGTCAAGACCGCGGGTATCGGCGTCGTCGTGTTCGCCGCCGTGTTCGGTGCCGCGTCCGCGCTGGCCGGTGTCGGCATCGGATGGCTCACGGCGCTGTCCGGATCGTCGAAGATCATCAACTGGCTGTCGCTGCCGACGATGATGGCGCACGTCGTCACGTGGGTCACGCCGTGGCGCCTCGGCCCGGTGCTCGACGTGACCCGCATGATCTGCATGGTCGCGCTCCTGGTGATCCTCGTGTGGGCGTGGTGGCGGTTCCGGCGGACCGAACGCGACGCCGTCCTCGGCATCGTGGTCGTGCTGACCGCGGTGACCGTCCTCTCCCCCGCCGCGCTGCCCTGGTACTACTCGTGGCCGCTCGCCGTCGCCGCGGCCTTCGCGATGTCGACGCGGACGTTGATGGTGCTCGTGGGCCTGTCCACCTGGTTGATGGTGATCTTCAACCCGGACGGCTCGATCGGCATGTACAACGCGGCACACGTGGCCGTCGCGATCTTCGTGTCGGTGGTCGCGGCGCTGTCGCTGCGCACCGTCGATCCGCTGCACCTGCGTTCCCGGCGCCCGGCGCCCGCACCGGCGGCCGATCGGGTTCCGGCGGCATCCGCGGAGCCCTCCGCCGGTGACTGACGACCTGGGCGCGGCGTTCCGGTACTGCGAGCGGCTGACCGCCGCGCACGGCCGCACCTACCACCTGGCGGCACGACTGCTGCCCCCGGACCGTCGCGCCGGTGTGCACGCCCTCTACGGGTTCGCCCGCACCGTCGACGACATCGTCGACGTGACCTCCGTCGACGATCCCGCCACTGCGTCCCGGCAGGTCGACGCGGTGCACGCGCGTCTGCACGCCGCGCTCGCCGGTGATCCCGGCCCGGCCGACGACATCGGCCTCGTGGTCCGGGCCACGGCGGACACCATTCACCGCTACGAGATCCCCGTCGACTATTTCGAGGCGTTCGTGCGGTCGATGCGGATGGACATCCCGGCGACCGCCCAGTTCCGCGACCGGTACCGCGACATGGCGGAGCTGCAGGAGTACATGTACGGGTCGGCGGTGGTGATCGGCCTGCAGCTGCTACCGGTGTTCGGTGTCGAGGACCCCGACCGGGCGGGCCCGTACGCGGCCGCGCTGGGCACCGCGTTCCAGCTGACCAACTTCGTGCGGGACGTCGGTGAGGACCTGGCGCGCGGGCGGATCTACCTCCCGGCCGACGGCTGGGCCGCATTCGGGGTGGACGACGAACTGCTCGCCGAATGCCGGCGCACCGGCACACCCGATCCGCGGGTACGCCGGGCGCTGGCACATTTCGTGGCGCTCGCGCGTGCCGAATATCGGCGCGCCGAGCCGGGACTGGCATTGCTCCCGGACCGTGTCCGGCCGGGCATCCGGGCGGCGTTCGTGCTCTACGGCCGGATCCTCGACCAGGTGGAGGACCACGGGTACCGGGTGTTCGACCGGCGGGTCGTGGTGCCGCGCCGGCAGCGGGTGGCGGTGCTGCTCACGCAGCTCACCACCCGCCGCTGAGGCTCGGAAGCCCGAGGCTGTCGGTGAGAAGGCGAGATTGTCGCTCAGAAGCCCAGGGCTTGGGCCCGGCGGACGACCTCGCGCGCCGAGTGGGTGTGCAGGGCCGCCGCGGGGCTGCCACCTTCGAGCGAGTCGTCCTCGCGGAACAGCCAGGTCAGGATCTCGTCGTCGCGGAAGCCGCCGTCGTGCAGAACCGCGATCAGGCCCGGCACGCTCTTGAGGAGGTGCCCGTCCTCGCCGAAGAACGCTTCCGGCACGGCGAGCACGCCGTCGCGCTTGATCGCCAGGATCTGGCGGTCCCGCAGCATCTGGTGGACGCGGGTGATGACGACACCGAGTTGTTTCGACACATCGACGAGTTGCAGCACCGGGACCGAGGGGTCGAGGACGTCGTCGCAGAACGGGATTGAACTCACCCGGGTAACGTTATCGGGTTCGATCCGCTGTCCGCGCGAGACCGTCCCGTCCGGGGCGCTGGCTACGATCGACTGGGGTGTGCAGGCCCCACCCACTCAGGAACCGACCGACGTCGTGCACCGGCGTCGCAGAACACGGGGGTACACCGCGTGACCGCTGGAGGCGACCGCATGGTCGGCATCGTGCTCGATGGACGCTACCGGATCGAAGCGCCCATCGCTCGGGGCGGCATGTCGACGGTGTACCGGGGCACCGACCTGCGGCTCGACCGGCCCGTCGCCGTCAAGGTGATGGATCCGCAGCTCGCCGCCGATCCCCAGTTCCGCACCCGGTTCGAGTTCGAGGCCCGTGCGGTCGCGAAGCTGAACCATCCCGGTCTCGTCGCCGTGTACGACCAAGGGCACGACGGGGAGCACGCGTTCCTCGTGATGGAGCTGGTGGAGGGCGGCACCCTGCGTGAGCTGCTGCGCGAACGCGGGCCGATGCCCCCGCACGCCGCCGCCGCGGTCGCGGCACCGGTGCTCGGGGCGCTCGCCGTCGCGCATCGGGCGGGCCTGGTGCACCGCGACGTCAAACCCGAGAACATCCTGATCTCGGAGAGCGGCGAGGTGAAGATCGCCGATTTCGGGTTGGTGCGGGCCGTCGCCGCCGCCACCACGACGTCCCGCAGCGTGATCCTCGGCACCGCCGCGTACCTGTCGCCGGAGCAGGTGACGGTCGGCAACGCCGACGCGCGCAGCGACGTGTACTCGGCGGGCGTCGTCCTGTTCGAGATGCTGACCGGGCGCACCCCGTTCACCGGCGACACGTCGCTGTCGGTCGCCTACCAGCGGGTCGAGAAGGACGTGCCCGATCCGGGATCCTGCATCGACGGGGTGCCCCCGGAATTCGACGAGCTGGTCCGGCACGCGACCGAACGCGAACCCGGTCAGCGCTTCGACGACGCCGGCGCGATGGCGGCGGCGCTGACCGAGGTGTGCGAAACCCTGGCGTTGCCCCGGTACCGGGTGCCCGCGCCGCGCCGCGCACCCCGGCCGACCGCCGCGGACGCCGCTGTCGCCGCGCCTCCGGCCCCCGTGCCCGTCGAGGTGGCGGCATCATCGTCGGCGGCCTCGGCCGTGCACTCGGATGCACCCGCGACCACGGTGATTCCGTCCGTCCCGGCCCCCGCCGGTCCGGCTGCGCCGGTGACGACGCGGCACACGCGGGTCGTCACCCAGCAACAGCCGCGTGAGTTCGCGCCGGCGCAGGCGCCGGTGCCGCGTCCCGACTACGCCCTCGAACGTCGCGCCCAGCGGCGCCGGACGCTCGGCTGGATCGTCGCGATCCTGGTCGTCGCGCTGCTCCTCGGCTACGGCGGGTGGTGGCTCGGCGCGGGACGGCTGGCCACGGTGCCCACAATCGCCGGCCTGGATCGGGCGGCCGCGGTGTCGGCGCTCGAGGCCGCAGGGGTGTCGAACGAGATTCGCGGGCAGTATTCCGACGACGCCCCGGTCGACGCCGTGCTCGGTACCGACCCGGCCGCCGGTGAACGTGTCGGCGACGGCGAGACGGTCGCGCTGCTGGTGTCGCTGGGCCGGCCGACGGTTCCGAAACTGCCTGGTGGGGGCGACCGCGCGGCCGTCGAGGACGAGCTGCGGCGGCGCACGTTCGAGCCGGTCGACGGCGGCACGGCCTTCAGCAACACGGTCCCCGAGGGTGGGGTTGCCGCGCTGGATCCGGGTCCCGGCACGGAGCTGGCCGTCGGTTCACCGGTGAAGGTGATCATCAGCAAAGGCGCGGCCCCGGTGGAGATGCCCGACGTGTCGGGCAAGAAGCCCGACGCCGCCCGGTCCCAGCTCGAGGCTGCGGGCTTGACCGTGGTCGAGTCGAGGGAAGTGTTCGACCCGGACGTCGACGCCGGCCGGGTCGCGGGCACGGATCCCGCGACCGGTACCGAGGTCGGGGCCGGCAGCAGCGTCACTCTGCTCGTGTCGAATGCGGTGAAGGTTCCGTCGCTGCTGGGGCGATCGGTCACGGCGGCCCGCAACGAACTCGAGCGGCTCGGTCTCGGGGTCGAGGTACGCCAGGTCGCGGACACGGACCGGTCGGTGGTGATCGGTCAGAGTCCCGGCGCGGGTGATCGGGTGGAGCCGGGCGGCACCGTCACGCTGACCGCCCTCCCCTGATCTCGAGGATCTCGAGCACCGGAGACGCGTCCGGCCCCGGCGCGCGAGCACCGGGGCCGGACGTCGAGGGCAGTGTCAGCCGCGCAGCATCTCGGCGACGAGGAACGCCAGCTCGATGGACTGCTGGGTGTTCAGACGCGGGTCGCACGCCGTCTCGTAGCGGCCGTGCAGGTCCACGTCCGAGATGTCCTGGGCGCCGCCGAGGCACTCGGTGACGTTCTCACCGGTGAGCTCGACGTGGATGCCACCCGGGTGGGTGCCGAGCGCGTTGTGCACCTCGAAGAAGCCCTGCACCTCGTCGACGATGCGATCGAAGTGGCGGGTCTTGTAGCCGGTCGAGGACTCGTGGGTGTTGCCGTGCATCGGATCGCACTGCCAGATCACCTGGTGGCCGGTGGCCTCGACCTTCTCGATGATCCCGGGCAGCAGGTCGCGCACCTTGGAGTGCCCCATCCGCGAGATCAGGGTCAGCCGGCCCGGCTTGTTGGTCGGGTCGAGCCGTTCGACGTACTCGGCGGCCAGATCCGGGGTGGTGCTCGGGCCGATCTTGAGACCGATCGGATTGGCGAGCAGTTCGGCGAACGCGATGTGCGCACCGTCGAGCTGACGGGTGCGGTCACCGATCCACAGGAAGTGAGCGGACAGGTCGTACAGGCGCGGGTGCCCGTCGGTGTCGTCGAGGCGCAGCATCGCGCGCTCGTAGTCCAGCACGAGCGCCTCGTGGCTGGCGTAGATCGTCGCGGCCCGCAGGTTGGGGTCGATGACGCCGCACGCGTCCATGAAGCGCAGCCCGCGGTCGATCTCCGAGGCGAGTGCCTCGTAGCGGGCCCCGGCCGGCGACTTCGACACGAACTCGCGGTTCCAGTCGTGGACGCGGTGCAGGTCGGCCTCGCCACCGGCGGTGATGGCGCGCACCAGGTTCATCGCCGCGCTGGCGTTGGCGTACGCCCGGACCAGCCGTGACGGGTCGTGGGTCCGGACCGCGGCGTCGGCGACGATCGAGTTGACCATGTCGCCGCGGTAGGACGGCAGGCCGAGCGCGTCGGTGTCCGACGACCGCGGCTTGGCGTACTGCCCGGCGATCCGTGCGACCTTCACGACCGGCAGCGACGCACCGTAGGTGAGCACCACGGCCATCTGCAGCAGCGTCCGGATGTTGCCCTTGATGTGGGGTTCGGTGTTGTCGGCGAACGTCTCGGCGCAGTCACCGCCCTGCAGCAGGAACGCCTCGCCGCGCGCGACGGCGGCGAGATGGTCCTGCAGTTCGATGACCTCGCGGGGCACGGTGATGGGCGGCACGCTCTCGAGTACGGTGCGCATCGCCGCCGCCTGATCCACCGGCCAGTTCGGCTGCTGCAGCGCCGGCTTGGCGAGCGCGGCGTCGAGCTGCTCACGCATCTCGTCCGGCAGCGGGGGCAGTTCGGGCAAGCGGTCGATCGGCACGTCGACAGTCCAGTTCACGCTCACCAGGATATTGCCCCTGACCACCGGAGGTCACGCACCCCCGCAACCGGCGGGTTCACCGGGTGCGGCGGGCCGCTTCGATCGCCTCGAACTTCGCGAGGTTGTGGCGTGCGTCGGCGAGCGCGTCGTGATTGTCGTCCGGCACCGGCGGCAGCAACGGACGCCCGTGCTGCTCCCAGTGCTGGCGCAGTTCCCGGGTGAAACGCGGAATGGCGTCGGGCAGCTCGGGCATCGCGCCCCACAACTGCGCGAGGACGACATGGTCGTATGCCCCTATCCAGGCCCACAGCTCGGGCTGGATCCCAGGCCGGGGGATCAGGAAGGCGAGCAGGTCGTCGCGGATGCGCGCCCGCGATTTCCACGCGGGATGCGCTTCGGGGGGAAGTTTCGGCAGCACGTTGCGACGCACCCACGGACCGGCCCGGTCGGGATCGAACTCGTTGGACACCGCATAGAACTCACGGCCGTCCTCGCAGGCAACACCGATCGACACGAGCTCGATGGTTCGGCCATCCTCGATGAACTCGCAGTCGTAGAAATAACGCACGTGCGGACATTATGCCCGATAGGGTCGCGCGGCAACGATTCGCGTCGCCCCGATTCAGCCCGCCTGGGTGTCGGGCAACCGGTCGGCGTCGGCTGCGGCCGGCGCATTCGTCCCGGAAGCCGCGTCCTCCCCTGCCTTCTCGGAGGCTGCACCCTTCTTCTTCAGGGTCGCGGCGTAGATGTCGACGTATTCCTGGCCGGACAGCTGCATCAGCGCGTACATCACCTCGTCGGTGACGGTGCGCTCGACGAAGCGGTTCCCGCCCATCCCTTCGAAGCGGGAGAAGTCGATCGGCTCACCGATCTTCACGGTGATCTTCGCCGGCCGCCACATCTTCGAGCCGATCGGGTTCATCTTGTCGGTACCGATCATCGCCACGGGGATGACCTTGACGCCGGTTTCCAGGGCGAGGCGCGCCATGCCGGTCTTGCCCTTGTAGAGCCGTCCGTCCGGCGACCGGGTGCCCTCCGGGTAGATGCCGAGCAGTTTGCCCTGACCGAGCACGCGGACGCCGGCGTTGAGGGCGTCCTGCGCGGCGTCGGCGCCGGTGCGGTCGATGGGCACCTGGCCGACGGCGGAGAAGAACCAGCGCTGGAATCCGCCCTTGAGGCCGGTTCCGGTGAAGTACTCGCTCTTCGCGAGGAAGGTGATTCGCCGGCGCACCATCAGCGGCAGGAAGAACGAATCGAGGACCGCCTGGTGGTTACTCGCGAGGATCGCCGGGCCGTCCGACGGAATGTTCTCTCCGCCTTCGATTTTCGGGCGTCCCATGAGATACAGCAGCGGCCCCAGCAGAACGTATTTGAACAGCCAGTACCACATGGCATCCCTCCTGAACCCCGCCCGCACCACCACGCGCGCTCGACGATCGACTCTACGTCCACGCGGTGTCGGCGTGCACACCGCGACCCGCGTGCACGCGAGGTCACACCGGCGGACGTGACCAGCATCTCAGTCGGACGGACCGATCCTGCCGGGGTGCGCCGGGCCGCGGGCGAGATCCGCGGCGCCGATCAGTCCCGCCGCGTCCCCCAGATGCGCGGCGCGGATCCGCGCGAGCGGGCGATGTCCGGTACCGGTGAGGGCAGCGGCGTAGTGGTCGCGGGCGTCGTCGAGGAACAGCGAGGCCGAGCCCGACACACCCCCGGCGATCACGACGAGTTCGGGATCGTAGATGTCCGCGACGGCCGCCAGGCCGACTCCGAGCCAGCGCGCGAACTCGGCCATCGCGGCGACCGCGAGCACGTCCCCGTCCTGGGCCGCAGCCGCGATCCGGCGGCCGGTGAGCGACCCGGGATCGGCCGCGGCGTCACGGGCGAGCAGCGAGCGGCCCCGGACCGTGGGTAGCAGGTCGACGGCGGTGTCCACGAGTGCCGTGCCGCTGCAGTACCGCTCCCAGCATCCGCGTTTGCCGCACGCGCAGACCCGGCCGCCCGGAACCATCTGCAGGTGCCCGAGTTCCGGGGCGACACCGTGAGCGCCCCGGTAGATGCGGCCGTCGAGCAGCAGCGCTGCGCCGATGCCGGTGCCCAGCGCGACGAGGACCACGGTGTGCGCACCGGCGGCGGCCCCGAACCGATATTCGGCCCACGCTGCGGCGTTCGCGTCGTGTTCGAGGACGACGGGCATCGCGAACCGGTCGGTGAGCCGCTGCGCGACCGGCGCGTCCACCCAGGCCAGGTGGGGCGCGAACAGCACGGTGCGACGGTCGACCGCGAGGAATCCGGCGACGGCCAGGCCCACCGCGGCGACATCGTTGCGTTCGGACAGGTACCGGACGGTCTCCTCGAGCGCGTCTTCGAGGGCGCCGGCCGACGCCGGGGTCGCCGCGCGCACCGAATCGACGATCGTTCCCGTGCCGTCGACTACCGCGGCGCGGATGCTGGTGCCGCCGACGTCGATGCCGATCGTCAGCCGTTCCGGGTCAGCCATGTCGGTTCCCGCGCGGATCAGGGCCGGATCGTGACCGGAATGGACACGAACCCACCGTTCCGGTCGGTCGGTTCCGGCGGCGGCGTCGGCTCCGGACCGCCGGAACCCGCGGGGCCGGTCGGCGGCGGGAGGTAGCGGGCGAGCAGTTCGCGGATCAGCGCGATGAGCGCGGCGATCTGGGTGGCCAGCCGGGTGAGCAGTTCGTGGGGTTCGCCGCGCAGCAGGGCGGCGGCGGCACACACCGGGCACCACGAGCAGCCGGCGGAGGGTGCGGGGGTCGGCATGCCGGAAGGGGCGGCGTCGGCCGGTGTGTCCCCCGGCCCGGCTTCCGCCGGTGCGGGAGGCTGCGCGGCCGCGTACTGCTGGACGGCACGGTCGACACGGTCGAGAACGGCCTCGGCGAGCAGCCGCAGTTCGGCGACGAGGGCGTCGTGTTCGGAGCTCACTGGGGCCACACCGCCGGATCCGGAACGAATCGCACCACCAGGTCGCCGCCGTCGAACTCGGCACCGGAGACCGTGCAGCGCCGCAGACCCGACGCCAGCCGGACGCGGCGGCGGATCCCGTCCGCGCCGACCACGAGGTCGTCGTCGACCCGGCCCAGGGTCAAGGTCGCCGGATCTGCCAGCGGCAGATGCATCCGCATCGTGTACACCGAATCCACCCCTGTCCCCGATTCGTGTTGGACCCGGATCGGGGTCGTGTCGGCGGCCGCCGGCTCCCGAACATCCCGATCGTCCCGGTAGAGCGCCCGGGCAAACGCCCCCAGAGACGCCAACCCTACCGGTTCCGAGGCCTGCCGCTCACATTCGAGGACCGGCACGTCACCGACCGAGGAGACGATGTCGTCGAGCACCGACCGTTGCGTCCTGCGCTGCGCGGCGAGCCAGTCCGCGGCCGGTCCGGTGCCGGCACCGAAGTCGGGCACGAGGCCGTTGACGATCACACCGTCGAGGCGCAGCCCGGACAGCGCCGTCCACGAGCGGAGCCGGCGCAGTTCGGCGGCCGAGACACGGTCGGCGGTGCCGACGAGGGTCACCGACGTGCGCCGCCGGTCCGCGAGCAGATCCGCGATCTCCCCGAGCCGGTCCAGCATCCGGTCGAACAGCGCCACGACGAATCCGAGCCGCAGGTCCGGTCCGGTGGCGGCCTCGATCCGGCTGTGCCGCGGCCAGATCCGTTCGACGTAGTCGGCGGCCGTGCGGGGCGCGGCCAGCGTGCCGAACGCCGCGGCCCCCGACGGGCAGTCGACGACGACCGCGTGCCGTCGGCCGTCCGAGGTCAGGCGGGCGATCTCGTGGAGGGCGAAAACCTCCTGCAGGCCGGGCACACCGGTGATCTCCTCCGGCGCGGGCAGCGCGAACCCCGCGGCGTGCTCGTGTCCGCCTCCTGCGGCCGCGAGGAGCCTCGCCAACGCCGCGAAGCGCTGTTCGAGCAGGGCGAGCGAGTCGATCTCCAGGATGTCGAGTCCGTCGGCGACGGACCGGACGACGCCGGGCGCACGGTCGAGACCGAACAGGTCGGACAGCGACGACGCCTGATCCAGCGACACCAGCAGCACCGGGTGCTGCGGGCTCGCGGCCGCGACTGCGGTGGCGGCGGCCACCGTGCTGGTTCCGGCGCCGCCCTTGCCGACGAACAGCCGCAGGCGGGTCTCGGCGGTGCCCTCGTTCTCGCTCAGCCCTCGACCTGCTTCTTGAGTTCCTTGAGCGCGGTGTCGGTGATCACCTTCTCGGCCTTGCGCTTGAACAGGCCGATCATCGGGATCGTCAGATCCACGGTCAGTTCGTAGTCGACGGTGGTGCCGCCGCCCGGAGCGTCGGACAGCGCGTACGTCCCGGACTGCGCCTTCTGGATCTCACCGGATTCGAGTTCCCAGCTGACCGAACGGCCGTCCGCCGCCCACACGTAGCGCAGCACGTAGGTGTCCTTCACGATGCCCGCGTCGAGCACGAACCGGACACGCTCGGCACGACCGTCCGGAAACCTGTCGAGCACCTCCACCGACTTCGCCGCCTCCACCCAGGTCGGGTACTCGTCGAAATCCGCGATCACGGACATCACCCGATCGGCCGGAGCAGCGATGGTGATCGACCGCTTGGTCTTCTCGGCCATGCGATGACGCTTCCTTTCCGTCTGTTCCGCCCGGCCACATCCCCCGGGACGGTTGTCTGTCCCCACACCGTAACGGTCGCTGCCGTCACCGGCCGATCGTCAGTACTGCGGAGGCTCCCCCGCGGGCCGGCCGGTCTCGAGCTGCTGCTTGATCTCGAAGGTCATCTTCTTTCCCGCAACCCGCCGTTCCCGGTTCAGCTTCGCGAGGTCGAGCATGCCGACCCGTTCCGGCGCGACACCGGTCGGTTCGCAGTGCAGGAAGTAGTGGACGACGGCGCCGTCGAGCATCTCCTCGAGCCACACCTCCATGGTCCCGTTCAGCGGACCGGTGACCGCCCAGCGAATTCCCTTCTCGCCGCGGTCTTCCCGGACCGTGAGGGCCAGATCGGGCCACCACACACGCCATCGGTCGCGCCGCGCGACGGCCGCGGCGATGCGCTCGGGCGGCGCGGCGATGAAGGTCTGATCCGACACCTGAATGCTGCTCACGGGGACAGCTTCACATACGGCGGTGGTGGGCTCGATGCGGGGTCAGCTCAGGATCTTGCGCAGCTTCGCGCCGAGGGTGTCCCAGCGCCATTCGGCGCCGACCCAGGCGCGGCCCGCGGCGCCCATCGCGGCGGCGCGGTCACGGTCGGCGAGCACATCGGCGATGGTGTCCGCGATCTGCGCGACGTTCGTGCCGTCGACGACCCGCCCGGTCTTTCCCTCCTGCACGGTCTCGGGTGCGCCGCCGGACCGTCCGGCCACGACCGGGACGCCGGTCGCGGACGCCTCGAGGTAGACGATGCCGAGGCCTTCGACGTCGAGACCGGCACCGCGGGTCCGGCAGGGCATCGCGAAGACGTCGGCGATCGTGTGGTGCGCGGCGAGTTCCGCGGCGGGGACCCCGCCGGTGATCACGACGTGTTCCTCGACGCCGACCTGCCGGACCAGCTCGCGCAGCCGTCCCTCGTAGGGGCCTCCACCGACGATCACGAGCACCGCCCCGTCGATGCGGCGCCGGATCTGCGGCAGCGCGCGGATCAGCATGTCCTGGCCCTTGCGGGGTACCAGCCGCGACAGGCACAGCACCGTGGGCCGGTCCCCCAGCCCGTACCGGGCGCGCAATTCGGCGCGTGCGGCCGGATCGGGCCGGAACACCTCGGTGTCCACACCCGAGGGCAGGTGCTCGAGACCGGCGTTCGGCCCGAAGGCGGAGGCGAACCGGCCACGGGTGTAGCGGCTGACGAAGGTGACGGTGTCGGTGCCGTCGCCGATGCGCCGCAGCGCACCGCGTGCTCCCGGCAGCATCGACCAGCCGACCTCGTGCCCGTGTGTGCTGGCGACGATCTTCCGCGCCCCCGCGCGCCGGAGCACCGGGGCCAGCAGCGCCAGCGGTGCGGCCGCCCCGAACCAGACGGTCTCGCAGTCGTGCTCGGTGAGCAACCGGGTCGCGCGGCGCGCCACCATCGGGGTGGGCAGCATCAGGGTCGTGGGGTGGCGGACCACCTCGAACGGCTGCCGAGCGTCGAACTTCGTGTGGCTGTCGCCGCGCCACCGGGGTGCGTAGACGACGAGGTCCTCGGCCGGCAATTGCGCCGCGAACGACTGCAGGTACGACTGTATGCCGCCCGGGCGAGGCGGAAAATCGTTCGTCACCAACAGTGTTCGAGACATGACGTTCACCGTATCGGTGCGGGTTCGACCGCCGGGTGGGCGGGTCACCGGGTGGGCGGGTCCGGGCGGGCAGGTCACCGGGTGGGCGGGTCCGGGCGGGCAGGTCACCGGGTGGGCGGGTCCGGGCGGGCAGGTCACTGTGTGGACGCGGCCAGGCGGTCGTCGACCCAGCTCCCCCACGCCGCGACGAACGTGCCGGTGTCGGTGCCGAGCACGTCGGTCAGCACGGCATCGAGCTCCGCTCCGTCGATCGGCCCGCGGGCGAGCCGCCGATACAGCTCGGTCAGCCGCGCGGGCCCGTAGTCGTCGGCGGTGTAGGCGGCGAGCGACCATGCCGTCTCGTAGGCGAGCAGCGACCGTTCGTCGGTGAACTCGGCGTCCTCGGGCAGCGCGGCCGGGGTGCCGTTCCGGGTGACGGCCGCGGTGAGCGTCGGTGCCGTCGCGTCGAACTCCTCGTCCGCACCGAGATACCCGATGTAGTCGGCGTAGCCCTCGAGCATCCACAGCGGGGAGCCGTCGACGGTGTCTGCGCGGGCGGCGATGTGGGTGAGTTCGTGCCGCAACACGGTCCGCAGGCCCTCGGCGTCGAGCCTGTCGGCGGCGGCCGGGCTGAACACGATGCGCTGTCCGGTGGCGCTGCCCGCGCGGGGATCCACGGCATCGGACACCGCGACCGCGGCGATCCCGGCGCCGTTGTGCCGGTCGCCGACCTGATGGGTGAACTCGTCGTGGGACGAGGTGACGAGGACCACGGCCCGGCGCGACCAGTCCGTTCCCCAGATCCGGTCGACGGCGCCGACGGCGGGCTCCATCTCCCGGGCGATCGCATCCACGAGCTCTTCCTGCTCCGGGTGGCCGATCACCAGCGACCTCCCGCCTGAGCGTTGCGGCACGGGTTCGACGACGAGCGGCCCGAAGTCCCACGGGCCACGCCACGTGACCCGGCCGGGTCCGGGTTCGTCGTCGACGAGACGCCAGCCGTCGTCGCGCCGCACGACGACGACGGTGACGGGCTTGCGGGTGGGTTCGGCGTCGATTCCGTCGATCGCGTAGCGCAGGTACACGCTGCGTGTCTGCGCCTTCGCGTCGCCGAGCCGGGCGGCGACGTCGGCGGGCACCGGGGCGGGTTCCGCGTTGCCGAGCTCGTATCCCCAGTCCGAGAAGGGCACCTGCGCCACAGCGGCGGCCCTGCGCAGTTCCGCGTCGAGGAAACCGGGTCGGGCCCGGTCGTCGACGAGCGTGCGCAACGTGTCCGCGTCGGCGGCCCGGACCGCGGCCGCCCAGGTGTCGAGCAGCGCCTGGATCTCCTCCGACGCCTGGATCTCCTCAGACGCCCTGTCGACGGGCCCGGATCGGGGGCTCGTGTCGTCCGGGATGAACAGCACCAGCAGCGCGACGGCGGCCACCACAGCGGCGAGCCCGAC
Source organism: Rhodococcus sp. NPDC003383 (assembly GCF_053589115.1). Lineage (NCBI taxonomy): Bacteria > Bacillati > Actinomycetota > Actinomycetes > Mycobacteriales > Nocardiaceae > Rhodococcus > Rhodococcus sp. NPDC003383. The sequence goes on along the minus strand of NZ_JBSFRG010000020.1, from coordinate 31,127 downwards.
GACCGCGAACCGCTCCCAGCGTCGCGGCGCGCGCGGTCGCGGAGAGGGTGAGGAATCGGGCACGGCGGACAGTCTAGGACCGCGCCCCACCGAGCACCGGAATGGTGGGCCGGGCCTCGGTCCGGCAGCAGGGTCAGTAGCGGCGGGCGCTGTGGAACGGGAAGCTGTCCATCGATTGGACCTTCACCGGAACACCGAACGTCGACGCGTGCACGATGTTGCCGTCACCGGCATACATGCCGACGTGGGATGCGTCGTCGTAGAAGATCACCAGGTCGCCGGGCTGCAGCTGGTCGCGCGAGACCGGGGTGCCGCCCTGCGCCTGGGCCTGGCTGGACCGCGGCAGGGTCTTTCCGACCTGCTTGTACGCCCACACCATGAGCCCGGAGCAGTCGAACTGGTCGGGGCCGGTGGCGCCCCACACGTAGGGGTCGCCGATGCGGGTCATCGCGGCCCGAAGAGCTGCGGATCCGGTGCCGGGCGCGAGCTTGGACAGGATCGTCGCGGCGTCCAGGCCGGGTGGGAACGGGGTGCCCGCAAGCACGGCCTTCTCGTCGTCGCTCAGTTTCGAGAACGCGTCGTACACCCCTTCGATCTGATTCCGGAGGTCGGTCTGCTGCCGCTCGAGGTCGTCGCGCAGCGTCTCGGCCTGCTCGGCGGCGACCCGGGCGGCGTCGGCGGAACGTTCGGAGGCCGCGGCCGCCTCGGCCGCCGCATTGTTCGCAACGCGGTAGCCCTCGACGTCGTCGGCGGTCTGCTGGGCGATCACGCCGAGCGTGGACATCTGATCGAGCAGCTGCTGCGGGGAATCGCTGACGAGCACCGAGTACAGGCGGTTGGTGCGGGCACCGCGGTAGTTCGCGGCGGCGAGCTTGTCGATCGTGGGGCGGAAGCGGTCCACCTCGGCCTGCGCCTGCGCCAGGACGCCGCGGTCGGCAGCGAGGCGAGCCTCGGCGTCGCGCTGGGCGTTCTGCTTGGCCTCGAGGTCGATGACGGCGTTGTGGAGTGCCTCGTTGGTCTGCTCGGACCTGCGGGACAGGTCGGCGAGGTGTTCGAGCGCGGCCGTCGGATTGTCGGCGGCGGGATCGGCGACCGCGGGAACGGTCAGACCCGCCGCCAGGAGCACCCCGGCCACGAGCCCGGCGCGCAGCGTCCGCTTCGTCCTGTCGAAAACCACGAGAGCGACGTCCTTTCCCCAAAGATCTCGATAAGGTTACGGAATGGCATAGGTTTGTGTCTACCCGGCAGTAGCCGCCGTCACCCGAGTGCAGAAACGCCGCGAGGGTGGTATCGGCTCGTGGGCCGATACCACCCTCGCGGGCGGATTCCCTGTGTGATCAGAAGCGGCGAGCGCCGTCCACAGGCATCGAGTTCAGCGGCGCGATCTTCACCGGCTGACCCGAGGTGGAGGCGTGCACGATGTTGCCGCCACCGATGTAGAGGCCGGTGTGGCTGCCGCCGTAGAAGGAGACGACGTCACCGGGCAGCAGCTCGGCGATGGACACGGCGCGACCCGCACCGGCCTGCTCGTAGCTGGTACGCGGCACGTTCAGACCGGCCTGCTTGTAGGCCCACTGCACCAGACCGGAGCAGTCGAACGAGTTCGGGCCGGCAGCGCCGTAGACGTAGGGCGCACCCAGCTTGGACTGCGCGGCGTCGGCGGCACGCTGGCCGACCGAGGTGTAGGGCGCGGTGAACTGAGCCGGGGCAGCCTGCGGGGCCGCGGGAGCCGCGGGGGCCGGCGGGATGAGGTTCGTGACCTCCGGCGGCAGGTTTGCGGGCAGTTCGACGTCGCCGATGCCGGGGATGTTGATCGGGGCGGCCATAGCGGGGGCGGCCGAGAGGGTCAGAGAGCCGAGCGCGAGGGCTCCGGCGACGACAGCGCGACGAATGTTGCGCGTGGACTTGTGAGACGCCACGGGGGTGTTGCTCCTTCTTCCGTCATCCGCCGACCGAGTTAGCTGACGGGTTCGGGCCGGGAAGATCAGCCCTACCCCTCGGCCGCTGACGCGACCGGAGGAGATTCACCCCAAGTAACAAGTGGGTCCCCGGCACGGGCACCCGATCTCGGGTGCGCCGATTAGGCGGTGGCCTAGCGGCTCCGGTCCGGTGGGCCGGCAAACTCTCCGCTTGGTCTCGAGAAGATTACGAAACGGCATCGACGGATGTCGACCGGCCCGCGTCCGAATTGACCGTTGGGCCCGCTCGGCGCGGACCGGAAGTCACACCGGGTCACGCTTGATCACGAACCGATAACGACGGGCTGTCGTAGGGCCCGCGGCACGCCACCCCGGCTCGGGGCCCACAGCACGGTCGCACCCGCCGCCGCGACGCCGTCTCCGCAGGCCGGGACGCATTTTCGCAGCGAGGCCGCCGACCGCGAGCCGCCCTCCACCCCGAACCTCCAGGGGCTTCGCGAGACGGAACAACGGAGCCGGATTCGACGACCCGCAGAGGACCGTCGAATCCCCGTGCGAAAAACCGGTGTGATCCTCGCCACTCAGTGCTTTCGGCAGCGCTCACAGCCCGGTTCCCGAGGCTGTCGGTGCCGCTTCTTAACCTGACGTCCATGACGTCCCCGCTCCGGTCCGGTCCCATACCTCCGACCGGCGTCCAACTCGCCTTCGACGAACTGGACACCCCGCTGCGGGGCACCACGTTCGTCGTCGTGGACCTCGAGACCACCGGCGGCAGCGCCGAGAACGACGCCGTCACCGAGATCGGGGCGGTCAAGGTCCGCGGCGGCGAGGTCCTCGGCGAATTCGCCACCCTCGTCGATCCCGGTCGCGACATTCCGCCGGCGATCGTCGAACTGACCGGGATCACCACGGCGATGGTGCGGGCCGCGCCGCGGATGGAACAGGTGCTGCCGTCCTTCCTCGAATTCGCCGCGGGTTCCGTGCTGGTGGCGCACAACGCGGGATTCGACGTCGGCTTCCTCCGCGCGGCCGCCGCGCGCAACGACACGGCCTGGCCGCGGTTCCCGGTGGTGTGCACCGTGAAACTCGCGCGCCGGGTCCTCGGGCGCGACGAGGCACCGTCGGTGCGTCTGTCCGCACTCGCCGACCTCTTCCACGTCTCGACCCGCCCGACGCACCGCGCCCTCGACGACGCCCGCGCGACCGTCGACGTCCTGCACGCATTGATCGAACGCGTCGGGAACCAGGGCGTGCACAGTCTCACCGAGCTGCGCGACTACATCCCCGCGATCAGTGCGGAACAGCGGGCCAAACGGACGCTCGCCGCCCACCTGCCCCACCGGCCGGGCGTCTACATGTTCCGCGGACCGTCCGACGAAGTGCTCTACGTCGGCACGGCGGTGAACCTGCACCGCCGCGTCCGCAACTACTTCACCGGGTCCGAGACGCGCCCGAGGATGCGCGAGATGGTCGCACTGACCACACGCATCGACCACGTCGAATGCGCACACGGGCTCGAGGCCGGGGTCCGGGAACTGCGGCTGCTCGCCGCTCACACTCCCCCGTACAACCGCCGGTCGAAGTACCCGACCCGCGGCTGGTGGATCAACCTGTCCGACGACGCGTTCCCCCGGCTCGTGGTGGGCCGCACGCCCGGCGTCGACGCGCTCGGACCGTTCTCCGCGCGCGCGTCCGCCGCCGAGGTCGCGGCGACACTCGCCGAGGTGTGCGGACTGCGCACGTGCACGCGCCGGATCGCGCGCAGCGGCCGGCACGGCGACCGGTGCCCGCCCGAGGCCGTGGGAGGCTGCAGTGCCGCCCCGTACGGCCTCCAGAGCGCCGAGCAGTACGCCGCGCAGGTCGCGGTGGCACGCGAGCTGCTGCGCGGCAGCGACGACACCGCCCTGGTCCGGCTGCGCGACCGCATCACCGACCTCGCCGGCGCCGAACTGTTCGAGAACGCCGCCCGGCTGCGCGACCGCGCCGCCGACGTCGTGCGGGCACTGCGGAGAACGCAGCGACTGGCCGCGCTCGCCGCCGTCGACGAGTTGATCGCGGCGAAACCGCGTCCGGAGGGCGGGTGGGAGTTCGCCGTGATCCGCTCCGGAAGACTCGCGTCGGCCGGGGTCGCGGCGCGGCACGTGCCACCGATGCCGGTGGTCGAGGCGATCGCGGCCGCGGCCGAAACGGTGCGACCGACCGCGGCGCCGCTGCGTGGCGCTCCGGTGGAAGAGATCGGGCTGGTGGCCCGCTGGCTCGACGAGGACGGCATCCGGATCGTCCGGGCCACGCACGGCTGGACGGAACCGGCCCGCGGGGCGGGGGCATGGATGCACTGGGTGGACAAGGCGCGGGAGGCCCGGTCGGACTCGGTCGACGTAGTCGCCCGGTCGGACACCGCCGACAGGGCCACCGCCGCCGGGGTGCGGCACCTTCTAGGCTGAGCACACCCGCGAGCAAGAGTGAGGAGCGCTCATGATCAACGCCATCGTCCTGATCGACGCCGAGGCCGACCGGATCCAGGAAGCCGCGCAGGCGGTCGCCGACCTGGACGGGGTCGACAAGGTGTATTCCTGCGCCGGCGACGTCGATCTGATCGCCATGGTGCGGGTCCGCGACCACGAGCAGATCGCGGAGGTCGTCACCGGCCGTATCAACAAGGTCGAGGGCGTCTCCCGGACCGTCACGCACATCGCGTTCCGGTCGTACTCGAGTTCCGACGTCGAAGCCGGATTCTCGATCGGCGAATAGCCGCGGATCAGCCGGCGGCGCCGAGCCGGGTCGTGGTTTCCGCCCACGTCGCCAGCACGCGCTCGGCACCGCCGCTGTCGACGGCGGCAGCGGCCTCTTCGAGGCCTGCCGCGAGCGCATCCTCGAGCGAACCTTCCACTCCGCGGTAGGCCGCGATCGCCCCCGCCGCGTTGAGCAGGACCGCGTCGCGGACCGGCCCGGTCTTCCCGGCGAGCATCGCACGGGCGATCGCCGCGTTCTCGACGGCGTCGCCACCGCGCAACGCCTCGAGGGGAACCCGGGCGATGCCCAGCACCGTCGGATCGAAGGTCTGCGTGCGTACCGCGCCCTCGTGCACGATCCGCACGGTCGAGGTCGTCGAGAGGGTCAGTTCGTCGAGCCCGTCGTCGCCGCGCACCACGAGCGCCGAATTCCCGCGTGCCGCGAGCACCCCGGCGATCGTGTCGAGCAGGCCCGGGAACGCGCACCCGATCAGCCCTGCCCGGGGCCGCGCCGGATTGGTCAGCGGGCCGAGGACGTTGAACACCGTCGGAATACCGATCTCCTTGCGGGTCGGACCGGCGAAACGCAGCGCGGGGTGGAACACCGGCGCGAAGCAGAACCCGATCCCCGCCTCGGCGAGCGACTGCGCGACCTGCTCCGGGCCGAGCGTGATGTGCACACCGAGCGCCTCGAGGACATCGGCGCCACCGCTCTTCGACGATGCCGCGCGGTTGCCGTGCTTCACCACGCGGATACCGGTCGCCGCGACGACCAGCGACGCCATCGTCGAGATGTTCACCGTGTTCGCCCGGTCGCCGCCTGTGCCGACGATGTCGACGGCGTCGTCGTCGACCGGCACGAGTCGCGCGTGCCCGAGCATCGAGTCGGAGAGCCCGAGAACTTCCTCGGGTGTCTCCCCCTTCATCTTCAGAGCGACACCGAACGCGGCGATCTGCGCGGAGGTCGCATTGTCGGACATGATCTCGTCCATCGCCCACTGCGCCTCGGACCTGGTCAGGTCACGGCCGGAGGTCAATGCGCCGAGCACCGCGGGCCAGCTCTGCGCCACCTCGTCCGCCGGTCGTCCCGCGTTCATCGCACCCACCTTCGCCGCACCTCGCTCCGTTACCGGGCACCGTCCGCGCCCCTTCCGCTGGGAGCTTAGTCAGCTGCGGAATCGGGCTGCAGTGCGTCCCATCCCGTGGCCGTTCCGCCGAGGCGCTGTGCCAGCCCCGCCATCCGCGACTTCTCCTGGGCGCAGTGCATCGCGTCGAGGATCTGCACCCGCTGCAGGACGAACCCGGTACGGCCGTTCGTGGGGGTGTGCACGGGGGCTGCCTTCACGTACCCCTCCTGGCCGGCGAGCTCGACGGCACGGTCCACGGCGTCGGCGGGGAGTTCGAGATGGTGCCGGAGCACGGCTTCGTCGCCATCGACCCAGCGCGGCGCGGTCGCGGCTCCTCGCTCGAGGGCACCGGAACACGACTCGGCGTCGTCGAAGGACGACACCACCACGACCAGGTCCGTCCGCGCCGGATCCAGGGGCGGTCGGCGGCCCCCTCTCAGCGCTTGCCGGAGACGTTCCCAGATCCCTGTGACACCGCTCATGCACACCACGATCGCACGGTCGGTGGCCGGGGGCACATCCCGGTCGCTGCACGGCCAGGACCAGGCGATTACCTGCAAAGACGCGCCGAATTCCGCCCCGATTGCCCAAGACTTACTACGACGGGTCATACTAGCCAGCGTGACGAGCGCAGTAGGGACTTCAGGAACTGCAATCACCCAGCGCGTGCACTCGCTGAACCGGCCCAACCTGGTCAGCGTCGGCACCATTGTGTGGTTGTCCAGTGAGCTCATGTTTTTCGCAGGGCTCTTCGCCATGTACTTCGTGGCACGGGCTCAGGCCCACGGTGATTGGCCGCCGGCCCCCACCCACTTGAACCTGTTGCTGGCGGTGCCGGTGACGCTGGTGCTGATCGCGTCTTCCTTCACGTGTCAGCTGGGTGTGTTCGCCGCCGAGCGCGGTGACGTGTTCGGGCTCCGCCGGTGGTACGTCGTGACCCTCGCGATGGGCACGTTCTTCGTGCTCGGCCAGGGCTACGAGTACATCAACCTGGTTCGCGAAGGCACCTCCATCTCGAGCAGCGTGTACGGCTCGGTGTTCTACATGACCACCGGTTTCCACGGCCTGCACGTGATCGGCGGCCTGGTGGCCTTCGTGTTCCTCCTGGTCCGCACCCGGGTCAGCAAGTTCACTCCGGCGCAGGCCACCGCGGCGATCGTCGTGTCCTACTACTGGCACTTCGTCGACATCGTGTGGATCGCCCTGTTTGCCACGATTTATTTCATCCGTTAGCCAGCTGTACGCCCAGGCAGCCCCCTGACGTCCAGTCCGTCCCGACATACAAAAAGGGATACAGATGAGTTCATCCCCACCTCTCACACCCGAGGGTGACATGCCCGGTCAGTCCGAGGCAGCGTCCGCTGCCCGGTCCCGTCGTCAGCGGAAGTTCCGTCGTCGCCTCACAGGCGCGCTGGTGCTCGCGCTCGGCCTGCTCAGCGCCGGCTTCATCGCCTCCGCGCTGACCCCTGCCCCGCAGGTGGCGACGGCGAACGAGGACCAGGTCGCGTTGATCCGCAAGGGCCAGCAGCTCTACGAGACCTCCTGCGTCACATGCCACGGCGTCAACCTGCAGGGTGTCGAGGACCGCGGTCCGTCGCTGATCGGCGTCGGTGAGGCCGCCGTCTACTTCCAGGTTTCCTCCGGCCGCATGCCGGCATCGCGTAACGAGGCCCAGGTCCTGCGCAAGGAACCGAAGTTCGACGCCGCGCAGACCGACGCGATCGGTGCGTACATTCAGGCCAACGGCGGCGGCCCGACCGTCATCCGCGACGAGAACGGCGAGATCGCCCAGTCCTCGCTGCGCGGCGACGACGTGGCCCGCGGTAGTGAGCTGTTCCGCCAGAACTGCGCTTCGTGCCACAACTTCACCGGTCGCGGTGGCGCACTGTCGTCCGGCAAGTTCGCGCCGCCGCTCGATCCGGCGAGCGAGCAGCAGATCTACACCGCGATGCTCACCGGCCCGCAGAACATGCCGAAGTTCTCGGATCGTCAGCTCACGCTCGACGAGAAGCAGGACATCATCGCGTACGTCAAGGCGTCCTCCGAGACGGCGAGCCCCGGCGGCTACGGACTGGGCGGGTTCGGCCCCGGTACCGAGGGCCCGGCCATGTGGATTGTCGGCATCGTCGCGGTCGTCGGCGCTGCACTGTGGATCGGAGCAAGGTCATGAGTGGCGACGAAACGCCCAACAAGCACTCGATCGAGAACCTCGATCAGATGAGCCGCGACGACCTCGTCGCACTGGGAACGAACCTCGACGGTGTCGATGTCGCGTTCCGCAAGGAGCGGTGGCCCGTCGAAGGCACCCGCGCGGAGAAGCGCGCCGAGCGCAACGTCGCGTTCTGGTTCGCCCTCGCCGGCCTGTCGGCCCTCGCGTTCATCGCCATCTACCTCTTCTGGCCGTGGGAGTACCAGAGCCCGGGCGAGGAGAACTACACCTTCTTCAACCTGTACACGCCGCTGCTCGGCCTGACCCTCGGTCTGGCGATCCTCGGTGTGGGCGTGGGCGCGGTGCAGTTCACCAAGAAGTTCATCCCCGAGGAGGTGTCGATCCAGGATCGGCACGACGGCCCGTCGAAGGAGGTCGATCGCAAGACGATCGTCGCCGAGCTGGCCGACTCCCTGGATACGTCGACGCTGCCCCGCCGCAAGCTGATCAAGCGCACGGCGATCTTCGGTGGTGGCGCCCTGGGCGTGGGCCTGATCATGCCGCTCGGTGGCCTGATCAAGAACCCGTGGGCGCAGGGTGACGAGTCCCCGCTGTGGGTGTCGGGTTGGACCCCCCGCTACGAGGGCGAGACCATCTACCTGCGTCGCGACACCGGTCGCCCCAACGACATCGTGCTGGTGCGTCCCGAGGACCTCGACGCCGGCGGCATGGAGACGGTCTTCCCGTTCCGTGAGTCGGATCGTGGCGACGAGCACGCGCTGCTCGACGGCCTGCGCGGCATCCGCAACGCCGTCATGCTGATCCGTCTGCGCACGGAGGACGCCGAGCGCGCCATCAAGCGCAAGGGTCAGGAGAGCTTCAACTACGGCGACTACTTCGCCTTCTCGAAGATCTGCACCCACCTCGGCTGCCCGACGTCGCTCTACGAGCAGCAGACCAACCGCATTCTGTGCCCGTGCCACCAGTCGCAGTTCAATGCCCTGGAGTACGGAAAGCCGGTGTTCGGACCTGCCGCTCGCGCTCTGCCGCAGCTGCCCATTACAGTGAACGAAGAGGGTTTTCTCGTCGCCAACGGTGACTTCATCGAAGCCCTCGGCCCGGCATTTTGGGAGCGTCGCCCGTGAGTACCGCAACCCCGACCCGCGCCGCAGAGATCGGCGAGAATCTCGACTCTCGCTACCACCTGTCGGCCGGTATCCGTCGCCAGATCAACAAGGTCTTCCCCACGCATTGGTCCTTCCTGCTGGGCGAGATCGCGCTGTACAGCTTCGTCATCCTGTTGATCTCGGGTGTCTTCCTCACCCTGTTCTTCGACCCGTCGATGGCCCACGTGACCTACGACGGCGCGTACACCCCGTTGCGTGGCGTGGGCATGTCCCGGGCCTACGAGACTGCCCTGAACATCTCCTTCGAGGTGCGCGGCGGTCTGTTCGTCCGGCAGGTCCATCACTGGGCAGCGCTGATGTTCGCGGCGTCGATCATCGTCCACATGGCGCGCATCTTCTTCACCGGTGCGTTCCGTCGCCCGCGTGAGGCGAACTGGGTGATCGGCTCGCTGCTGCTCATCCTGGCGATGTTCGAAGGCTTCTTCGGGTACTCCCTGCCCGACGACCTGCTGTCCGGCACCGGCCTCCGCGCCGCGTTCTCCGGCATCACGCTGAGCATCCCGATCATCGGTACGTGGATGCACTGGGCGATCTTCGGCGGTGACTTCCCCGGCGACCTGATCATCCCGCGCTTCTACGTCCTGCACGTGCTGCTCATCCCGGCCGTCATCCTGGCCCTGATCGCAGCGCACCTCGCGCTGGTCTGGTACCAGAAGCACACGCAGTTCCCCGGCCCGGCCCGCACCGAGCAGAACGTCGTCGGCGTTCGCATCCTGCCCGTCTTCGCGGTCAAGTCCGGTGCGTTCTTCGCGATGACGTTCGCGGTGCTGGCTCTGATGAGTGGTCTCTTCCAGATCAACCCGATCTGGAACATCGGCCCGTACAACCCGTCGCAGGTGTCGGCAGGTTCGCAGCCCGACTTCTACATGATGTGGACCGACGGTCTGGCCCGTACGTGGCCGGCCTGGGAGATCTACCTGTTCGGCCGCTACACGATTCCTGCCGTGTTCTGGGTCGCGGTGATCATGGGTCTGGTCTTCGTCCTGATGACGGTCTACCCGTGGATCGAGAAGCGTCTCACCAAGGACGACGCGCACCACAACCTGCTGCAGCGTCCGCGCGACGTTCCGGTTCGTACCGGTATCGGCGCAATGGCGATCACGTTCTACCTGGTGCTCACCCTGATGTGCATCAACGACCTCATCGCGTACAAGTTCGACATCTCGATCAACGCGACGACGTGGATGGGCCGCATCGGCATGGTGATCCTGCCGCCGCTCGCCTACTACATCGCGTACCGGTTCTGCCTGGGCCTGCAGCGCAGCGACCGCCAGGTGCTCGAGCACGGCATCGAGACGGGCATCGTCCGTCGCCTGCCGCACGGTGAGTACATCGAGATCCACCAGCCGCTCGGCCCGGTGGACGAGCACGGCCACCCGATTCCGCTGGAATACCAGGGTGCCCCGGTGCCGAAGCGCATGAACCGCCTCGGCCTCGCCGGCAAGCCCGGCGCCGGCAGCTTCCTCTCCCCCGACCCGGCGGACGAGGCGGCAGCGCTCGAAGCGGCCCACCACGAGGCCGAGATCGAGCAGCGGACGGTCCTGCGGGACTACCAGAACCGCGTGCACAGCCTCGAGGCGGGCAGCGGCGACGGCGACGGCCAGGCGCACTGACGCCAGCAGTTCCGAGACACACGGGTGTGGCCCCGAACCGACGAGGTTCGGGGCCACACCCGTTTCTGTAGGCCCCTTCTCCCCGTAGCAGCCGCGCTGATCCGCTCCCGCAGAGCCAGCAGACAGCCGCGCGTTGTCGGCAGCGCGCGGTTGTCTGCCAGCTCGGCGGATCGGGTCCTCCCCCGTCCGGATTCCGGCACAGGTCAGTGATCGTCGTAGTGATCCCCGTGCGCGGCGTGGCGGTGCCCGTCGTGCAGATAATCCACGTGATCGCCGTGCGGGACCGCAACGTGTCCGCATCCCTGTCCGTGAACGTGATCGTGACCCTCGTGTGGGACGTGCCCGGGGTTTTCGCACTCGTCGAAATGCCCGTCGTGTTCGCGATGCAGGTGTCCGTCGTGCACGTAGTCGACGTGGTCGCCGTGCGGGACCGCAACGTGCCCACAGCCTTCACCGTGGACGTGGCCGTGATCGGTGTGTTCCGGGTGGCTGCTCATCGCAGGACTCCTCTTGAGGGCTGCACCGGATGTGTTCGTCCAGTGTCGCACCCGCGGAGATGGCGGCGAGGCCGTTCGGGACGCGATCACCGCGCGACGCCGGCATGCCCGAGGGTTTCAGCGGGCGGCACCCCGACCCCACCACGACGAGGAGAACGGGCCGCACGGGCCCGCTGAGGGCGTCCTGGAGCGGGGTTGGCACACGACGGGGCCCGGTTGCGCCGAAGAGTTCCTGGCGACCGTCCTGCCCTCACCGGTCGGAGGCCCGGTGACGCGATGGAACGGATCTTTCCGGAACCGCTGCCGATCACACTCGCATCGATTCCCCGGGTGGACGGACAGAGCGCAGGAACACCCGAAACGGCGACGGGCGCCGCACCCGAAGGTGCGGCGCCCGTCGCGCGGATTCGTTCTGCGTCAGTGCTTCTCGGGTCCGATGTGGTACTCGAACACCAGGCCCGCGGCTGCGCTGAGGATCAGGAAGACCGCCACGACGATCATCCACGGGTGGAAGAACGCCAAGGCGATGGCGGCGAAGGCCGCGGCACCCGCGAGCAGGATCGGCCAGTAGCTACCGGCGCTGAAGAAGCCGAGGTCGCCGGCACCGTCACTGATCTCGGCGTCCTCGTAGTCCTCCGGGCGGGTGTCGAGGCGACGCGCCACGAACCGGAAGTAGGTGCCAACGATCAGGGTCAGGCCTGCCGAGAGCACGATCGCGGTGAGGCCCGCCCACTCGATGCCCGTGCGGGACAGGCCGGTGAACGTTCCGTACACGATGGCGACGAGCACGAAGAACACCGTCACGACCTCGAAGAGCTTGGCTTCGATCTTCATATCAGCACTTGTCCTTGTCGATGGTGGGTTCGGTCACTCGCCGGCGACGCCGCTGGCCGAACGGTCGGTGCGGTCGGTCTTGAACGGGGACGTGGTGGTCGCGACGGGCGACTCGCCGATGGCTTCGAGGGCCTCGGCGTTGCTCAGGCCCTGACCGCCCTCGGCAGCCGGCTTGCGAAGCTCGATGTACTGCGCGAACTTCTCCGGCGACACCGCGCGGACCTCGAAGTTCATCATCGCGTGGTACGTACCGCACATCTCGGCGCAGCGGCCGACGAACGCGCCTTCACGCTCGATCTCGGTGATCTGGAAGACCGGATCGGAGTTGTTCTCGCGCGGGTTCGGGTTCACATCGCGCTTGAAGAGGAACTCGGGGACCCAGAAGGCGTGGATGACGTCGGACGAGGCGAGCTCGAACTCGATGCGCTTGCCGGTCGGGAGAACCAGGACCGGGATCTCGTTGCTGGTGCCGACCGTCTCGATCTTGTCGTAGTGCAGGTACGAGAGGTCCTCGACCGGCTTTCCGTGGATCGGCGGAACCACCGCGTGCTCGTCACCCTCGGCGGCAACGTGCTCGGGCTGAGCCACGGCCTCCTGCGCCTCGTAATCGGTGCCGTCGTACTTGGCGGTGCCGTCACCGAGATCGACGGTGCGGTAACCGAACTTCCAGTTCCACTGGTAGCCGGTCACGTCGACCACGACGTTCGGGTTGTCTTCCTTCTCCAGGACGTAGTTCTGGACCACGACGGTGAAGTAGAAGAGCACACACACGGCCACGAACGGAGCTGCCGTGTAGACCAGCTCGAGGGGCACGTTGTACGCGGTCTGCCGCGGGAACTCGGGGGAGTTCTTCTTCTTGCGGTGGAAGAGGACCACCCAGAAGGTCAGACCCCACACCAAAATGCCCATGACGAGGGCGGCGATAACCGACCACGTCCACAGCTCACGCATACGCTCGGCCTCGGGAGTCACGCCCTCCGGCCAGCCGAAACGAAGGACTTCTTCGCTGGAGCACCCGGTCAACATCATGGCTGCAATGCCAAGAGATGCTGCGAGTCCGAACCGCCGAAGGATCCGACCTTGCGCCACGTTCACGCCTTCCTGATCGCCGCAATTCCATTAGGGCAACCCCGGAGGGCAGGCCCAATTACTACGCAGCGTAGACCAAACCGGCGCGCTATCCACCCTCGGGGCGCGCACAACGTGTCGATCCTGAGACATTGCCTCGACGCAGGACGCCGTGTCGCCGGGTGACAGGCGACGTCACAGCGACTTTCCGGGTATGCGCGCTCCGCTCGATTTCCCGCACTGCGGCATACTCCACATGACGAACGTCGGCCCTCGAGGGAAAGTTCCCGATGGGTCCGGCACTCCCCTACTGGAATCGAGGTAACGGACGCCGTGTGCGGATTGCTCGGGCTACTGACCACTGACGGCACCAGCGACGACGCCGTCGCACTGGTCGACTCCGCCATGCACTGTCTGCGGCATCGCGGACCGGACGAGCACGGCACCTGGCACGACGACGACCTGATCTTCGGATTCAACCGCCTGTCGATCATCGACATCGCGCATTCGCATCAGCCGCTGCGCTGGGGGCCGCAGGACCAGCCCGACCGGTACGCCCTGACCTTCAACGGCGAGATCTACAACTACCTGGAGCTGCGCAGGGAACTCACCGAGGAACACGGCGCCGTCTTCGCGACGGAGGGTGACAGCGAGACGATCGTCGCGGCGTTCCATCACTGGGGTGCGGACGCGGTGCGTCGCCTGCGCGGCATGTTCGCGTTCGCCGTCTGGGACACCCACACACGGGAGCTGTTCCTGGCCCGCGACCCGTTCGGCATCAAGCCGCTGTTCCTGGCGACCGGTTCGGGCGGGACCGCGTTCGGCAGCGAGAAGAAGAGCCTGCTCGAGCTGGCCGGTGCGATCGGCATCGGCACCGACCTCGATCCGCGGGCGATCGAGCACTACACCGTGTTGCAGTACGTTCCCGAACCGGAGACGCTGCACCGGCAGATCCGTCGCCTCGAGTCCGGCTGCTACGCGCGGGTCCGGCCCGGTAGCGAACCGGAGATCACCCGGTACTTCGAGCCGCGCTTCCCGGTTCGGCCGTTCGCCGCCGGCCGCGAACAGGATCGGTACCGCGAGATCGCCGAGGCGCTCGAGGATTCGGTCGCCAAGCACATGCGTGCCGACGTGACCGTCGGGTCGTTCCTGTCCGGCGGCATCGACTCGACGGCGATCGCGGCGCTGGCCAAGCGGCACAATCCCGACCTCATCACGTTCACCGCCGGTTTCGAGCGGGAGGGCTATTCCGAGGTGGACGTGGCCGCCGAGTCGGCGGCCGCGATCGGGGCACGCCACATCGTGCGGGTGGTCTCCCCCGCCGAGTTCGCCGCGGCGATCCCGGAGATCATCTGGTACCTCGACGACCCGGTCGCCGATCCGGCGCTGGTGCCGCTGTGGTTCATCGCCAAGGAGGCCCGCAAGCACGTCAAGGTGGTGCTGTCCGGTGAGGGCGCCGACGAGTTGTTCGGCGGCTACACGATCTACCGCGAGCCCATCTCGCTCAAGCCGTTCGAGTACCTTCCGGCAGGACTGCGGCGTGCCGTCGGCAAGCTGTCCGAGCGGATCCCGGAGGGCACGCGCGGCAAGTCGCTGCTGCATCGCGGCTCGATGCCGCTCGAGGAGCGGTACTACGGCAATGCACGCAGCTTCAACGACGCGCAGCTGCGGTCGGTGCTACGCGATTTCCGCCCCGAGTGGACCCATCAGGACGTCACGGCACCGATCTACGCGCGGTCGGCGGGGTGGGATCCTGTGGCCCGCATGCAGCACCTGGACCTGTTCACATGGCTGCGCGGCGACATTCTCGTCAAGGCCGACAAGATGACGATGGCGAATTCGCTGGAGCTGCGCGTCCCGTTCCTCGATCCCGAGGTGTTCCGGGTGGCCTCGCAGATTCCGCTCGAGCAGAAGATCACGACGAGGCGAGCGAAGCGACGGGGAATTTCGCTGCAGACGAGCAAGTACGCGCTGCGGCAGGCGCTCGAGGGAATCGTTCCGCCGCACGTGCTGCACCGCGCGAAGCTGGGCTTCCCGGTGCCGCTGCGGCACTGGCTGGCCGGCACCGAGCTGTTCGACTGGGCGCACCAGCAGATCGCCGAGTCCGGCACCGACCACATCTTCGACAAGGCCGCGGTCGCGCGGATGCTGAACGAGCACCGCGACGGGGTGTCCGATCACAGTCGTCGACTGTGGACGATCCTGTGCTTCATGGTGTGGCACGGCATCTTCGTCGAGAAGCGGATCGTGCCGGAGATCCAGGAGCCGGTCTACCCGGTCAGCCTGTAGGCGCTGACGCGCCCGTGTGCCTTTCTGGCGGTGGGAGCCGCCGGAAAGGCACACGGGCGGCGAAGCCGCACCCTACGGCAGCAGCGCGCCGATCTCCTCGGCAGCGACCTCGCCGTACGCGTCGGTCAGGCGCTTGAGGGCGTCGGCGCGGTCGAACGTCCACTCCTGGGTGCCGGTGGTCTCGAGCACGTAGACGGCGACGAGGCAGCCGAGCTGGGCGGCGCGTTCGAGGCTCAGGCCGCCGCGGTGACCGAGCAGGAAGCCGGCGCGGAAGGCGTCGCCGACACCGGTGGGGTCGACCTTCGCACGCTCGGGCACGACGCTCACGCGGACCCAGTTGCCGTCCGAATCGACGATCTCGACGCCGTCGCCGCCGAGAGTGGTCACCCGCAGCCCGACCTGTGCGCGGATCTCGTCCTCGGTGAGGCCGGTCTTCTGCTGCAGCAGACCCCACTCGTACTGGTTGGTGAACAGGTACGCCGCGCCGTCGATCAGCCGGGCGGCCTCGTCACCGCTGAGGCGGGCGAGCTGCTGGGAGGGATCGGCCGCGAACGCCACGCCCAGTTCCCGGCACTCGTCGGTGTGACGGGCCATCGCCTCGGGATCGTTGGCGCCGATCAGCACCAGGTCGACGCCGTGCGTCTCGACGACCTCGGCGAGGGAGATGTTGCGGGCTTCGGACATCGCGCCCGGGTAGAACGAGGCGATCTGCGCCATGTCCTCGTCCGTGGTGCACACGAAACGGGCGGTGTGCGCGGTGGTCGACACCAGCACCGAGTCGCAGTTCACGCCGTTGGACTCGAGCCAGGCCCGGTACTCGGCGAAATCCGCGCCGACCGCGCCGACGAGCACCGGGTCACCGCCGAACACGCCCATGGCGTACGCGATGTTCCCGCCGACACCGCCCCTGCGGACGACGAGATCGTCGACGAGGAAGCTCAGCGAGATGTGGTTGAGCTGGTCTGCGAGGAGTTGCTCGGCGAATCGACCGGGGAATCGCATGAGGTGGTCGGTGGCGATGGAGCCGGTCACGGCAATGGTCACGGTGCTGTGCCTTTCGACGGGTGCAGAAGTGCGGGCCTCACCAGGGCACGGGGGTCACGGCGAGGTCGGGAAAGCCGGGCTCACACGCTACCCGCAGACGACAGGGCCCCGACACCTCATGGTGCCGGGGCCCTGTCGAGCGGACTCAGTTGAACGAATCGCCGCACGCGCACGAGCCGGTGGCGTTCGGGTTGTCGATGGTGAAGCCCTGCTTCTCGATGGTGTCGACGAAGTCGATCGACGCACCTTCGACGTAGGGGGCGCTCATGCGGTCGACTGCGAGCGTGACGCCGCCGAAGTCCACAGTGAGATCACCGTCGAGAGTCCGGTCGTCGAAGAACAGCTGGTACCGGAGTCCGGCGCAGCCGCCGGGCTGCACTGCGATCCGCAGCGCGAGGTCGTCGCGGCCCTCCTGATCGAGAAGAGCCTTCGCCTTGGCGGAGGCGGCCTCGGTCATGATGACGCCGTGAGTGGCGGTCTCGTCCTGCACAGTCATGGGCGCTCCCTGGTGGTTCGTGTCAAGCAGTCGTTGCTGGAGGTCGTGTCGAGACGACCCCGATGAGTCAACGGTACCGCGCGTACATCTATTCCTCACCCACTGCGGGCGTTGTCTCCGTCTCGCCACCGGTCTCTCCACCGATCGAGACCTGGGGTGATTTCCCCACGTGTCCGGATATCCCATAGCCTGGAGAGGTGAAGTTGCTACGCCGCGGGAGTTCCGACGAATCCGACAGCCACGACTCTTCGTCGTCCGGCAGCGCCGACGTCGCCGCGTCCGAGGTCACGCCTGCACAGTCCGGCACCCCGGTGTCCGGTGGCAAGGAGACCGCGGGCAAGGGACGGCCGACGCCCAAGCGCCGCGAAGCCGAGGGCCGTCGCCGCGGCCCGGTGGCGCCCGCACCGCTGACGGCGAAGGAGGCGCGCGAACGCAAGAAGGCCGCGCGCAAGTCCATGTCGAAGGACGAGCGCAAGGCCCAGGCCGCCGAACGTCGCGCCGCCGCCTCCGAGCGACGGAGCCGGATGCTTGCGGGTGAGGAGAAGTACCTGCTCCCCCGCGACCGCGGTCCCGTCCGCGCGTACGTGCGCGACCTCGTCGACAGCCGCCGCAACCTCGTGGGCATGTTCATGCCGCTGGCGCTGGTGCTCATCGCCACAATGTTCCTGGGCCCGGTCATCCAGCAGTACGTCACGCTCGCGATGTTCGTAATGATGCTGCTGATGGTCATCGAGGGCATCTACCTCGGCCGGATGATCAACAAGAAGGTGCGGGCCCGCTTCCCCGACGCGACCGAGGGCGGTTTCGGTCTCGGGTGGTACGCGTTCGTGCGCGCCTCGCAGATCCGCAAGCTGCGTGCACCCCTGCCGCGGGTCAAGCCCGGCGACGCGGTCTGACGGGCGACACGGTCCGACGTTCGGGATTCAGTGGTGGGGCGCACCGCGCGCCGCCATCACGAACCGTTCTTCTCCGGCCACAGGTTCCTCCGATTTCCGGGGGTCCTGTGGCCGGAAGTGGTTGAGGCGCAACCAGGCCTTGCGCGCCCATCGGGCGGCTCCGTTGCTGCGGGCGGCCGGTTCGGTTCCGAACGCCACGACGAGCATGAACACGACGATCACGGCGAATTCGAACATGGTCCGATCCTGCGCTCGCGCCACTGCCGCCGACAGTGGCAGATACGACATCTCCCGTCGAATTCCTGCCAATTCTGCTGTTGGTAGCGTCTACCCCGATCACTTCTCGAAAGGTGCACTGTGAGCAGCGAACCCGCGCCGACCTCTCCCGGCCTCGACGCCACCTTCCCTCCCGTCGTCAGCCCCGACCGGGAGGTCCGTCGGCGCGCCGACGCCCGCCAGCTCGCACTCACCAAGCCCGCGGGCTCGCTCGGCCGACTCGAGGACCTCGGCTGCTGGATCGCCTCCTGCCAGGGTGAAGTCCCGCCGCACCCGTTCCGGCGACCGCGCGTGGTGGTGTTCGCCGGGGACCACGGCATCACCCGCCACGGCGTCTCGGCGTATCCGGCGGAGGTCACCGCGCAGATGGTCGCGAACTTCGTGGCCGGTGGCGCTGCCGTGAACATCCTCGCGACCGTCGCCGGGGCCGGGGTGCGGGTCGTCGACATCGCCGTCGACTCCGACACGAACCCGTCGGTGTCGGAGTTCAAGATCCGCCGGTCCAGCGGCTCCATCGACCGCGAGGACGCGCTCACCGAGGACGAGACGCTCCGGGCGATCGCCGCGGGCCGGGCGATCGCGGACCGGGAGATCGACGAGGGTGCCGACCTGCTCATCGCCGGTGACATGGGCATCGGCAACACCACTCCCGCGACCGTGCTCATCGCGACGCTCACCAACACCGAGCCGGTCGCCGCGGTCGGCCGCGGCACCGGCATCGACGACGCCGGCTGGATGCGCAAGGTGACCGCGATCCGCGACGCCATGCGCCGCGCCCGCCCGCACACCCGCAATCCGATCGCGCTGCTGCGCACGGCCGGCGGCGCGGACTTCGCTGCGATGGCCGGGTATCTCGCGCAGGCGTCGGTGCGCCGCACCCCCGTGCTGCTCGACGGTGTCGTGGTCACCGCGGCTGCGATGGTCGCCGAGGAACTCGCCCCCGGAGCTCGCGACTGGTGGGCGGCCGGGCACCGGTCCGCGGAACCCTCGCACGCGATCGCACTGCGTCACCTGAATCTCGAACCGATCGTCGACCTGGGCATGCGGCTCGGGGAAGGATCCGGCGCGGTCGCGGCGCTGCCGGTGCTGCAGGGCGCAGTGACGGTGCTCGCACAGATGGCCACGTTCGACGAGGCCGGCATCAGCGGACGCGACACGGCTTCCGACGAGGCCACCGTTCCCGATCCGCGCGACGAGTGATGGGCGGGCTGCCGCTCGCACTGTCGTGGCTGACGGTGCTGCCGGTGCGCGGTCCCGCCGACATCGACCGGGCGTCGGCGGCTCGCGCGATCCGCGCCGCCCCGGTCACCGGGATACTGCTCGGCGCCGCGGCGGCCGGGGTGCTGTGGTTCCTGCTCGCCGCCGGGTGCGCTCCCCCGCTCGCGGGATTGCTGTGCGTCGGGTTCCTCGCGGTCGCCACGCGCGGCATGCACATCGACGGTCTCAGCGACACCGCCGACGGGCTGGGTTGCTACGGCCCGCCCGAGCGGGCCCGTGAGGTCATGCACTCGGGGGGTGCGGGACCGTTCGGCGTCGCCACCCTGGTGGTGGTGCTCGGGGCGCAGGCGTGGTCGTTCGGGATCCTCGCCGAGGCCCGCGCGTGGCCGGCGGTGGTGCTCGCGGTCGCGGCGGGACGGATCGCGGTGGTCCTCGCGTGCCGGAACGGGATCGTCGCGTCCCCCGGGAGCGGGTTCGGTGCGCTCGTCGCCGGAACCCAGTCGTGGGCGAGCGTGTTCGGCTGGCCGCTGCTCGCCGCGGTCGCCGCGGTGTGGTGCGTGCCGGGGACCGCGTGGCTCGGCCCGATCGTGGTTCTCGTCGCGCTGGCGCTGTCCGCACTCTTCGTGCGGCACTGCGTCGCCCGCTTCGAGGGGGTGAACGGCGACGTGCTCGGCGCGGCACTCGAGGGCACCGTCACCGCCGTCGCGATCGCCCTCGGCGCCGGACTCTGACTCCCGGATCCGACGACCTTCCCCGGCAGACCCACGAACACGGAACGGGCGCGACCGTCGGTGACGGTCGCGCCCGTGGCGTCTTCGTACAGTGTCGGCTACTGAGCGGCGCGCAGCGTGGTCATCCAGCCGTGGGTGTCGGCGAAGGTACCGCGCTGGATACCGGTCAGTGTGTCGCGCAGCGCCATCGTGATCGGGCCCGGCTCGCCGCCGGCGATCGAGAACTCCCCGTCGGCGTCCTTCACACTGCCGACCGGGGTGATGACCGCCGCGGTACCGCACGCGAACACCTCGGTGATCTCGCCGGATGCGGCCTTCTCGCGCCACTCGTCCGTGCTGATACGACGCTCCTCGACGACCAGACCGGAGTCCTTCGCGAGGGTCAGCAGCGACTCGCGGGTGATACCGGGCAGCAACGAGCCGGACAGTTCGGGGGTGACCAGCCGGGCATCGGCACCGGACCCGAACACGAAGTACAGGTTCATGCCGCCCATTTCCTCGACGTACTTGCGTTCGATCGCGTCGAGCCACACCACCTGATCGCAGCCCTGCTCCGCGGCGTGGGCCTGCGCGACCAGGGACGCGGCGTAGTTGCCGGCGAACTTCGCGGCACCGGTGCCCCCCGGCGCGGCGCGCACGTATTCGCGCGAGAGCCACACGCTCACCGGCTTGACACCGCGCGGGAAGTACGCGCCCGCCGGGGATGCGATGAGCAGGAACTTGTACTCGTGGGCCGGGCGCACCCCGAGGGCCGGTTCGGTCGCGAACACGAACGGCCGCAGGTACAGCGACTCCTCACCACCGGCCTTGGGCACCCACTCGTGGTCGACCTCGAGCAGTTCGACGATGGCGCGGTGGAACAGCTCCTCCGGCAACGCCGGCATCGCGATCCGCTCCGCGGACCGGTTGAGCCGTGCCGCGTTCGCGTTCGCGCGGAACGACGAGATGGACCCGTCCGCCTGCCGGTAGGCCTTCAGTCCCTCGAAGATGGCCTGCCCGTAGTGCAGCACCATCGCCGCGGGATCGAGCCGG
Organism: Rhodococcus sp. NPDC003383; assembly: GCF_053589115.1. NCBI lineage: Bacteria > Bacillati > Actinomycetota > Actinomycetes > Mycobacteriales > Nocardiaceae > Rhodococcus > Rhodococcus sp. NPDC003383. The sequence goes on along the minus strand of NZ_JBSFRG010000020.1, from coordinate 10,019 downwards.
ATCGGTCCGTACGGCTCGACCGTCGCGTCGTGCCAGCCGGTTCCCTCGGTGTAGGTGATCGTCACCATGTGGTCGGTGAAGAAGTTCCCGAAGCCCGGATTCGACAGAATCTCCTGCCGACGCTCGGGGGTCGTCGGCGAAGGATGCGGGATGTGGGCGAATTCCAGGACACCGGTCATGAAAGCCGATCCTATCGAACGCCCCTGCTCCCCTACTTCGTGTGGTCCTCGACGAACGGTGGAACGACCAGCTCGGCGCGCAACGACCGGCCCCGGACGTCCACGGCGACCTCGTCACCGGCGGACAGACCGGCAGCGCTGTCGATCAGCGCGAGCGCGATACCGACCTTGAGGGTCGGTGAGAACGTTCCGGAGGTCGTCACGCCGACACGCTCGCCGTCGCGCAGGACCGTCTGGTCCTGGCGCAGGACACCGCGGTCGAGAGCGCGCAGACCCCACAGCCGGCGTGCGGGTCCGGCCTCCTTCTCGGCGAGCAACGCCTCCCGGCCCCAGAACTCCGGCTTCTTCCAGCCGACGGCCCAGCCGCAGCGGGCCTGCAGCGGCGAGATCGACGTCGACAGTTCGTGTCCGTGCAGCGGGTAACCCATCTCGGTGCGCAGGGTGTCGCGGGCACCGAGCCCGGCGACCTGGCCGCCGGCGGCCTGCACCGCGGACACGAGCGCGCGGAACAGCGGCTCGGCGTCGGCCCAGCGCGGCAGCAGCTCGAAGCCGCGTTCACCGCTGTAGCCGCTGCGGCACACCCGCACCGGCACACCGTTCCACTCGGCGTCGACGAACGCCATGTACTCGATGTCGGTGGGCAGTCCCAGACCGGTGAGGATGTCGGCGGCCTTCGGTCCCTGCACGGCGAAGACGGCGTGGTCGCGGTGCTGATCCGTCACGGTGACACCGGCCGGCGCGACCTTCGCGAGCGCGGCCACGACCGCGGCGGTGTTCGCGGCGTTCGGCACGAGGAACAGCTCGTCGTCCGACACGTAGTACACGATGAGGTCGTCGACGACTCCCCCGGATTCGGTGCAGCACAGCGTGTACTGGGCCTTGCCCGGCCCGATCTTCGACAGGTCGTTGGTCAGCGTCGAGTTCACGAACTTCGCGGCATCCGGACCGGCGACCAGCGCCTTGCCGAGGTGGCTGACGTCGAACAGGCCGACGTTCTCCCGGACCGCGGTGTGCTCGGCGACCGTGCCGGCATAGGAGACGGGCATCTCCCACCCGCCGAACGGGGCGAAGGTGGCACCGAGTTCGACGTGGACGGCGTGGATCGGGCCCTGCTGAAGTTGCTGGTCGCTCATGTCGCATGACGGTATCCCACGTGCCGGGCCGGGACCGCCTCCACGGCTTCGAACCCGACGATCACTAGCATCGACACAACGCCACCCTCTGCATAGGAGATGCCCGTGAGTGCCCCCGCTCCCACCCTCCCGGAACTCGTTCTCGCCGGGTCCCTCTCGAAACGAGCCGATGTTCTCGTGATCGGACTCACGTCCGGAGACGACGGTCCCGAGGCGCTGCTCGGCGGCGTCGTCGACGAAGCCGTGCTCGGCGAGGTGCTCGACGCCGTGACCGCGGTCGGCGCGACCGGCAAGTCCGAGGAACTGACCCGGGTCCCCACCCCGGCGGCGCTGTCGGTGACGAGCGTGCTGGCAGTCGGTCTCGGTGCCGCCGACAAGATCGACGCCGAGCAGGTGCGCCGCGCCGCCGGCTCCGCGGCTCGGGCCCTGAACGGTGCCGCGGTCGTCGCGACGACGCTGTCCGAGGTGGATCTCGGTGCGGCCGTCGAAGGCTTCGCCCTCGGCGCGTACACGTTCACCGAGTTCCGCTCCGCGAAGTCCGCGCCGGGCGACGACGCGCGCCCGCCGGCCCGCATCGAGTTCCTGGTGGCCTCGCCCCGTGCCCGCGAGACCAAGGCCGCGCTGACCCGGTCGGCCGCGATCGCCGAGGCCGTCGCCACCGCCCGCGAATTCGTCAACACCCCACCGAGTCACCTGTACCCGGCGGAGTTCGCCGACCGCGCGAAGGCGCTCGGCACCGCGGCGGGCCTGAAGGTCGAGGTGCTCGACGAGAAGGCCCTGGCCAAGCAGGGCTTCGGCGGCATCGTCGGTGTCGGGCAGGGTTCGTCGCGTCCGCCGCGGCTGGTGCGGCTGAGCTACTCGTCGAAGAAGCGCAAGGCCCCGAAGGTCGCGCTGGTCGGCAAGGGCATCACGTTCGACACAGGTGGCATCTCCATCAAGCCCGCCGCGGGCATGGAGAACATGACCTCCGACATGGGCGGTGCGGCCGCGGTGATCGCGACCGTCGTGCTCGCCGCGAAGCTCGGTGTGGCCGCGGACGTCACCGCGACCGTCCCGATGGCCGAGAACATGCCGTCGTCGACGGCGCAGCGTCCCGGCGACGTGCTCACCCAGTACGGCGGAACGACGGTCGAGGTGATCAACACCGACGCGGAAGGCCGCCTGATCCTGGCCGACGCGATCGTGCGTGCCTGCGAGGACGAGCCCGATTACCTGATCGACACCGCCACGCTGACCGGCGCGCAGATGGTCGCGCTGGGCACCCGCACCCCGGGTGTGATGGGCACCGACGAGTTCCGTGACCGGGTCGCGGAGCTGTCGCGGTCCGTCGGGGAGAACGGCTGGGCCATGCCGCTGCCGGCGGAGCTGCGCGCCGACCTCAACTCGCGGGTCGCGGACCTGGCGAACGTCACCCCGCACCGGTGGGGCGGGATGCTGGCGGCCGCGATCTTCCTGAAGGAATTCGTCGCCGAGGGTGTGCAGTGGGCGCATCTGGACGTGGCGGGTCCGGCGTTCAACACCGGCGGTCCGTTCGGCTACATCGGCAAGGGCGGGACCGGTGTGCCGGTGCGCACGATGTTCGCGGTCATCGAGGACATCGCAGCCAACGGCTGATCTCAGGCGTGCCTTCCGGGTGCCTTCGAGTGCCCGGGAGGCGCGCCCGGTGCAACGTGACGTGCCCCTCGCCGTACACCCGGAAGTGATCAGTGCAAGGATGGTCGAGGCCATGCCTGCCGGGTGTGGACCGTACGCACCAACGAAGTACCCGCGCGAGTCTTCGGGCTCGAGCACAATAGTCAACGACCACACAATGGTCGGACGACCACGAGTCGGTACAACTCAACACACACGAAACAACCGTCGAGGAGTCAACAGACATGGCCTTCTCCGTCCAGATGCCAGCGCTTGGTGAGAGCGTCACCGAGGGAACTGTCACGCGATGGCTCAAGCAGGAAGGAGACACGGTCGAAGTCGACGAGCCCCTGCTCGAAGTCTCCACGGACAAGGTCGACACCGAAATCCCGTCCCCCGCTGCCGGTGTCCTGGTGAGGATCGTCGCCCAGGAGGACGACACCGTCGAGATCGGTGGCGAGCTCGCCGTCATCGGTGAGGCCGGCGAGGCCTCTGCTCCTGCCGCCGCCCCGGCTCCGGCCGCGGCCGAACCTGCCGCTCCGGCTCCGGCCGCCGAGGCCCCCGCCGCTGCCGCACCCGCACCCGCCCAGGGCGGCGCCGCGGACGGCACCCCGGTCACCATGCCCGCACTCGGCGAATCCGTCACCGAAGGCACCGTCACCCGCTGGCTCAAGGCCGTCGGCGACGAGGTCGCGGTCGACGAACCCCTCCTCGAGGTCTCCACCGACAAGGTCGACACGGAAATCCCGTCCCCTGTCGCCGGCATCCTCCTCGAGATCAACGCCCAGGAAGACGACACCGTCGAGGTCGGCGGACAGCTCGCCGTCGTCGGCTCCGGCGCACCCGCCGCAGCCGCACCCGCCCCCGCGGCACCCGCCCCGGCCCCGGCCGCACCTGCCCCGGCTCCGGCTCCGGCCGCACCTGCCCCGGCTCCGGCCGCCCAGGCTCCCGCTGCTCCGGCACCGGCGCCCGCGCCGGCTGCGCCGAAGCCCGCTGCGGCTCCCGCGGCTCCGGCTGCGGCCGCGCCGTCGGGTGAGGCGACGCCGTACGTGACCCCGCTGGTCCGCAAGCTCGCCGCCGAGAACAACGTCGACCTGTCGACCGTCAAGGGCACCGGTGTCGGCGGACGCATCCGCAAGCAGGACGTGCTCGCCGCGGCCCAGGCTGGGAAGGCTCCCGCCGCTGCCGCCCCGGCCGCTGCGGCGCCGACGGCGCCGGCAAACGCCCCGGGTGTCCGCCCCGAGCTCGCGAAGCTGCGCGGCACGACCCAGAAGGTCAACCGCATCCGCCAGATCACCGCGGTCAAGACCCGCGAGTCGCTGCAGAGCACCGCGCAGCTCACGCAGACCTTCGAGGTCGACGTCACCAAGATCGCGCAGCTGCGGGCGCAGGCGAAGAAGTCGTTCGCCGAACGCGAGGGTGTGAACCTCACCTTCCTGCCGTTCTTCGCGAAGGCCGTGGTCGAGGCGTTGCGGGTGCACCCGAACATCAACGCGTCCTACGACGAGGCCAAGAAGGAGATCACCTACCACGCTGCCGAGCACCTCGGCATCGCCGTGGACACCGAGCAGGGCCTGCTCTCCCCGGTGATCCACAACGCCGGTGACCTGACCCTCGGCGGCCTCGCCCGGGCGATCGTCGACATCGCCGACCGCGCCCGCAACGGTGGGCTCAAGCCCGACGAGCTGGCCGGTGGCACGTTCACGATCACCAACATCGGCAGCCAGGGCGCGCTGTTCGACACCCCGATCCTGGTTCCGCCGCAGGCGGCGATGCTCGGCACCGGCGCGATCGTCAAGCGTCCGGTCGTCGTCAAGGACGAGGCGGGCAACGAGTCGATCGGTGTGCGGTCGATGTGCTACCTGCCGATGACCTACGATCACCGCCTCATCGACGGCGCCGACGCCGGCCGCTTCCTCACCACGGTCAAGCACCGTCTCGAGGAGGGCGCGTTCGAGGCCGATCTCGGTCTGTGACCCGGTGACCCGTTCCTGCGGGTGACCGAAAGCCTCACGTAGCGGGGCGATGCCGCACCGGCATCGCCCCGCTACGGGCGTTTCCGCGACCGATCGAAGGCGCCCGAGAAATCGTTCCCTCGGCGAAGCGCCTCCCCTTCTGACCGCTCACCGGACGGCGTAGGGTCGACATACATGAGCAGCGCCACAGCTTCCGCCCGACTCGATCCGAATCCCGTCGTCGTTGCCCGCCTGGGGCTGATCGGTTACCTCGAAGCCTGGGAACGTCAGCGTGAACTCGCTGCCGAGCGCGCCGAGGGCATCGGCGCCGACACGCTTCTCCTGCTCGAGCATCCCCCCGTCTACACCGCCGGTCGGCGTACCGAGGAAGGCGACCGGCCCAAGGACGGCACCCCGGTGATCGACGTCGACCGCGGCGGCAAGATCACCTGGCACGGGCCGGGTCAGCTCGTCGGGTACCCCATCGTGCGGCTCGCCGAGCCGATCGACGTCGTGAACTATGTGCGACGTCTCGAGCAGGCCCTGATCACCGTGTGCACCGACATGGGACTGCGGTGTGGACGCGTCGAGGGCCGTTCCGGGGTGTGGCTGCCCGCCGAACTGCGCGACGGCCGGTGGCTTCCCGAACGAAAGATCGCAGCGATCGGGATCCGGGTCCAGCGCGGCGTCGCGATGCACGGGTTCGCCCTCAACTGCAATTCCGCGCTCGACGCGTTCGACTCCATCGTTCCGTGCGGCATCCGCGACGCGGGCGTCGCGTCGCTGACGGGCGAACTGGGCCGCGACGTCACCGTCGACGAGGTGACCGACGCCGTGACGACCGCGGTCGTCGATGCGCTCGACGGGAAGCTTCCGGTCGCCGAGCACGACATCGAGCGGGTCACGTTCGAGCAGGCCGTCGCCGCGTCCGAGCCGCCCGCACAGCGCCCCGAGTTCACCACCATGCGGTTCTGACGGCTTCCACCGGACGGCCCCGGCCGGGCGCTCCCCGGCCGGGGCCGAACCTTTCCCCGGGCGTACGATCGGATCCGTGACTGTGGCCCCAGAAGGACGCAAACTGCTGCGGATCGAGACCCGAAACGCGCAGACGCCGATCGAACGCAAACCGAACTGGATCAAGACCCGGGCGAAAATGGGCCCGGAGTACACCGAGCTCAAGGGCCTGGTGCGCAGCGAAGGTCTGCACACGGTCTGTGAGGAAGCCGGCTGCCCCAACATCTACGAATGCTGGGAGGACCGCGAAGCGACCTTCCTCATCGGCGGCGAGCAGTGCACCCGACGCTGCGACTTCTGCCAGATCGACACCGGTAAGCCCACCGCCCTCGACCGCGACGAACCGCGCCGTGTCGCCGAGTCCGTTCAGGCGATGGGCCTGCGCTACTCGACCATCACCGGTGTCGCCCGCGACGACCTGCCCGACGGCGGCGCCTGGCTCTACGCGGAAACCGTCCGGAAGATCCACGAACTGAACCCGGGCACCGGCGTCGAGAACCTCATCCCCGACTTCAACGGCAAGCCCGAGCTCCTGCAGGAAGTGTTCGAGTCCCGTCCCGAGGTGCTCGCGCACAACGTCGAGACCGTTCCGCGGATCTTCAAGCGGATCCGCCCGGCGTTCCGCTACCAGCGTTCCCTGGACGTGATCACCGCCGCCCGCGACTTCGGTCTGGTCACCAAGTCCAACCTGATTCTGGGGATGGGCGAGACCCCCGAGGAAGTGACCGAGGCGCTGCACGACCTGCACGACGCCGGCTGCGACATCGTGACCATCACCCAGTACCTGCGTCCGTCCCCGCGGCACCATCCGGTGGAGCGGTGGGTCAAGCCCGAGGAGTTCGTCGCGCACTCGAAGACCGCCGAGGAGATCGGCTTCGCGGGCGTGATGGCCGGACCGCTGGTGCGTTCGTCCTATCGCGCCGGTCGCCTCTACGCGCAGGCGATGGCCCATCACGGCCGCGAGTTGCCCGCGGGCCAGGCGCATCTCGCGCAGGAGGGCACCGCGTCGCAGGAGGCGAGCTCGGTTCTCGCCCGCTTCGGGCAGTAGCCGGAGACGGGACCCGTGGTGGCGAGGACGCCATCACGGGGAACGTATCCTGATAAGCATGGCGAACGGCAGCAAACCCACCAAGGAAGCGAAAGCCGCGGCGAAGGCCGCGCGCAAGCAGGCATCGAAGGAGCGGCGCACGCAGCTCTGGCAGGCCTTCCAGATCCAGCGCAAAGAAGACAAGCTTCTGCTGCCGTGGATGATCGGTGTGCTCGTCGCGTCGATCGTCGTGTTCTTCCTGATCGGCCTGATCTTCGGGCTGCAGTGGTTCTTCCTGCCGATCGGCATCATCGTCGGCGCGCTGCTGGCGTTCATCGTCTTCGGTCGCCGCGTGCAGAAGACGGTCTACACGAGAGCGGAGGGTCAGGCCGGTGCGGCCGCGTGGGCGCTCGACAACCTTCAGGGCGCGTGGCGCGTGACCCAGGCCGTTGCCGGCACCACCCAGCTCGACGCCGTGCACCGCGTGATCGGTCGCCCCGGCGTCATCCTCGTCGGTGAGGGCTCGCCCGGCCGGGTGAAGGGTCTCATCGCGCAGGAGAAGAAGCGCGTGGCACGACTGGTCGGCGACACCCCGATCTACGAGGTCGTGGTCGGCAACGACGAGGGCCAGGTGAAGCTGTCGCAGCTGCAGAAGCATCTGTCGAAGCTTCCCCGCAACATCGACACCAAGCGCATGGATGCCATCGAGGGCCGACTGTCGGCGCTGAGCACCAAGAAGTCCGGTCCCGCGATGCCGAAGGGTCCGTTGCCGCCCGGCGCGAAGATGCGCAGCGTGCAGCGCACGATCCGCCGACGCTGACGAGAACGCGAACGAGAAGGGCCGCTCCCGATCACGGGAGCGGCCCTTCTCGTTGTGTCAGGCGGGGGCCGAAAGCTCTAGCGCCTGCGGACGACGGCGGTCTGGGTGGCCCGGTCCTGCAGGCCGCGGTTGTCGACGTCGGTGACGAGCGCGGGGGCGATGAACACGAGCAGCAGCTGACGCGACAGGGCGCGGATGATGCCGACCCGCACCGGAGTGTCGACCCGCGCGACCTGCAAGCCGGCGATGTACTGGCCGGGGGTGAACGAGAACAGCGTCACGCACAGGACGCCGACGACGAACCAGACGATCAGGGTGTAGGCGGACAGGTTCGGGCTCTCGAGCGGGTTCTCGCCGACGAGCAGCATCGCGACACCCATCGCAGTGAACCAGTCGATCATCAGAGCGAGCACACGCTTGCCCGTGGTGGCGAGCGATCCGGGTCCGTTCTGCGGGAGTCCGAGCAGCTGCCCGGGATAGTCCTGCTCGCGCTGCTGGTCCTTCGGCAGTGCCGCCGAGGGACCGGAAAGCCAACTGCCCGTCATCCGTGCCATGCGTCCAGGATAGGCTGTGGACCGCCCTAGAAGGGCGAGCCCGTGCACCGCCGGTGACTTCTACCACAAACTACGTCCTCACCGCAGGACGACGCGAGGTGTAACACTGGCGAAACATGGGTTTGATGGGCGGGCAACACCGAGTCCATACCGTCTGCATTCGACGCAGGCGCCCATCACACTGGCGCGCACCGACTGAAGGAGCACAAGCGTGGCGTTCACCACGGCCGAAGAGGTCATCAAGTTCATCGCGGACGAAAACGTCGAGTACGTCGACATCCGCTTCACCGACCTGCCCGGCATCGAACAGCACTTCTCGATCCCCGCGAAGGCATTCAACCAGGATGTTTTCGAGGACGGCCTGGCCTTCGACGGATCTTCGGTCCGCGGCTTCCAGTCCATCCACGAGTCGGACATGCTCCTCCTCCCGGACGTCACCACCGCGCGTATCGACCCCTTCCGCGCCGCCAAGACCCTGAACGTCAGCTTCTTCGTCCACGACCCCTTCACCCGCGAGTCCTACTCGCGCGACCCGCGCAACGTCGCTCGTAAGGCCGAGGAATACCTGATCAGCACCGGCATCGCCGACACCGCGTACTTCGGTGCCGAGGCCGAGTTCTACATCTTCGACTCCGTCTCGTACGACTCGAAGATGAACGGTGCGTTCTACGAGCTCGACTCGATCTCCGGCTCCTGGAACACCGGCGCCGAGTACAACGCCGACGGCACCCCGAACCGCGGCTACAAGGTGCGCCCGAAGGGTGGCTACTTCCCGGTCGCCCCGTACGACCACTACGTCGACCTGCGTGACGAGATCTCCACCAACCTGCAGCTTGCCGGCTTCGAGCTCGAGCGCGGCCACCACGAGGTCGGCACCGGCGGCCAGGCCGAGATCAACTACAAGTTCAACACCCTGCTCGCCGCGGCCGACGACCTGCAGCTGTTCAAGTACATCGTCAAGAACACGGCGTGGAAGAACGGCAAGACCGCCACCTTCATGCCGAAGCCGCTCTTCGGTGACAACGGCTCGGGCATGCACGTCCACCAGTCGCTGTGGAAGGACGGCAAGCCGCTGTTCCACGACGAGGCCGGCTACGCGGGCCTGTCGGACGTCGCCCGCTGGTACATCGGCGGCATCCTGCACCACGCGCCGTCGCTGCTCGCCTTCACGAACCCGACGATCAACTCGTACCACCGCCTGGTGCCGGGCTACGAGGCTCCGATCAACCTCGTGTACAGCCAGCGCAACCGCTCCGCCGCGGTCCGCATCCCGATCACCGGCAACAACCCGAAGGCCAAGCGCCTCGAGTTCCGCGCGCCGGACTCCTCGGGCAACCCGTACCTGAACTTCGCCGCGCAGATGATGGCCGGCCTGGACGGCGTCAAGAACAAGATCGAGCCGATGGCTCCGGTCGACAAGGACCTCTACGAGCTCCCGCCGGAGGAGGCCAAGAACATCCCGCAGGCTCCGACGTCCCTCAACGCGGTCATCGACCGTCTCGAGCAGGACCACGAGTACCTCACCGAGGGCGGCGTGTTCACCACCGACCTGATCGAGACCTGGATCTCGCTCAAGCGCGAGCAGGAGATCGCTCCGGTCAACCTGCGTCCGCACCCCTACGAGTTCCAGCTGTACTTCGACTGCTGAGTCGCGTAGGTCGCTGACCACAGCGATTCACGAATCGGTCCGCTCGCCCTCTCCGGG
>NZ_JBSFRG010000019.1:0-114589 GCF_053589115.1 Rhodococcus sp. NPDC003383 | reverse complement strand
CAGCTCGCCGCCTATCAGGTCGCGGCCGCGGCCGGGGCGATCGAGGGGCAGCCGGCGTCCGAACCCGGCGGCGCGCGGCTGGTGTTCGTGGCCAACCGAAACCACGCACGGGGGGTCGGTCACTCGTACTTGACCTTGATCGACGGGGTGTCCGGCACGGCCTGGCACGTGAGCACGTAGCCTTCCTCGACCTCGTCGTCCGAAAGTGCCTCGTTGGTGCGCATCGTCGCGCAACCCTCGGTCACCAGCGCCATGCAGGTGCCGCAGTTGCCCATTTCGCAGAAGAACGGCGGGGTCAGTCCGGCGCGGCGGGCGCTTTCGAGGATGGTCTCGCCGGCGTGGCGCGGTACCGATCCCTTCTTGCGTCCGACGAAGATCGTCACGGTCCCCTCGAGCTCGCCGGATTCCTCCGCGGCGGGGGCGGCGGGCGGCTCGGTGGAAGCCGGTGCCGGCGGGGTGCCGAAGCGCTCGCTGAACACGCGGCCCGGACCGGGCAGCGTCGACTCGATCAGATCCATGAACGGTTCGGGGCCGCACAGGTAGCTGTCCGCGTCCACGTCGCTGCCGACGAACGCGCGGATGGCCTCGGCGTCGAGCATGCCCTTCTCGTCGTCGAGATGGCGCACGACCGTCAGCCGGTCCGGGTACTGCGCAACCAGCGCCTCGAGAACGGATTCGAAGATCGCCGACGGCTGGTCGCGGTCGGCGCACAGCAACCGGACGGGGCGGTCGGTGGTGGCCAGGGTGGACTTGGCGAGCGACAGGATCGGGGTGATGCCGCTGCCGCCGCTGAATCCGAGGAGCGGCCTGTCGCTCTCCCGCAGCAGGAAGGTGCCGGTGGGGCGACTGATCTCCACCTCGTCGCCCTCGGAGACGTTGTCGAGCAGCCAGTTCGACACCTTGCCGCCGGGTACGCGCTTGACGGTGACCGTGAGCTCGTCGTCGCTTTCGGGTGCGCTGGACATCGAGTACGACCGGTACAACTCGGTGCCGTCGACGGTGACCTTGAAGTTCAGGAACTGCCCCGCCCGGTAGGTGAACGGGCCGTCCACGGGCGCCAGGACGAACGACCGAGCGTCGGAGGTCTCCTTCACGATCCGGGTCACCCGCGCCCGCTGGAACATAGGGGGTCTCGCCATGGATCGTCTCCTCCTCGGGGATTGTTCTACTGTCTGGAGAATTATATTCTCGCCTACGATATAGGATCTTCTCAACGTCGAACACCCACCCGAGACGAGGCACAGTTGTCGGACCCCACGATCGACCGGACGCGGAACACCACCACCGCACTGGTGTTCGAGGACCGTGCCTACAGCCGCGTCGAGCTCGACGCGCTCGCGGCAGGCCTGGCGGTCCGGCTCGCCGAACGTGGCGTCGGCGCCGGCGACCGGGTCGCCTTGATGTCGTCGAACCGGCCCGAGTTCGTCGTGGCCGTGCAGGCGATCTGGCGCCTCGGTGCGTCCGTCGTGCTGCTCAGCCCGGCCTACAAGCACGACGAGGTCGTGCACGCCCTCGAGGTGACGCGGCCGGTCGCCGCGGTCGGCGACAATCCGGTCCTCGCCGAGCACGCCGACATGCTGCACCTCGACGAGCCGATCCCACCCGCGAGCGGTGACGGCACGACAACCGCCCACGACCCGGACGCCGAGGCGGTACTGGTGTTCAGTTCGGGCACGACCGGGCTGCCCAAGGCCGTCCGGCACACCCACCGCTCCCTCGCCGCCGCCGTCGCGCACTGGCGCGACGCGCTGCAACTGACGTCCACGGACCGGATGCAGGTGCTGACGCCGCCGTCCCACATTCTCGGGATCCTCAACATCGTCACCGCCCTCGAGGTCGGCGCGTGGTTCCGGCTGCATCGCCGCTTCGACATCGACGTGATGCTCCGGCACATCGAACGCGACCGGATCACCGTCGAGATGGCCGTCGCGCCGATCGCGCTGGCGATCGCGCAGCACCCGCATCTCGAGTCGTACGACCTGTCGTCGCTGCGCTACATCATGTGGGGCGCCACCCCGGTCACGGCGAGCGTCGCCGACACCGTCACCCGCCGCACCGGCGTCGGGTGGCTGCCTGCCTACGGCGCGAGCGAACTCCCGGTCATCGCCTGCAATCCGGTCGACGATGCGCGGCTGGACAGCGTCGGGCGTCCCGTCCCCGGCGTGACGGTGCGCGTGGTGTCGCTGGACACCGGGGAGGTGCTGCCGGCGGGCGGTGTCGGCGAAATCCAGGCCCGCGCCGACTCCCTCATGGCCGGTTACCTTCCGGCCGATGCGAATCCCGACGCCTTCGACGACGGCTGGTACCGCACCGGCGACGTCGGCTACCTCGACGAGGACGGCTGGCTGCGGATCACCGACCGGTCGAAGGAAATGATCAAGGTCAAGGGATTCCAGGTCGCGCCCGCCGAGGTCGAAAGCGTGCTGCACGGACATCCCGAGGTCACCGATTGCGCGGTGTTCGGCGTGCCCGACCCGGCCACCGGGGAGGCCGTCCTCGCGGCGGTCACGACCGGCGGGCCGGTCACCGAAGCCGAACTGATCGCCCTGGTCGGCGACCGGCTGGCGTCCTACAAACGCCCGAGCCGGGTCCTGTTCGTCCCCGAAATCCCTCGCCTGCCCTCCGGCAAGGTGTTGCGCCGAGTACTCAAGGAGCGCTATGGACGTCCGTCTGACGAGTGAACAACGACAATTACGTGATGCGGCAGCGAAACTCGCCGACGACCTCGGTCCGGGATCGGTCCAGGATCTCGACGACGACAGCCGGGTCGCCCGGCTCGAGAAGGCGGTTGACACCACCGGCTGGCGTGCCCTGCGCTCCGACGGCGCATCCGGTGTCGAGGTCGCGATCGTCGCCGAGGAGTTCGGTCGCGGTCTCGTCGACGTACCCTTCCTCGGTCCCGTCCTCGCCGACGACCTGCGGCGTCACCTCGGCGACGACCAGTCGCCGTGGGCGATCGGTGTCGGCTCCGAAGCGGTCGACGCGCGCGGCCTCACCGATGCGGTGATCCTGCGGGACAGGCAGATCCTTTCGGCGCCCGTCGGTGCCGACATCGCCGCCGCCGCGGACCTGACCCGCTGTTTCGCGGAACTCGGCGAGCCGGGCGAGCCGCTCGGCGAACTGTCCGCCGCCGACGCGGACCGCTGGTACGCGCTCGCTCTCGTCGCGACCACCGCCGACCTCGTCGGCGTATCCCGCGGTGCGCAGGACCTCGCCGTCGACTACGCGAAGATGCGCGAGCAGTACGGCCACACCATCGGGTCGTACCAGGCGGTCGCGCACATGCTCGCCGAGAGCCAGGCGCTGATCGAAGGGTCGATCAGCGTGCTGCGGCACGCGGCGTGGGCGGTCGACGAACTCGACACCGCCGAGGCGATCCAGGCTTCCCGGGTCGCGAAGATCTACTGCGCGCGAGCCGCTTTCACGATCTGCGAGACCTCGATCCAGGTGCACGGTGGCATCGGCAACACCTGGGAATGCCTCGCGCACGTCTACCTGCGGCGGGCGCTCGCGTCCACCGAACTGTTCCCCGTGAGCCTGAAGGAGATCGACCTTGGAGTTTCGTGATTCGCCGGAGGAAGCCGCGTTCCGCGACCGTCTGAGGTCCTGGCTCGCGACCACGGCCAAGCAATTCCCGACATCGGGCGACGAGTACTGGGCGAAACAGCCCGAGTGGCATCGGGCGCTGTACAACGCCGGATTCTTCGGGCTGTCCTGGCCGAAGGAATTCGGGGGACAGGACCTGCCGCCCGTCTACGACGTGATCCTCGACGAGGAACTCGCGATCGCCGGTGCACCGGCCCGGCCGAGCCTCGGCTATCTGGTGATCGGTCTCGGTCACCACGGCAGCAAGGAACTGCAGCAGGAGTTCCTGCCCGGCATGATCAACGGCACCGAACGCTGGTGCCAGGGCTTCAGCGAACCGGGCGCCGGATCGGACCTGGCCTCGCTCACGACCACCGCGACCCGCGACGGCGACGAGTACGTCATCCACGGGCACAAGATCTGGACGAGCTATTCCGACGTCGCCGACTGGTGCCTGCTGCTCGCCCGCACCGAACCGGACAAGCCGCGGCACAAGGGCATCTCGGCGTTCATCGTGAACATGCACCAGGACGGGATCGAACAGCGACCGCTGAAGATGATCAGCGGCGTCACCAAGGAGTTCGGGCAGGTGCTGTTCGACGGTGCGCGTGTCCCGGCGTCGCGGATGGTCGGCAACCCCGGTGAGGGCTGGAAGCTGGCCATGACGGTGGTCGGGCACGAGCGCGAACCGTCGACACTCGGGTTCGCGGCCCGCTATGCGAAGACCGTCCGCGAACTCGCGGCCCGGTCCGACGGCCCGCCGTCCGACGAACTCGCTTGGGCGGCAGTGCAATCGGAGATACTGCGGCTGCACGTGCGCCGCCGGTTGTCCGAGCAGCTCGACGGTCTGACCCACGGCTCGGAGGGCTCGCTCGACAAGCTGCTCATGACCTGGGTCGAGCAATCCGTCGGTCACGCGGCCCTGTCGGAGGCCGGCACCCGCGACGCGGAGATGCTCGGCACGTACATGTACAGCCGCGCGCAGTCCGTCATGGGTGGAACGTCGCAGATCCAGAAGAACATCGTGGCCTCGCGCATCCTCGGATTGGGAGTTTGACATGTACGACATGCCGGAAGAGATCGACGTTCGCGCGGACGGTCCGCTGCGCATCATCACGCTGAACCGCCCGGATGCGCTCAACGCGGTCAACGACGACCTGCACCACGGGCTCGCGCAGCTGTGGCCGCAACTGTCCGCCGACCGCACCGCGCGCGCCGCGGTGATCACCGGTGCCGGCAAGGCGTTCTCCGCGGGCGGCGATTTCGCGTACCTCGCGGAGCTGGCCGAGGACGCGGATCTGCGTGCGAAGACCATCGCGGACGGCCGCGAGCTGGTGATCGGGATGGCGCGCTGCCGGATTCCGGTGATCGCCGCCGTCAACGGCCCGGCCGTCGGCCTGGGCTGCAGCCTGGTGGCGCTCAGCGACGTCGTCTACATGGCGGAGCATGCGTACCTCGCCGATCCGCACGTGCAGGTCGGCCTGGTCGCGGCCGACGGCGGGCCCCTCACGTGGCCGCTGCAGATCAGCCTGCTGCAGACCAAGGAGTTCGCGCTCCTCGGCACGCGGATCCCGGCGGAGCGGGCGCTCGCGCTCGGTCTGGCCAACCACGTCGTCGCCGATCCGCTCACCGAGGCCCTCGCCGCGGCGAAGAAGATCTCCGAGCTTCCGCAGAAGGCGGTCGAGAGCACGAAGCGGCTGGTGAACATCCACCTCGAGCGCGCGATCCTCGCGAGCCTGGACTACGCGATGACCGCGGAGGACCTGACGTTCCAGAGCGACGACTTCCGCGCGAACATTGCCAGGCTCACAAAAAAGGCCTGACGGCCCGGTGTGCCTTTGTGGCGGTGGGAGCCGCCACAAAGGCACACCGGCGCGTAGCGCTAGAGCGTTTCCGACCGCTGAACGGTGCCGGTGATCCCGGAGGCGTCCTGCGCGGCCAGCAGTACCGCCGCCGCACCCATCGTCTCCGGTGGCTCGACCATCTCCGGCGGAATCTCGATGCCGCTGCCGCCGGCGGTCCAGCCCTCGGTGAGAACGACCCGGGACGGGCTCAGGCAGTTCACGGCGATGTTGTCGCCGCGCAGGTCCGACGCCAGCCCCAGATAGAGCCGTTCGACCGCGGCCTTCGACACCCAGTACGCGTTGGATCCGCGGTCGGTCATCGTCACGCCGGTGGTGGTCACCGCGATCAGCGATCCGCCGCCACGCGCGCGCAGATGCGGAATCGCCGCCTTGGTCACCAGGAACACGCCGGTGGTGTTGACGTCGAGGCACAGCTGCCACCGCTTCAGCGGCGTCGTCTCGATCGGGCCCTGCCACAGCACCCCGGCGTTGGCGACGACGATGTCGAGGCCACCGAACTCGGCGACCGTCGCGGCGATCGCCGCGTCGACGGACTCCTCGTCGGTGACGTCGCACGGCACCGGCAGGGCGCGACCGCCCGACGCGACGATCCGGTCCGCGACCGAATGGATCGTGCCGGGCAGCCGGCCCTCGTTCTCCGAGCGCGCCGCGACCGCGACCGCCGCACCCGCCTCGGCGAGTGCGGCGGCCACCGCGGCGCCGATGCCACGGCTGGCACCGGCGACGAACGCGACCTTGCCGTCGAGAGCGGTCACTTCGGCGGGAACCGCAGTGCGCCGTCGAGGCGGATGACCTCGCCGTTGAGGTAGTCGTTCTCGACGATCGACGCGACGAGCGTCGCGTATTCGGGGGAGCGGCCCATGCGCTTGGGGTGCGGCACCTGCGGACCCCAGTAGGCCTCGAGCTGGTCGCCGGCCTTGCCGTAGGCGGGCGTGAGGAACGTGCCGGGCGCGATGGTGACGACGCGGACGCCGAGCGGCGACAGGTCACGCGCGGCGACCAGGGTCATGCCGACGACGCCGCCCTTCGCGGCCGAGTAGGGGAGCTGACCGATCTGGCCCTCGTAGGCGGCGATCGACGCCGTGTTGACGATGACACCGCGCTGCCCGTCCTCGAGCGGCTCCTGCCGGGCGATGGCGGCGGCGGCCAGGCGCATCACGTTGAACACCGAGACCAGGTACGACTCGATGGTCTTGGTGAAGTTCTCGAGCGGCATCGGGCTGCCGTCCTTGCCGACGAGCCGCCCGCCCCCGGCCGGGCCACCGTGGCAGTCCACCGACACGCGCAGCGGTCCGAGCGATTCGGCTTCGGCGATCGCGGCGAGCACCGACTCCTCGCTGCCGGCGTCGGTGCGGACGTAGCGCACGCCCAACTCCTCCTCGAGTGCCTTGCCCTTGTCGTCGTTGACGTCGGCCACGACGACCTTCGCCCCGCCGGCGTGGAGACGGCGCACGGTGGCCTCGCCGAGGCCGCCGGTGCCACCGACGACGATCGCTGAACTACCGGTGATCTGCATGTTGGTTTCCCTTCTTGCAACTACAGCTCTCTGCTTGAGAGAATAATGTTCTCATGAACATCAGCATGATTCTAGAAATGGCCGCAAGCAACGGTGATCGAGCTGTCGTGACCTACGACGGCCGCTCCCTCACGGGCCCCGAACTCCACGACCGGGCCCGCGTCGCCGCGAGCCGTTTCCGTGGGTATCCGGCCGTGCTGTACCTGGGCACGAACCATCTGGCCTATCCCGTGGCGCTGTTCGGTGCCGCGCTGGCCGGGGTGCCGTTCGTGGCACTGAACTACCGACTCGGTGAAGCCCAGCTGACGGCGCTGCGGGACCGGCACCCGGGGGCGCTCGAACTCGCTCCCGGCGACCTCGACGCGTTCGTCGACTCCACCGCGACCCCCGTCGACGCCGACGAGGTCGCGCCCGAGTGGGACGGCGACGCCGTCGCGGCGATCATCTACACCAGCGGCACCACGTCGGATCCCAAGCCCGCGGTGCTGCGGCACCGCCACCTGCTGGCGTACGTGCTCAACACGATGGAGTTCGCCTCCGCCGAGGAAACCGACGCCTCGCTCGTGTCCGTCCCGCCGTATCACATTGCGGGCCTGACGAATCTGCTGTCGAACCTGTACACGGGCCGCCGCGTGGTCTACCTCGACGCCTTCGATCCCGGCACCTGGCTCGATACCGTGCGCCGGGAGAAGGTCACCCACGCGATGCTCGTGCCGACCATGCTGGCGCGGATCGTCACCGTGCTCGGCGACGCACCGGCCGACGTGCCGTCGCTGCAGAGCCTCGCCTACGGCGGATCGCGGACCCCGCGTCCCGTCCTCGAACACGCTCTGCGGGCCTTCTCGGACACCGGGTTCGTGAACGCCTACGGACTCACCGAAACCGCGTCGTCGATCGCGGTGCTCGGACCGGACGACCACCGGACGGCCTTCGCCTCCGACGACGCAGCCGTCCGCGACCGGCTCGGTTCCGTCGGCCGCCCGCTGCCCGGCATCGAGATCGAAATCCGCACCGAGGCAGGCGAACTCGTCGCCCCGGGAGAGACCGGGCTGGTGTTCGTCCGCGGCGAGCAGATCTCCGGCGAATACGGCGGGCGCAGCGTGCTCGACGAACACGGCTGGTTCGCCACCCGCGACCTCGGCCACGTCGACGACGAGGGCTACCTGTTCATCGAGGGGCGCGCGGACGACACCATCATCCGCGGCGGCGAGAACATCGCCCCCGCCGAGATCGAGGACGTCCTGCTCGAGCACCCCGGGATCACCGAGGCCGCGGTCGTCGGTGTCGCCGACCCCGAATGGGGTCAGCGGATCGTCGCGGTACTCGTGGGCGATGCGGATCCGGACGAGATCACCGCGTGGGTCAAGGACCGGCTGCGGTCCTCCAAGACGCCGGACACCGTCGTGTTCCGCGACGAACTTCCCAAGACCGAAACAGGAAAACTCCTGCGCCGGACCCTACTGACCGAACTGGAGAACACCAATGCCTGAAGCCGTCATCGTCTCCGCGCTGCGCACCCCGATCGGTACGGCCGTCAAGGGCACGCTCCGCGACACCAGCGCGTTCGACCTCGCGAACCACATCGTGGCCGAGACCGCGAAGGACCTCGACCCGAAGGCGATCGACGACGTCATCCTCGGCGAAGGACTCTACGGCGGCGGCGTGATCGCCCGCCACGCCGCGATCACGGCGGGACTGACCGACGTGCCGGGTCTGGCACTGAACCGGCACTGCGCGGCCGGGCAGTCCGCGGTCCAGACCGCCGCGGCGAGCATCAAGGCGGGCATGGACCAGCTGATCATCGCCGGTGGCGTGAACTCGGCCTCCACGTCGCCGCGCTCCCTGATGCGCTCCGGTGAGGACTGGGTGCCGTGGAACTCGCCGACCCACCCGGACCGCCCGGACGCCCCCAACCGCGACATGTCCATCACCGTCGGCTGGAACGCGGCCGTCGAGGCCGGTGTGACCCGCGAGGAGATGGACGCGTGGGCGTTGCGCTCGCACCGCAACGCGATCGCCGCCATCGACGAGGGCCGGTTCAAGGAGGAGATCGTCCCGATCGAGACCCCGCACGGGTTGTTCGCCGTCGACGAGCATCCGCGCCGTGACACCACGCTCGAGAAGCTTGCCTCCCTCAAGGTCCTGCACCCGGAGATCGAAGGTTTCAGCATCACCGCCGGCAACGCGTGCGGCGCGAACGACGCCGCCGCGGCCCTCGCGATCGCGAGCGACAGCCTCGGCCTGCCCGCACTCGGCTACATCCGGTCGTGGGCGTCGGTCGCGGTCGACCCCGCCCGCACCGGACTCGCTCCGGTGCAAGCGATCCCGAAGGCGCTGCGTCGCGCCGGCATGACCTTCTGCGACGTCGATCTGTTCGAGATCAACGAGGCGTTCGCCGCGATGTGTGTGGCGACCATCAAGCTCCTCGACATCGATCCCGACAAGGTCAACGTCAGCGGCAGCGGCTGCGGTCTCGGGCACCCGGTCGCCGCGACCGGGGCGCGCATGCTCGTGACCCTGGTGCACGAACTGCGCCGCCGCGGCGGCGGAGTCGGCGTGGCCGCGATGTGCGCGGGCGGAGGTATGGGCTCGGCCACGGTCATCGAGGTGCCCGCTCCGTGACAGCCGCAGCAACGAGCAACGGATCCGGTGCGCCGTGACGATCGACGAACTCCTCGCCGCCGCGCGCACCGGGTCCGTGCGCGCGGCGGGACGGCTGCTGACGATGGTCGAGGACGACCGGCGCGACGAGGTGCTCGCCGCCCTCGACCCGGTGCCCGTGCGGGTGGTCGGGGTGACCGGACCACCCGGCGCCGGTAAGTCGACGACCGTCGGTGTGCTCGTTTCCGCCTACCGCGAGCGCGGATTCCGGGTCGCGGTGCTCGCCGTCGACCCGTCCTCCCCGTACAGCGGGGGAGCGCTGCTCGGCGACCGGATCCGCATGGCCGCCCACGTCAACGACCCCGATGTGCTGATCCGTTCGCTCGCGGCGCGCGGCCATCTCGGCGGCCTGTCCGCCGCGGTACCCGCCGCGATCCGCTTGCTCGCCGCACTCGGCTACGACGTGGTGCTGCTCGAGAGCGTCGGGGTCGGACAGTCCGAGATCGAGATCGCGGCGGTCGCGGATCCGACGGTCGTGCTCCTCAATCCCGGTGGCGGCGACGCGATCCAGGCCGCGAAGGCCGGTCTGCTCGAGGTCGCCGACCTGCTCGTGGTGAACAAGGCGGACCGCGAGGGCGCCGATCGGACGGTCCGGGATCTGAAGGCGGAGACGGACGTTCCGATCCTCACGCTCGTCGCGTCGAAGGGCGAGGGCGTCGACGCGCTGGTGGATGCGATCGAACTGCATCAGCGCGCCGACAGCGGGGAGCGCCGAGCCGCCCGGGCCCGGTCCCAGATCCTGTCCCTGGCCCTGTCGCAGCTGCGTTCGCTGCCGGAACTCGACGACCTGGCTGCCGCGGTCGCGGACGGGAGCACCGATCCGTACAGCGCGGCCGCGCGGCTGCTCGGCCGTCCCTGAGGTTTTCGCTCACCCCAGGGCGGCGAGCACCTGCGGCAGCTCGGCGGTGGTGCGGATGCCCGGCGCCGCCTCGCATACCACCGGCACGGCGTTCACCGCCCGGTTCGCGGTGTAGGAGGGGGACACGGCGCTCATCCGCTCCAAGGGGATCGGGAAGCGGATGTCGATGTCGAGCGGTGCATCGCCGGCGACGTCGATGTGCCATCCCGTCGGACGGATGTCCCAGTCGACGTCGACGTCGGTGGTGCAGTACCAGGTCGCGCGGAACCGGAGGAGCGCTCGTCTGTCGCGCATACCTGCGACCGTGATCCGCTGCGCGGCAACGGTACCCGGCTCGATTGTGCCCGCCGCGATGATGACCTGCGTGCGTGCCGTGGCGAATTCGCCGTGGGCTTCGACGGAATCGAACCGCAGCCCGAATGCGTCGGCGACCGAGTGCAGCGACGGGCCGAAGTTCGACCGGATGTGGTCGATGCGGTAGTCCTCGAAGGTGGCGGGCTCGCGACCGAAACCCATGATGTCGAACAGGATTCCGGGTGAATTGCGCTGCGAGAGGTCGGCGTACTCGTCGATCGCGAGCCGGTCGAGCTTGCGCTGGATCGAGGTGAGTACGAACGGCAGTGCCTCGGTGACGAATCCCGGGCTGCTTCCGGTGCTGTGGATCGACGTGCCGCCGAGCGCGCACGCGTCCTCGACCTCGGCGCGGGCCGACGGATCCATCGCCGTCGGATGGTGGAACTCGCCGCGGGTGGTGACGATGTTGCTGCCGGAGGCGAGGATTCGGCACACCTCGTCGAGATCGAACAGGCGCGGCATGTACAGCACGCAGTCCGCGCCGAGTGCGAGAACGTCGTCGATGTCCGTGGTCGCGGTGATGCCGGTCGGGTCCGCGCCGCAGAGCTCGCCGGCGTCGCGACCGGCCTTCTCCGGTGTGTGGACGTACAGCCCGGCCAGTTCCAGACGCGGATGCTCGATGACCCCGCGCAGGGCCCGCGTGCCGATGTTGCCGGTGGCCCACTGGACGACCCGGTGCGTGCGTTCCGGCACGGATACGCCGACAGCTGTGTCGGACAAGGCTTTCGGATCCAACGAAACCTCGATCGGGTCAGGGGCGGGGCAGGCGGAGCAGGGCTTCCTGCGCGAAGGAGGCGACGAGCGTCCCCTTCTCGTCGAGCACGTCGCCCCGGCCGAAGCACCGGCCGTGGGCGATGAGCGGGCTGTGCTGACGCACCAGCAGCCATTCGTCGGTGCGGAACGGCCGATGGAACCACAGGGTGTGGGAGGTGACGGCCGAGGTGAAGACGGTGCCGTTGCCGGTCTGGGCCAGGCCCTCGAGCGGTCGCAGGGCGGTTCCGATGAGGGTCAGATCGGTTGCGTACGCGGTCAGGGCCGGAGCCAGCGTGGGGTCGACTTCCGGTGTGCGCATCCACATTTCGTACTCGGGCGGCGAGGACTCGTACGCGTTGAGATCCTCGGTCGTCCGGATCTCCCACGGGATGAGGTCGACGCGGGCACGATCGTTCTCACCGAGCACCGGCGGAACGGGCTCGACGGTCTGCAGCTCGGGGCCGTCCTCGCCCACGTGCATCGAAACCGACGCGGTGCCGATCACACCCGACGACTGGCTCGCGACGATGCTCAGCGTGGCGAACGAGCGTCCCTCGTGCTGACGGGTGACCTCGTAACGGACGGGCTCGGACGCCTTGCCCTCGCGGGGGAACAGGGCGTGCAGCGACTTGATGCGCTTCGTCGGGCACGCGGCCTCCGCGGCACGGACGAACTGGCCGAGGAGTTGACCGCCGAACAAACGGTGGTATTCGAGTTGCTGGTTCGTTCCCTCGAACACCGCCGATGTCGCGGAGGTGTCGCTGTCGGGACGGTCTGCCGAGGCGTCGGCGCGCAGCTCGAGGCAGGCCAGAAGGTCGTTCCAGAGATCGGGCACGCCGCCAGTGTAAGCGAACTATCCCCGATTGAGAATACGATTCTCGCCGACGATTCCTCAGTTACCGGCGAATCCGCGGGAGCAGAAGGTCCAGACTTCCTCGGCCGAGATCGGCTTGATGGTCGCGTCGTCGGGGGCGCCCGCGGACTGTGCGATGAACATGACGGTCTGCATCGTCATCGCGGCCAGTCGGCGCGGGTTGGCGCCCGGGCGCAGCTCGCCGGAGGCGGCGACCTTCTCCATCAGCTCGGTGAACAGCGCGAGCATCGAGGCGTGCGCGACCTTGACCTCGGCGGGATGCGTGAGCAGCAGCTGCGGCGCGAAGTCGGTGAACAGCGGACGCTGCGCGCTCGGGTCGGGCCGGCAGAACTCGAACAGCAACTCGACCGCCACGCGGAGCTGGTCGAGCGGCGCGTCCTGGCCGGAAGCCGCGGCGCGGATCTGGTCGGCGGAGCGGCTGAGAGCGTCCTCGAAGAGCGCGAGCAGCAGCTCGTGCTTGCCGTCGAACTGCAGGTAGAAGCTGCGCAGCGACTGCTTGGACCGGTCCACGACCTCCTGCACGGTGAAATCCGTGCTGCCCTTCTCGGCGATGATCGACTGAGCCGCGTCGAGGAAGCGCTGCACTCGCTGTTCGGCCCGGATCTTGGCGGTCCTGATGGAGCGCTCGACGGCGCGCTGCTTCCAGGCCGGCTCTTCGCTGGGGCCGGTCACCACCGGCTCTGTTCTGTGACACGTGTACCGAACATGCGAGCAACTGTACCGGAGAGTTTCCTTGCGCAGTGCGTCGACCGCACCTGTGTCGTCGATTATTCGAGACTATTACTTTCGTCAAACGAGAATGTTATTCTCGCCACGACATAGTGCACCACAGCTCTGGCAAGGAGGCAGGCCGGGATGCTTTTCGAGTTCGACTCCGATCAGCGGCTATGGCAGAAGACCGTCCGTGAGGTCACGGCCAAGGAATGCTCGCCCGCGCTGGTCCGGAGCATCGTCGACAGCGGCGCCGACCCGTCCCCTCTGTGGAAGACCTACATCGACCTCGGATGGACCGAACTGACGGACCCGGACACCACGGTCGAACTCGCCATCGTCCTCGAGGAGTTGGGCCGGGCGACCGATCCCACTCCCTATCTCGCGACGATGACCCAGTTCGCTCCTCTCGCACCGGGGTTCGACGATTCCGGGCTGGCCGGTGCCGCGCTCTACAAGGGTGTGGGCGTGCGCCGCGAGGGCGACGAGTGGATCCTCGACGGCACCGCGCACCACGTCCTCGACGGCGACCGCGCCGACCGGCTGGCCGTCGTCACCGAGGCGGGGGTGTTCGTCGTGCCGGCCGAGCAGGCCGTCGTCGCACGGAGCCCGGTCTTCGACCCGGTGCTGCACCTCGCCGAGGTGTCGTTCCGGGGAGTCCGGATCGGCGACGACCGGCGCGTCGACGTCGACGTGGAGCCTGCCCGCTACCTGGCACTGACCGGGCTCGCGCTCACCGTCGTCGGTGCGTGCCAACGGATCCTCGACATGGTGCTCGGGCACGTCCGGGAACGTCAGCAGTTCGGAGTTCCGATCGGCTCGTTCCAGGCGGTCAAGCACAAGGCCGTCGACATGCACGTCGCGATCGAACGGGCACGCGCGCTGGCCTACTACGCGGCCCTGACGATCGCGGAGAACGACCCCCGCCGGCGCGTGGCCGCGTCGATGGCCAAGGCCGCCGCGGGCGAATGCCAATCCGTGGTGTTCCGCAACGGCATCCAACTGTTTGGTGCCATGGGATTCACCTGGGAGAACGACCTTCAGTTCGCGCTCAAGCGCGCCAAGGCCGGCGAGCATCTGCTCGGGGGTGCGGCAGAGCATCGGGCGCTGATCGCCGAGGAGTACCGTGCAACTCACCTTTGATGCCGACGTCGAGGAGTTCCGCGCCGAGTTCGTGGCCTTCCTCGAGGAGAACCTGCCCGACGGCGCCGCCACCGGTGTCCGCCCCGGCTCGAGCGCGGACGTGCCGGACTGGGCCCGCCCGTGGCAGCGGTTGCAGTTCGACAACGGCTGGCTGCTGCCGGGCAACCCGCCCGAGTTCGGTGGACGCAACGCCACGATCCTGCAGCAGTACGTGCACCTCGAGGAACTGTCCCGCCGCCGGATCTACCACAGCTTCAACCCGCAGGGACTCGGGATCATCGCCGCGTCGATCCTCTCGTTCGGCACGCCGGAGCAGAAGCAGCGCTGGGCCGTTCCGATCCTGCGCGCGGAGATCACCGCCGCCCTCGGCATGAGCGAACCCGGCGCCGGATCCGACCTCGCCGGTCTGCGCACCCGGGCGGTGCTCGACGGAGATCACTTCGTCGTCAACGGGCAGAAGGTCTGGACGTCCGGCGCACACGACGCGGACGTGCTCCTCACCTTCGTTCGGACGGATCCGGATGCGCCCAAGCACAAGGGAATCAGCGTGCTGTTGATTCCGACGGACACACCCGGTGTCGTGCGGCGCCCGTTCGCCTCGGTCGCGTCGTCGGACGACTTCGACTTCAACGAGGTCTTCTTCACGGACGTGCGGGTGCCCGCGGAGAATCTGATCGGCGAACTCAACGGGGGCTGGGGAGTCGCGAACGGCGCGCTGGGGCATGAACGTACGCTGCTCTGGCTCAGTTTCGCGGACCGCCTCCAGGATCTGGTCGAGGACTTCCGGCCGGTCACGGTGCTCGACCGCGATCGGTACGCGACCCTCGCGATGGACCTGCAGAGCCTGCGGCTGCTGGGTTCGGCCGCGCTGGCGCGGGCCGCCCGCGGTGAACAGGACGTCGCGGCCCTGTCGGTGCTCAAGCTGCTGGGATCCGAAGCGGTGCAGTCCGCATCCGAACACGCACTCGACGCGGCGGGGGAGGACGGTCTCGTCCACCCGAACTGGACGGCACCGTTCAATCCCTGGAACAACGACCACTTCTCGACCGGCTGGTTCGAGCGTTACGTCCGCAGTTTCGCGGGCACCATCGCCGGGGGTACGTCGGAGATTCAGCGGACCATCGTCGCCGAGCGTGTGCTCGGCCTTCCCCGGGGGTGAGGTTGCAGCCGTGTACATCCTGTACGAGGTAGCCGACAAGATCGCCACGATCACGCTCAACCGTCCCGAGGCGGCCAACGCCCAGAACGCGGAGTTGCTCGACGAACTCGACGCCGCCTGGATGCGTGCCGCCGCCGACCCGGACGTCTCCGTCATCGTGTTGCGGGCGGAGGGCAAGCACTTCTCCGCCGGACACGACCTCGGCACCAAGGTTCCCGACGATCTGAAGATCACGCTCGAACTGATCTACTCCAACGAGAGTCGCCGCTATCTCGAGTATTCGTTGCGCTGGCGGAACATCCCGAAGCCGTCGATCGCCGCCGTCCAGGGCCGCTGCATCGCCGGCGGGCTGCTGCTGTGCTGGCCGTGCGACCTCATCATCGCGTCCGAGGACGCGTCCTTCTCCGATCCCGTTGTCCTGATGGGAATCGGCGGGGTCGAATACCACGGGCACACATGGGAACTCGGTCCACGCAAGGCCAAGGAGATCCTGTTCACCGGCCGCCCGGTCACCGCGCACGAAGCCGAGCAGACCGGGATGGTCAACAAGGTCGTGCCCCGCGACCGTCTCGACGAGGAGACCCGCGCACTCGCGACGAAGATCGCGTCGATGCCTCCGTTCGGTCTGCGGCAGGCCAAGCGTGCCGTCAATCAGACCCTGGACGTGCAGGGCTTCTACGCGGCCATCCAGTCGGTGTTCGACGTCCACCAGACCGGTCACGGCAACGCGCTGAGCGTCGGTGGATTCCCGATCCTGGTGAACCTGGACGAGATGAAGTCGAAGATCGAGTAACGTCGCCCGCATCCGCTGCCGGACCATCTGGACGGCAACGGAATTCGAGGGGCGAAAAGGCCTTCCCGGGGCGAGTCGGCAACGTACTCTCGCAGGGACCTGGGGGGAAGTTCCAACACAGTGGTGGACGAAACCGGTTCGTCCACCGGAGAGGATCCGTCATGCGCGTTTCGAACATCCGTCGTGCTGTCGCCACCTTCGGGATGGTGGCGGTTGCGGCCGTCACCCTCGTGGGCTGCAGCAGCGACGACGACAGCTCCAGCGACAGCACCACGACCACGGCGACCACCACGACCGAGACGACCGAGGCCACCGCCACCGAGACGACCACGGCGGCTGCAGCCGGTGAAGCGGCGGATCCGGCGACGACCGAGGCCGTCACGAACGCCTACGTCACGTTCTTCAACGGCGCCACCCCGCCGGCCGAGCGTGCCGCGCTCGTCGAGAACGGCGACGTGTTCCTGCCGACGCTCGAAGCGATGACATCGAACCCGCAGGCCATGGCCACGACCGCGACGGTCGAGGGCGTGACCCTCTCCGACCCGGAGAACGCCGACGTCAAGTGGACGCTGCTCATGAACGGTGCTCCCGTGCTTCCGGACCAGTCCGGCAACGCCATCCAGCAGGACGGCACGTGGAAGGTCAGCGCGACCACCTTCTGCACGCTGCTCGCGATCCAGGGCGGCGGCGCTCCCGTCCCGGGCTGCTGATTCCGTAACACGAAAGGAGGGGCGCCCGCACCGCGGGCGCCCCTCCTTTCGTGCTTCCGAGGTTCTACAGGTGGACGAGACGCGGAGCCGAACCCGTCGACCGGATGAAAGCACCGGCTTCGCGGGTGAGTTCGCGTGCACTGCCGAGCAATCCGTCGAGGACCAGCGCCCGGCGGATGTGCCGGTGCAGGTCGTGTTCGGCGGTGAATCCGATCCCGCCCAACACCTGCTGGCAGTGGCGGGCCGCCGTCAGCGCGGCCTTCCCGGCCGCGGCCTTCGCCAGCAGCGATCCGAGGTCGTCGGTCGCGGCGAGCAGCGTCGCCTCGGCACCCTCGATCGCGACGAGGGTCTCGGCGAGCCGGTGCCGCACCGCCTGGAACGCCGCGACGGGCGTGCCGAACTGGGTGCGGTCGAGGGCGTGGGTTCGCGCGAGCGACAACATGGTCCGGCTCGTCCCCACCAGCCACCAGCCGAGCGCACGCCGGCCGGCGGCGATCGCCGCGGGGTCGAGTTCCTCGCCCGCGTCGGCGGTGTGGAGCGGGATCTCCTCGTCGAGAGCGGTGCCGGCGGTGCCGGTGCGTTCCCACACGATCCATCTACCGCCCGCGAACGGCAACGGGAGGGTTCCGGCGATGGGCAGTCCGGCCGCGTGCAGTACGACGTCGTTGATCACCGGGGCGTGCGCGCCCGTCTCGCCGAGCAGTCGGAACACCAGTGGGATCGCGACGTCGGGCATCTCGGTGAGCATGTCGCCCCAGCCGAGATCGGCCAGCGCCGAATCGAGTTCGTGCGCGGGTGTGGAGGTCATGGTCCCGCGCAGGGCGTCGCCCAGCAGTGCCAGTTCCTCGGCCTGCGCGGCGGCGGAGACGGTGGTGGCGTCGGTCATCGATCCCTCCCCAGATCGAGCAGGCGGCGCGCGATGATGTTGCGCTGGATCTCGGCCGTGCCGCCGTAGATCGTGGCGGCCCTCGAGTACAGGAATTCCGGTCGCCACAGGGTGTCCTCGAGTTCGAGGACACCCGGCAGCAGATCGCGCACGGTGTCGAACAACTGCTGTTCGGCCGTTGCCAGCAGCACCTTGTCGATCGAGGTCTCCGGTCCGAGCGCGGCTCCCTCGGCGAGTCGCTGCTGGGTCAGGCGCGACCGGCAGCGCACCGTGTGCAGCGCCAGATACGCCGAGCCGAGATCGTCGTCGGCATCGAGTTCGGTCTCGTCGAGCAACTTGTCCAGACGCGTGAACAGGTACGCGATCCGGTGCCAGAAACACGTCGAGCGTTCGTGCGGAAGCAGATCCATCGCGACCCGCCAACCGTCGCCCGGCCGGCCGAGCATGCGGTCCGCGGGCACCACCACGTCGTCGAAGTACACCTCGGCGAACTCGTCGATGCCGTGCATCGTGCGCAGCGGCTTGACGGTGATGCCGGGGGTGTCCATGTCGACGAAGAACGCGGTGATCCCGTCGTGGCCGGGCGCGGTGCGGGTGAGGAGCACACAGCGGGATGCGTACTGCGCCAGGCTCGTCCAGACCTTCTGGCCGTTGATCACCCACTCGTCGCCGCGTTGCACGGCGCGGGTGCTCAGCGACGCGAGGTCGCTGCCCGAGCCGGGCTCGGAGAAGCCCTGGCACCACTGTTCGCGACCGCTGAGCAGCAGCGGAACCATCTCCGCGGCGAGTTCGGGTCGGGCGTAGGAGATCATCGTCGGCGCGAGGACCTCGATCATCGAGTAGATCCCCGGTTCGGCCAGGTCGCGGGTGGCGACCTCCTCGCCGAGCACGGCCCGCAGCACCGCGTCGCCCCCGAGACCGCCGACCTCGACGGGCCAGCCGTACCGCATCCAGCCCGCGTCGTACAGTGCCCTGCGCACCCGGCCCAGCTGCGCCACCTGACCGTCGAGCGAATGGTCCGGCGGCGGGGTCAGGTCGTTCTCGTCGAGCCAGGCGCGCAGGGCGGACCGGAACTCGTCGACGTTCATGCCGACGGCTCGAAGGCGTGCGGGATACCCGAGTCGTGGGCTCCGCTGCGACGCTGGAAGGTCATGGACCGGGTCTTCAGACGCCAGCCGTCCTCGGTGCGGACGTAGGTGTCGCTGTAGTACCCGATGCGCATGTTGTGGGTCGTCTGGTCGACGAAGCACAGCGGCTGGGTTCCGGTCGCGGTGTCGCCGTCGAGCTCGACGAGAGCGGTGCCCGTCATGAACAGGCCCTTCGGTGCCGCAGCGACCAGCTCGGGGAACTGGTCGAGCGTGAAGGCATCGCCGAAGGCACTGTAGGTGCCGTCGGGGGTGAAGACCGCCATGACACCCTCGACGTCGTTCTTGGTCATGTTGACCGCGTACCGCGCGAGGAGCTGGTTGATCTCGACGAGGTCGTCAGTTGTTGACATAAACTTTTCCGCCTTTCATGACGAACTGCACGTTCTGCGTGACGGTGATGTCCTCGAGCGGGTTGCCCGGAACGCCGACGATGTCGGCGAGCAGGCCCTCGGCCAGCCGGCCGCGGTCGGTGACATCGATCAGTTCGGCGGCCGTGACCGTCGCGGCGCGCAGCGCGTCCAGGGCGGACATGCCGCGTTCGACCAGCGCGACGAGTTCGTCCGCGTTCTTGCCGTGGGGGATGGCCGGCGCGTCGGTGCCGAGCGCGATCTTCACGCCCGCCTCGTAGGCCGCCTTGACCGAGGTGCGGGCCTTGGGGAACATCTCGGCGGCCTTGGCCTGCAGATCCGGCGGCGCGTGTGAGACGTCCATCGCGTCGGCGAGCCGGGTGGTGGGAACGAGATAGGTGCCGGCGGCGACCATCTTGTCGATCGCGTCGTCGTCGATGAGGAATCCGTGTTCGATGCAGTCGATTCCGGCGGCGACGGCCGCGCGGACGGCGTCCGCGCCGTGGGTGTGCGACGCGACGCGCAGACCGCGCC
The DNA here is from genome assembly GCF_053589115.1 of Rhodococcus sp. NPDC003383. Taxonomy (NCBI): domain Bacteria; kingdom Bacillati; phylum Actinomycetota; class Actinomycetes; order Mycobacteriales; family Nocardiaceae; genus Rhodococcus; species Rhodococcus sp. NPDC003383. Next base: position 94,691 of record NZ_JBSFRG010000019.1, on the reverse strand, counting down.
GGTGCGCCTCGTCGACGATCGCGCGCAGCTCCTCGTCGGAATAGTGCTGTGCGCCCGGTGTTCCGGTGTGCGACATGACGCCACCCGAGACACAGACTTTGATGAGCTTGGCCCCGTGCTTGATCTGATAGCGAACCGCCTTGCGGACCTCGTCGACACCGTTGGCGATGCCTTCCTCGATGGTCAGGTCCAGCACGCCGGGGGCGAACGCCGCGAACATCGTCGGATCGAGGTGACCACCGGTCGGGGTGATCGCGTGACCGGCCGGGACGACCCGCGGGCCGTCCACCCAGCCCGCGTCGATGGCCTTGCCCAGTGCGACGTCGAGCAGGTAGCCGCCGGTCTTCACGAACAGGCCCAGGTTGCGGACCGTGGTGAAGCCGGCGCGGAGGGTGCGCCGGGCGTTGCCGACCGCGCGGAGCATGCGCAGCGGGGGATCGTCCTGGACCGTGGAGTAGACGGGTTTCTCGCCGCGCCCGCCCATGAGCAGGTTGACTTCCATGTCCATCAGGCCGGGCAGGAGGATCTGGTCGCCGAGATCCACGACCTCGCCTTCGGGTTCACCGCCGATCCCGACGATCTTGTCGTCTTCGACGCGGATGATGCCGGGGCGCACGATCTTTCCGCTGTCGACATCGAGAAGGCCGGCGGCCTTGAGTGTAATCACCGCTACACCACCGGTTCTCGGATGACTTCGGCCCGGCTGCCTTCGGCTGGTTTCGGGAAATGGGGCACGGGTCCACCTTCCTGTCCGAGCTCGTCGCCTCGGCGAGCCCGAGCTCATCCAATCTCATTCATGAGAATGACGCTCTCATTCATTGACTATCAGATTTCCACAGTTGTCGGGGAGCGTCAACGTCCGGGGAATGTGTCCGGTGACGGTGTCGGCCGAAAGGTCCCGGACGAACGGAACCGTCCCCCCGCGGCGCATCGGCTGCGGGGGGACGGTTCGTCGTGGGTCGGGCGTCAGACCACCGGTTCGTGGATGATTTCGGCCCAGGCCGCGCCGCTGTCGGGGACGCGGGGTTGCTTCCAGACTTCGACGGGGAAGGAGACCATGATGAGCGACTGCATCAGGTGCACGAGGGCGCGGGCGTCGTCGGGCAGGTCGTCGTAGTCGAATTTGTCGCAGTAGGTGATGGCGTCCTCGATGCGCGGGAATGCGGCGTCGTAGAACTTCTGCATCTCGGGCATGGTGGAGGCCAGGCGCTTGGCGTAGCGCTCGGGTTCGGTGGCCAGGACCCAGTCGGCAGCGAAGGGTTCGAGGTCGGCGAATTCAGTTGGCAGCAGCGCCATCACGGTACTCCTTGACGTAGTCTCCGACGGTCTTGTGCAGGTGGCGGAGGAGGATTTCCTGATCGCAGAGCGGGAAGTCGGTGACGGTGCGGGTGCCGATCATCGTCTGCGTCGCTTCGAGGGTGTTGGCGTCCTGCAGTGCGTACTCCTTGAAGGTGACCGCGGCCAGTTCGTGGGCGAGGCGCTCGCGGACGTTCTTCGGGGGCACGAAGTAGAGGTTGGCCTCGAAGATGTGGCGGTCCGGGGCGGTGGGCCAGTAGTGGTAGGTCAGGTACCAGCCCGGTGCCCAGATGAGCAGGGTCATGTTGGGGAAGAACTCCCAGGAGTCCTGGCCCCAGACCGGGTACTTGCCGGGGTTGATGCCTTCGGGCAGTTCGTCGCCGGAGATGCCGGGGATGTCGGGGCGGTCCCAGGGTCCGAACAGGCCCGAGCGCAGGACGCGTTCGATGGGCTTGACCATGTTCAGGTCCTTGGGCGGGGCCATGCCGCCCCAGGAGGAGATCATCGAGTGCGGCGACTGGATGTCGTAGTGCAGCGCCTCGTAGCCGTAGCCGGCGAGCTTCTCGGCTTCGTCCTTGGTCGCCTGCTTCATGTGCAGGATCGGGGCGTGGTAGAACTCGGCGAAGGCGTCGATGAACAGCTTCCAGTTGGAGCCGATCTCGGCCCGGTAGCTGTAGACCTCGGTCATCTTGTCGAACGGGTAGCCTTCGATGCCCTTGGCCAGCGGGCCGAGGTATTCGTCGAGGGGCTGGGCGTTGTCGTCGAGGTTGATGAAGATGAAGCCCTGCCAGATCTCGCAGCGCACGGACTTGAGTCCGTAGTCCTGCTTGTCGAGGTCGAAGAACTCGCCCTCCTGCTGGACGAAGGTCAGATCGCCTTCGAGGCTGTAGCGCCAGGCGTGGTACTTGCAGGTGAACTGCTTGCAGCTGCCGGCGACCTCCTCACCGGGAAAGTCGTTCCAGACCAGCTTGTTTCCGCGGTGGCGGCACAGGTTGTGGAAGGCGCGGATCTCACCGTCGTTGCCCTTGACGATGATCAGCGAGGTGCCGGGGCCCGCGGAGGGCAGTTCCTTGGTGAAGTAACTGCCCTTGCGGGGGAGCTTCTCGACACGGCCGACGTTGAGCCAGGTGCGCTTGAAGATCGCGTTGCGCTCGTCCTCGAAGAACTGCGGATCGTACGAGTCGGTGTAGTCGACCGGTGCGGTGCCGAGTTCGGGCCAGTGTTCGGTCCAGCTGCCTTCGGCTGGTTTCGGGAAATGGGGCACGGATCTACCTTTCCTGTCCGGGCTCGGTGTCGTGTCCGAGTCCGATACCGAATGTGTTGAAAGCCATGGCCATGAGGCCGTAGCCACCGACCGTGAAGATGAAGTCCATTCGCTGCCGCTTGTCGAGCCGCTCGCCGAGCGCGTTCCACGTCTGCTCGGAGAGCCGGTTCTTGTCCTCGAGTTCGTCGACCGCGGCGAGCAGGGTGCGTTCGAACTCGTCGGTGGCCTCACCGATGCGTGCTGCCTCGATCTCGTCGAGGGTCAGCCCGGCTTCCTGCGCGATCGGGACGTGGTGCTGCGATTCGTACTCGCAGTCGCGGCGGTGCGCGACCCGCAGGATCGCGAGCTCCCGCAGCCGCGGCGGCAGCGTCGACCGCCACAGCAGATAGACGCTGAAGCCCAGGAACGCCTTGGTCAGGTCCGGGTGGTGCGCGAGCGCGGACAGGGCCGTGCCGGCTCCTTCCGGATTCTGGCGATCCCGCGCGAGCATCCCGATGAACGCCGCTCGCGTCTTGTCGTCCCACTCCTCTGCGGGCAGCGGTGGAAGCAGGGCCATGCACCAACCTCCTCTCGTCGGCGAGAATTACATTCTCATTTCTGCTCAGTAGGTTTCCAGGCTTTTGCCGGATAGTCAACGTCCGGCCTGAAGACGCAGGTAGGCGGCCTGCCGCCGGAGCGCTCCGGCATCTCGTCCGGATGATCCAGGGGGTGAGGTCCGCGAATCTTCTCCCCGCTCCGGACCAGTAGAATATGTTGATTCTCCTACAGCGAGAGGCTAGTTTCCCTATCAGGCGAGAGCACTACGGCCTCGGGAATTCCCGGCGCAACCGCGGCCACGCGGACGGCGTCGCTCTCCTGTCAACTACCGGTCGGCCCGAACGGGCCTGCAGGGGGAGGAAGAACGTGAAACTACAGCAGACTCCGGTACCCGAGGTGCGTCGACGAGTCGTCGTGGGCACCGGACGGGCCGCCGTGGCGCTGGCCGCGATCGCGGTGCTCGTCGCCGGGTGCGGCGGCCGCACCGGATCCGAGACGGGCGGAGGCGACGACCGCAGTGGTGGCGGATCGTCGGCGCTCTCCGCGGACTTCGGTGACCTGACCGAGGTGTGCCAGGACGGCGACGCCTCGACGGCCTCCGCCCAGGGCGTCACCGCCGAGCAGATCGAGGTGGGCGTCTTCACCGACATGGGGTTCACCAAGAACCCCGAATTTGTCGACGCGGCAAAGGTGTTCACCTCCTGGTGCAACGACAACGGCGGCATCAACGGCCGCACCCTCGTCGCCAACACCCGCGACGCCAAGCTGATGGAACCGCGCCAGCGCATGATCGAGGCGTGCCGTGAGGACTTCGCCCTCGTGGGCGGCGGTGCTGCGCTCGACGGCCTCGGCGTCAAGGAACGTCTGAACTGCCTGCTTCCGACCTTCACGGCCCAGACCGTGCAGGAGGGTGCCGCCGGCGCCGATCTCGAGATCAGTGCGTCCCCGGCGAAGATCCCCGGATACGACAACTACGCCGGATTCCGCGAGTGGGCTATCAACGAGGCCTATCCCGATTCCAAGTCCGCGATCGGCATGATCAACGGCGACTCCGCCGTCACCAAGGTAATCGGCGCGGTCACCCAGGAGACCGTCGAGTCGCTCGGCGCGACCGTGGTCTACAACGAGCTGTACCCGGCGATGGGTGTCTCGGACTGGACGCCCTACGCGCAGGCCATCAAGAGCAAGGGCGTCAAGGGCCTGATCTTCATGGGCAGCTTCGACCAGCTCGCCAAGCTCGAAGAGGTCCTGACCAACATGGACTACAAGCTCGACTGGATCGACGCGAACAACAACGCCTACAACGCGCAGTTCATCGAACTCCTCGGCCGTTCCGCGGAGTACCAGAACAACCTCGTCGACCTCAGCGGCATGGCACCGCTCGAAAGCGACGAGCCCGCCGTCGAGCAGCTGAAGGAGCTCTACGCGAAGTACGCGCCCGACGCGCAGATCACCCTCCCGGCGATGCGCGCCTGGTCGTCCTGGCTGCTGTTCGCCAAGGCCGCAGCAGCCTGCGGTGACGAACTCACCCGCGCATGTGTGTACGAGACCGCGCGTCAGGAGACGGCGTGGACGGGTGGTGGACTGCACGCTCCGTCGGATCTGCAGACGCCGCTGCCGCCGAAGTCGTGTTTCAACGTCGAGAAGGCGACCCCGGACGGCTGGGAGACCGCCGATTTCAACCCCGACAACGGTCTGTACCGGTGTGACCTCCCGCCGCGCAAGATCACGCAGGACTTCGGAGCGCCGCTGACGCTCGCGGAAGTCGGCAAGAGCATGAGTGACGTCCAATAATGGAACAGTTCATCACTTTCGGGATCGTCGGCCTCACCACGGCCGCGGTCTACGCGATCATCAGCAGTGGCCTGGTCGTCACGTACACGACCACCGGCGTGTTCAACTTCGCGCACGGGGCCACGGGCATGATGGCGGCCTTCGCCTACTGGCAGCTCAGCGTCGGCTGGGGCTGGCCGGTGTGGCTCTCGGTCGCCGTCGTGCTGCTGGTGCTGGCGCCGGCGTTCGGTCTTCTGGTCGAACGGTTGCTGCGTCCGGTCCAGCGACTCGGCGAGGCCGAGAAGCTCGTCATGACCATCGCGATGCTCAGCGGCCTGATCGCGCTGGCGCGCTGGATCTGGAATCCCATCAAGGCCCGGTCGCTGCCCACGTTCTTCAACGAGCAGCAGGCGTTCCACATCGGTTCGGCGACGATCACCTGGCACCAGGCACTGACGATGATCGTCGCGGTCGCGGTGGCGCTGGGACTGCGCGTGCTGATGTTCAACACGCGCACCGGCGCCGAGATGCGGGCGACGGTCGACGACCGTGCACTCGTCGGTCTGACCGGCGCGGACCCGGTCCGCGCCAACCGCGTCGCGTGGATCCTCGGGACCGTGCTGGCGGCCCTCGGTGGCGTGCTCATCGCCCCGATGGTCGCGCTCGAGGCCACCCAGCTGTCGTTGCTGATCGTCAGCGCCTACGCGGCGGCGATCTTCGGGCGGCTGAAGAGCCTGCCGATGACGTTCGTCGGCGCGGTCGTGGTCGGCTGCATGGAGGCCTACATGGCCGGCTACCTGCCGCAGAACGACTACCTGCCGGGCCTGCGTCTGGCCGCACCGGCGATCCTCCTGCTGCTCGCGCTGCTGCTGTTCCCGCACGGCCGTCTGCGGGGCCGCGACCGGAACCTCAGCCAGGTGCCGGTGCCCACGGTGCGAGGGACGTTCGCGTTCGCGGGTGTGATCGTCGCGTTCGGCATCATCCTCGCCACCGTGCTCGGCGAGGGCGATCTCATCACCTACGGGCAGATCTTCGCGTTCGGTGTGATCGCGATGTCCTTCGTGCCGCTGGTCGGCTACGCCGGGCAGATCTCTCTCGCCCAGCTGAGCATGGCGGGGATCGGTGCGATCGTGTGCGCGCATCTGGGGGCGGACGGACAGTGGTGGGCACTGCTCGCCGTGATGGTCGTCTCCGGCGTCGCCGGTGCGATCGTCGCGATCCCGGCGCTGCGGTTGTCGGGTGTGTATCTCGCGCTCGGCACCGCGGCGATCGCGGTCGTGCTGGACCGGTGGATCTTCTCGATGCCCTCCTTCGAGGTGTTCGGGATGGAGATCGCGTTCTTCAACCAGGGTTCGATCGATCTGGTCGGGCCGAGCCTGTTCGGCTTCCAGGTCGACACCCCGGCGGAACTGACCGTGTTCGCGGCGATCTGCCTCGCCCTCGTCACCATCGGGGTCGCGGCGCTGCGCCGCGGCCGGCTCGGCCGGCAACTGATCGCGCTGCGCGACAGCGAAGCCGCGTACGCGACCCTCGGCGGCAGCCTGCTGCTGATGAAGACGGTGGTGTTCGCGATCTCCGCCGGCATCGCCGGACTCGGCGGTGCGCTCTACGGGATGCAACTGCAGTCCGTCGCACCGGAACAGTTCAATTTCATTGCCGGACTGGGCATCTTCCTCATCGCTGTCGTCGGTGGCCTCGGTGTGGTCGGCAACGGTCTGTTCACCGGCACGATGATCGCCGGGCCGCTCAACGCGATCGTCGCGCTGTGGCCCGGCGCGCAGAACCTTGTGCAGACCCTGCCCGCCGCGGCCGGACTCGCCTACGGGTCCGGGGCCGTCGACGACGGCGTCGTGCCCTCGATGCGCAAGGAATGGGAGGCGACGTTCCGCGACAAGCTCGTCGTCTCGACGCTCGTGGGATGGATCGTCCTGCTGTGGCTGCTGCGCCTCGGCGACGTGATCAACGGGTACGTGTTCTTCGCGGGCATCGTCGCCGGTGTTGTCGCCGCCCGTGTCTGGTCGAACTCCCGGCGCAAGGCACCGCCGGGACCGGGCGGTCCGGTCGAGGAAATACCCGTCGAGTGGTGGGGCGTGAAACGCCCGTGGACTCCGGAGGATCAGGAGGTGCTCGATCGTGCCGTCGCAACTCGAGGTTGACGATATCGCCGTCGCGTTCGGGGGCCACCGCGCCCTCGACGGGGTCGGGTTGAAAGCCGAACGCGGACAGGTCACCGGGCTCATCGGCCCCAACGGGGCCGGCAAGAGCACCCTGTTCGACGTCATCACCGGGCTGCGCCGGCCGGTGGCGGGACGCGTGTACCTGGACGGGCACGACGTCACGCGGGCCGGCCCGGCACGCCGCGCCCGGCACGGTCTCGCCCGCACGTTCCAGCGACTGGAACTGTTCGGCCGGCTCAGCGTCCGCGACAATCTGCTCGTCGCAGCGGAACTCGGCCCGGAACGTCGCCGGGCGCACCAGGTCGCGGACGAGATCATCGACCGTCTCGACCTGCACCACCTCGCCGACACGACGGCCGACGCGCTGTCCACCGGCATGGGCAGGCTCGTCGAGGTCGCGCGGGCACTCGCGGTCCACCCGAGCCTGATCCTGCTCGACGAACCCGCCGCGGGACAGGACCCGCAGGAGACCGAGCTGTTCGCCGGTCTGCTGCGGGCCCTCGCCGACGACGGAACCGCGGTTCTGCTCGTCGAACACGACATGGAACTGGTCATGAACGTGTGCGATCAGGTCTACGTTCTCGACCTCGGCCGGATCATCTCCGTCGGACCACCCGACGTGATCCGCAAGGACGAGAAGGTACTCGCGGCCTACCTGGGGGAAGCATGACAGCCATCCTCGAGTTGCGCGACGCCCGCGCCGCCTACGACGAGATCACCGTGCTGCACGGAATCGACCTGAGCGTCTCCGCCGGGCAGGTGGTGGCCCTGCTCGGCCCGAACGGCGCCGGCAAGACCACCACGCTCAAGGCCGCCGCCGGCGTCCACCCGTTGCGTTCCGGGCACCTCGTGCTCGGTGGGCGCGACGTCACCGGAGTGGCACCGCGCGACCTGGCACGGGCCGGGGTCTGCCTGATCCCGGAAGGTCGCGGCGTGTTCCCCAACATGTCCGTCCGCGACAACCTGCTGATGATGACGTTCACGGGCACACCCCGCGAGCAGATCGAGGAGGTCGCGTTCTCGCGCTTCCCGATCCTCGCCAAGCGTGCGTCGCAGACCGCCGGGACACTCTCCGGCGGCGAGCAGCAGATGCTCGCACTCGCCCGTGGACTGGCCACCGATCCCGCGGTCCTGCTGCTCGACGAACTGTCGATGGGTCTGGCGCCGCTGGTCGTCGGCCGGCTCTACGACGAGGTCGCCGAGATCGCCCGCAGCGGCGTGGCGGTCCTCGTCGTCGAGCAGTTCGCGAATGCCGTACTCGACTTCGCAGACCACGCAGCAGTTCTCGTGCGCGGACGCATCCAGAAACAAGGCCACCCCGACAGCGGTCTCCGATCCGAGCTCGCAGCCCTCTACCTAGGGAGTTCCTCATGACCTCGACCGAATCCCGTGCGGACCGATTCACCCGTGAACTGTCCGAACTGAAGATCCCCGATCCCGCCGCCGGCCGGTCGTCGCTGTGGCTGCGCCTCGGCATCGCCCTCATGGTGATCGGCCCGATCCTCGGAGTGGTGGCATACTTCATGTCGCACAACACGTCCGACGCGCTCGTGCAGCGCGACGCGATCGTGGTCTCGATTCTCGGCGTCGCCGTCGCGATCGTCGGCGCGGCGCTGTACCTGCGCTACTCGCTCACCGGATTCCTCCGGTTCTGGATGGCACGCCAGTCCTTCGATCTCGGCATGCTCGCCGAGCGTACGTCCGAAAGTGAGGTTGAAGCATGACCACCTCGACTCCGCTCCGCGCCGGAGAACAACTCGCCAGTGCCGAATGCACGGTCCGCGTGGTCGTGGTCCGGGCACCGGCCGACGCCGGGGGAGTGCTGGCGTGCGGTGGGAGCCCGATGGTCCCGGCGACCGGCGGCCGCCCCTCGACCGCCGGTATCACCGCGCTCGTCACCCTCATCGGCAAGCGGTACGTCGACGAGAACGACACCCTCGAGGTCCTGTGCACCTCGCCGGGTGTGGGCGAGCTGACCTACAACGGAGTTCCGCTGACCGTCAAGGCGGCCAAGGCCCTTCCCGCCTCCGACTGAGTACCGACGATCACGTCCCGTGGGGTCGCCGGACCCGATCCGGCGGCCCCACGGGAAACCGACGAAAGAAGTTGAGAACATGGCTGTGCCCGGTGGCATGAGTTTCGAGCTGACCGAGGACCAGGAACTGATCCGCAAGTCGGTCGCCGAGCTGATGAAGAACTTCGGCGACCAGTACTGGATGGAAAAGGACCTCGCGCACGAATTTCCGACGGAGTACTACAAGGCGCTCGCCGACGGCGGGTGGCTCGGCATCACCACACCGGAGGAGTACGGCGGGCACGGCCTCGGCATCACCGAGGCGTCCATTCTTCTCGAAGAGGTCGCGCGATCCGGCGGTGGCATGAACGCCGCGACCGCGATCCACCTGTCCATCTTCGGGATGCATCCGGTCGTGGTCCACGGATCCGACGAGTTGAAGCAGCGGACCCTGCCCCGGGTCGCCAGCGGCGATCTGCACGTGTGCTTCGGTGTCACCGAACCCGGTGCGGGACTGGACACCTCGCGCATCACCACCTTCGCTCGCCGCGAGGGCGACCACTACATCGTCAACGGGCGCAAGGTGTGGATCTCCAAGGCGATGGAGTCAGAGAAGATCCTCCTCCTGACCCGAACCCAGCGTTACGACGAGGTCGAGAAGAAGACCGACGGCATGACGCTGTTCCTCACCGATCTGGATCGAAGCCGCGTCGAGGTCCGGCCGATCCGGAAGATGGGGCGCAACGCGGTGTCCTCCAACGAGCTGTTCATCGACGATCTCCGGGTCCCCGTCGAGGACCGGGTCGGCGAGGAAGGCAAGGGATTCCAGTATCTCTTGGACGGCCTGAACCCGGAGCGTATGCTCATCGCAGCCGAGGCTCTCGGCATCGGAAGGGTCGCTCTGGACCGAGCCGTCAAGTACGGCAACGAACGTGAGGTGTTCGGTCGGCCGATCGGCATGAACCAGGGAATCCAGTTCCCGCTGGCGGACTCGCTGGCGCATCTCGACGCCGCAGAACTGGTGTTGCGAAAGGCAACCTGGCTCTACGACAACGGCAAGCCCTGCGGACGTGAGGCGAACACCGCCAAATATCTCTGCGCCGAAGCAGGTTTCACCGCTGCCGACCGCGCGCTGCAGACACATGGGGGGATGGGGTACTCGGAGGAGTACAACGTCGCCCGCTATTTCCGTGAGGCTCGGGTCATGCGAATCGCCCCCATCAGTCAGGAAATGATTTTGAACTATCTGGGATCACACACTTTGGGAATGCCGAGGAGCTACTGATGGCAGGAAACAATCCGTTGTTCGATCTGACCGGCCGGTCGGCGCTGGTGACCGGTGCGGCCGGTGGTATCGGCGCCGCGGTCGCCGAGGCGCTCGCCGCAGCCGGTGCCTCGGTGATGGTCACCGACATCGACCCCGACGCCGCGGCCGCCGTCGCCGAGCGCATCACCGCGAACGGCGGCAAGGCCGACAGCGTCGGACTCGACGTGCGCGACCGCGCCGCCGCCGACGCCGCCGCGGCCCGTGCCGCCGGGTTCGGCCAGGGCGCGCTGCACATCCTGGTGAACAACGCCGGGGTCACCGAACCGGCGATGTTCAAGGACCTCGAGACCGAGAGTGTCCAGAAGATGCTCGACATCCACCTGCTGGGCGCGTTCAACTGCGCCAAGGCAGCGCTGCCGTTCCTCCCGACCGACGGCACCGGCCGGATCATCAACGTCACGTCGTCCGCCGGAATCACGGGCACGCTCGGTCAGGTGAACTACTCCGCGGCGAAGGCCGGCATCATCGGTATCACCAAGTCCCTGGCGCGCGAACTGGCCCGCAAGAACATCCTCGTCAACGCCATTGCACCGCTCGCGGCCACCCCGATGACGAACACCATTCGCACCGACGCGAAGTTCGCCGAGCAGATGCTCAACCGAATCCCGCTGCGCCGCTGGGCCGAACCGTCGGAGGTTGCGGGAGCCTTCGTGTTCCTCGCGTCCGACGCCGCCTCCTTCGTCACCGGCCAGGTGCTGCCGGTGGACGGTGGAATGGTGATGTGATGACACCGGAACCGGCATCCGCCGGTGCCGCGGCCGGGCCGCTCGACGGGGTCACCGTCGTCACCCTCGAACAGGCGGTCTCGGCGCCGATGGCCACGCGGGTGCTCGCCGACTTCGGTGCCCGCGTCATCAAGGTGGAGAACCCGAAGGGCGGGGACTTCGCCCGCGATTACGACGACGTCGTCAACGGTCTTGCCGCGCACTTCGTGTGGGCGAACCGGGGCAAGGAATCGGTCACGCTCGACCTGAAGTCCGATGCCGGACTGGAAGTGCTGCACCGGCTGCTGGCGTCGGCGGACGCGCTCGTGTCCAACCTCGCGCCCGGTGCGACCGCGCGCCTCGGATTGACCGCCGCGGAACTCGAGAAGCGGTACCCGGAGCTGATCGTCGTCGAGATCGACGGCTACGGCTCCGGGGGACCGCTGTCCCACAAACGCGCGTACGACCTTCTCGTGCAGGCGGAATCGGGATCCTGTGCGGTGACCGGCTTCCCGGGTGAGCCCGCGAAACCGGGCCCGCCCTTCGCGGACATCTCGACCGGTCTGTACTCGGCCCTGTCGATTCTGGCGTTGTTGCTCGGAAAGGCGCGGAATCCCGTGCACAACCGCGGTCTCGAGGCGGTGTCGGTGAGCCTGTTCGACACGATGACCGACATGATGGGCTACCCCCTGACCTACACCCAGCATTCGGGCGTGAACCAGCAGCCGCTCGGGATGAGTTCGCCGGCGGTCGCACCCTACGGCGCCTACCGCACGGCGGACGAGCAGACGGTGGTCCTGGGCACGACGAACGACCGGGAATGGCAACGGCTCGCCCGGGAGATCCTGCAGCGCGACGATCTGGCGGACGACGAACGGTTCCGGACCAACTCCGACCGGGTCCGAAACCGTGCCGTGCTCGACGAGGCGATCTCCGAGTGGTGTGCCCGTCACGATCTCGCCCACGTACAGAAGACGGCCGACGAAGCAGGAATCGGCAACTCGCGCTACAACATTCCGAGTGAGGTGCTTGCTCATCCCCAGTTGAGCGAGCGCGACCGGTGGCGGACGATCGACACGCCTGCCGGTCCGATCCAGGCGATCCTGCCACCGCCGATCGTCGCCGGGCGCGAACTGAGGATGGACTCGGTCCCCGGCCTCGGTGAGCACACCGACCGCGTGCTGGCCGACTTCGGATACTCGCCGTCCGAGATCGAGGAACTGCGCCGGCAGGGCGCAATCGGCCCGGAGTACCGGCGGTGACGGGCGAACCCCGGTCCGAGGGGCCGGTGCTGTTGCGTGACGACCGCGACGGCGTCCGGACACTGACGTTGAACCGGCCGCGCCGGAAGAACGCGATCGACACCGAACTGTGGGGGTGCCTGCGCGACGCCCTGGACGACGCCGGGACCGATCCGGATGTGCGTGCCCTCGTGATCACCGGTGCTGCCGGCGCGTTCTGTTCGGGTGCGGACATCGCGAATCCCGGTACCGCGCACCCGATGCGCAAGTTGCGGGCGCTGACCGACGTCGCCCTGCTGTTGCACGAACTGCCGCTGCCGACAGTCGCCAAGGTGAACGGTGTCGCGGTGGGCGCGGGCTGGAACCTGGCGCTCGGGTGCGACCTGGTGGTGGCCACGCCCGAATCCACGTTCTCGCAGATCTTCACGAAGCGGGGGCTGTCGCTGGATCTCGGTGGTTCCTGGTTGTTGCCGAAGCTCGTCGGCCTTCAGCAGGCGAAGCGCCTGACGTTGCTCGCGGAGACGATCGATGCCGAGCAGGCACACGCGATGAATCTCGTGACCTGGGTGGTGCCGGGCGACGAAATCGACGTGTTCGTCGACGAACTCGCACGCAAGCTCGTCGCGGGGCCGCCGATCGCGCTCGCCCAGACCAAGGCACTGCTCAACGAGGGTGCCGACCGGACTCTGCGTGACGCCCTCGCGAACGAGGCGCGGGCGCAGGCAATGAATTTCGCGACGGCCGACGCGCCGGAGGCGTTCTCGGCGTTCGTCGAGAAGCGGGAACCGCGATTCACGGGACAGTGGACGGTCGGCCGCGCACGGTAGCGCCGCGGGACGTGTCCTCAAATGACGATTGGGAGAAGAAGATGCGTGAAGTGGTGATCGCGGAGGCGGTCCGGACACCGGTGGGCAAGCGCAACGGCGGGCTGGCGGGTGTGCACCCGGCGGACCTGTCGGCGGTGGTGCTCACGGCGCTCGCGGAGCGAACCGGGATCGACCCGGTGATCGTCGACGACGTGGTGTGGGGTTGCGTGTCCCAGGTCGGCGACCAGTCCAGCAACATCGGCCGGTACTCGGTGCTCGCGGCGGGCTGGCCGGAGAGCATCCCCGGCACCTCGGTGAACCGGGCGTGCGGGTCGAGCCAGCAGGCGCTGGACTTCGCCGTGCACGCGGTCATGTCCGGGCAGCAGGACGTCGTGGTCGCCGGCGGTGTCGAGTCGATGAGCCGGGTGCCGCTCGGCGCGGCGAGGGCCGACGGCATGCCGTACGGGCCGCGCGCGCTCGCCCGCTACGACAATTTCCAGTTCAACCAGGGCATCGGCGCCGAGATGATCGCCGAGAAGTGGGGGTTCTCGCGGACCCGGCTCGACGAACTGTCGGCGCAGTCCCACGAGTGGGCGGCGGCGGCGATCGACCGGGGTGCGTTCGACGCCCAGATCGTGCCGGTCGAGACCGAGGACGGGACGGTCGCGCGCGACGAGGGTCTGCGGCGCGGGACGACCGTCGAGAAGCTCGCGGGCCTGAAGCCGGTGTTCAAGGAGGACGGGGTGATCCACGCGGGGAACTCCTCGCAGATCGCCGACGGCGCCGCGGCGCTGCTGGTCACCACGCCGGAGAAGGCGCGCGAACTGGGTCTCACCCCGATCGTGCGGTACCGCGCCGGTGTGGTCGCCGGCTCCGATCCGGTGCTCATGCTGACCGGTCCGATCCCGGCGACAGAGAAGGTGCTGCGGAAGGCGGGGCTGGGAATCGGTGACATCGGGGTGTTCGAGGTGAACGAGGCGTTCGCGTCGGTGCCGCTGGCCTGGCTCGAAGAGACGGGTGCCGATCCCGCGCGGGTGAATCCTCTCGGTGGCGCGATCGCGCTGGGGCATCCGCTCGGAGGTTCCGGAGCCATCCTCATGACGCGGATGATCCACCACATGCGCGACAACGGGCTCCGGTACGGACTGCAGACCATGTGCGAGGGCGGTGGTACGGCCAACGCGACCGTCGTCGAACTCGTGGACTGAAGGCCGGGCGAATTGTAGGCAAGGGCACTTGGAATCCGTGTGAGCTGCTGCACGGAACTGCTCGATATGAGACCCTTGTCACATCCGGAAAACCAACCTACTGTGTACTAGGTAGGTTGGTCCGAAAGGAGTGAGGTGTCAGCACCGAGGCCGTACGACACACTCCTCTCCAAGGGCGAGGATCGCCGTCAGCTCATTCTTTCCGTTGCGCAGCGACTGCTGGCGCGGAACGGCTGGCGGAACACGACCCTCGCCCAGATCGCTGGAGAGGCCGGTGTCACCACCGCGGGGCTGCTGCATCACTTCGAGTCCAAGGACCAGTTGTTGCATGCGGTGCTCGATGCCCGCGACCGCGACGACGATGCACACGCGGATCGGTCCGGCGACCTGCTCGAACAGCTCGGGAGGGTGCCGGAACGATTCGAACGCTCACCTGAACTGGTGGGGATGTTCGCCACGCTGGTGATCGAGAACCTCGATCCGGCGGCACCCCTGCACGGTCGCCTGCTCGATCGATACCGGGCCGCGCTGGACACCGTCGAGGACGGCATCCGGCGCGGCCAGAGCGCAGGGCGGTATCGCGCCGACGTGGACCCCGCGACCAAGGCTGTAGAGATCGTCGCCTTTCTCAACGGAATGGAAACCTCATGGCTGCTCGATCCATCGATTCCTCTTACCGCGGTGTTCCGGGAGTACATACAGTCGCTTACTCGACAGCTCATGCCCGACGCCACCACCTGAGAAGGCGGCTGGCCGTCGTCGCACCGAATGTCGCCGACGCCGTCCAGTTCGCGGGAGGCTGGCTCTTCGATCATGTGATGGCCGGCTGGGATGTCACGGTCGCCGTGGCCGATCCCCAGGATGTGCGCCCGATCCGGATCCTCGGTGCGACCACCGTCGATCTGGAGGCGGCGCTGTCCTCGCCCATCGGTCCGATGCCCGAATCCATTGCGGTATCGGTGAATCTGTACGAGTCGGACAGCCGAATCCGTGAAGGCATGCTCGACGCGCTCGACAGCGGCCTCACCCGCATCGCGGTGTGGGGCGATGCGCTGCCGTCGGATCTGGACCGGAAGTTCGATTCGATCCAGCATCGGCTGAGCGTGGCGGCACGCGCCTTCAAGTCCCACGCGCTCGCGGCTGCAGCGGCTCCGGCGGATTCGCCGGGCACCACAGAAACGTTCCGCAGCAGCGGAACCTCTTCGGTGCGCGACCTGGCTTCGGTGGGATAAGTACGCAGTGCGGCTTCGCCGCCGGTGTGCCTTTGTGACGGTCAGGGCCGCCACAAAGGCACACCGGGCGGTTACGCCACGTCGATGACGATCTTGCCGATCGCCCGGCCGTCGGCGACCATGCGCAGCGCCTCGACGGTGTCGTCGAGAGTCAGGCGCGCGCCGATGTGCGGGACGACCCGTCCGGTCGCGAGCAGCTCGCGCAACTCGATTTCGTTGCGCCGCATCTCGTCCGGATCAAGGTCCTGAAATTGGAATCCCAGAATCCGAACGCCCTTGACGAGCACGAGATTCAGCGGGATCCGCGGAATCTCGCCGGAGGCGAAGCCGATCGTGACGAACCGGCCGCCGCGTCGTAGCGTCCGCAACGCGACCTCGGACAGGCCGCCGCCGACCGGGTCCAGCACCACGTCGGCGCCACCGGGCAGCGCCTCCCGCAGCGCCGCCCTCACATCCACGGTGCGGTGGTCGACGAGGTGACGTGCCCCGTAGGACGCAGCGACCTCCAGCTTGTCGGGGGTGGACGCGACCGCGGTGACGGTCGCTCCCATGGCCACGGCGAGCTGGACCGCCGCGAGCCCCACCCCACCGCCGGCGCCGAGCACGATCACCTCGTCGCCGGGGCGGACCCCGGCCACCGACCGCAGACTGTGATAGGCGGTCCGATGCGCGACACCGAACGCGGCGGCGACGTGGGCGTCGACGCCGTCCGGGATCGGTGTCAAGTTCCGTGCCGGGGCGACGACCTGTTCCGCGAACGCCCCGACGATGCCGGTGCCGACGACCCGGTCACCGACCGTGAAGCTGTCGACACCGTCGCCCAATTCCTCTACGACACCGGCGAATTCGCTACCGGGAACGAACGGCGGCGGAACGCTGATCTGATACTTGTCGGCGACGAGCAGGACATCCGGGAAGTTCACCGCGGCCGCGGCGACGCGCACCCGGACCTTGCCCGGCTCGAGTGCGGGCGGATCGAGGGTGCCGACGCGAACGACGTCGATGGATCCGTATTCGGGGCAGATCGCTGCACGCATGCGGATCACCTGCCCTGCCATACGGGGGCACGCTTCTCGACGAACGCCGCCGCGCCCTCTTTGGCGTCCGCACTGGAGAAGACGGTGCTCTGCCATTCCTTCAGTCGGGACGCGGCGAGCGCGGAGTCGGACACGGACAGCCGGACCAACTCCTTGCACGCGGCGAGCCCGAGCGGCGCGTTCGCCGCGATCCGCTCCGCGTATCCGAGCGCGGTGTCCAGCACCTTCTCCTGGGCGACCACCGCATTGACGAGTCCGAGTTCGTAGCCTCGGGTCGCGGTGATCGGATCCCCCGTCAACGTCATCTCGAGTGCGGCGCCGACGGGGATACGTGTCCCGATCGTCGTGCCTCCACCGCCCGGGAACAGGCCCCGCTTCACCTCGGGGAGACCGAACTTCGCCTCGGTGGACGCGACGATGATGTCACACCCGAGGAGCAGTTCGAGCCCACCCCCGACGGCGGTGCCGTTGGCGGCGCCCACCACCGGGACGGCGAGTTCCCCGGCGGACAGCCGACGGTAGGCGTCGGCGTCGTCCGGGTTGTCGAACCCCACCGACCTTCCTTCGGCGAACACACGAAGATCCATACCGGAGCAGAACGCGCGGTCGCCGGAGCCGGTGAGGACGATCGCCCGGATCTCCGGATCGTTCTGGGCCTTGCGAGCGGCGGCGCCGAGGCCGCGCATCATCGGACCGGTCAGGGCGTTGCGGGCCTCGGGACGGTCGAGGCGCAGGATCAGGACCGGCCCGCGCCTCTCCGTGACGAGCCCGTCGTATCCGCCGGTCATCCCTTGTAGTCCGTCGACTCGGCGAGTTCCGCCGCCGACTTCATGAGGTTGACGATGACCGGACCGTACGACTGCAGTTTGACGTCGTCGCCCGCCCGCTGGAAGCCCTGTTCGAGGACGATGGCGAGCTTCCACTTCGCCAGCACCAGGTAGTAGTCGAGGTCGTCGACCTGACGGCCGGAGACGTCGGCGTAGTGCGCGAGCATCTGCGAACGGTTCGGCATCCCGGTCAGATCGACGTAGCTGACCGCGCTGTCCTCGATGGCGTTCGTGTCCTCGGGCCAGTTCATGAGCATCCAGCCGAGGTCGAGCTTGGGATCACCGACGGTGCCCATCTCCCAGTCGACGAGCGCCGCGAGCTTCGCGGGAGCACCGTTGCGGTACATCACGTTCGCGAACTGGTAGTCACCATGCATCAGACCCGGGACGTAGTCGAGCGGACGGTGGGTCTGCAGCCACTTGGTGGCGACATCCATGCCCTCGATCTCGCGCGCCTTGATCCGTTCGAAGAACCGGGTCCAGCGGTCGACCTGCCGATCGTGGAAGCCTTCGGGCCGGCCGAGATCCTGCAGTCCCTGCGCTTTCCAGTCGACCTTCGAGAGCAGGGCGATGCCCTCGGCGAGCTGGTAGGCCAGTCCTTTTCGCGCCTCGACGTCGGTGTCGAACGGTGCGGGCCAGGTGCCGCGGTGGTCCATCGGGGACCAGCCGTCGACGAATCCCATGAGGTAGAACGAACGGCCGAGCACCGACGTGTCCTCACACGCGGCCACGGCTTTCGTGTGCGGGACGTCGGTGCCGTCCAGCGCCTGGATGATGCGCCACTCGCGCATGATTCCGCTGTCGCGGTCGGCGGGCGCGCCGGCCGGAGGGATCCGGATGACGCACGTGAAGTCGTCACGCGTGAGCTTGTAGATCTCGTTCTGGGTTCCGCCGGACAGGTACTCGGCCTCGAGCGGGGCTCCCTTGCCGGGCAGGCCCTGCTCGTCCATCCAGGCGGCGAGGCGTTCGGTGTCGATCACAGGTTCCCCACTTCGAGTTCGAGGTAGTCGGCGAATTTCGCCCGGGCGGCTTCTTGCTTCTTCGGGATCCACTCCGACGGCCACATGTCGTCGATCGGCTTGTAGTCGCGCAGAACCTGCTTGGCGACGGTCGTCTTGTGCACCTCGGTCGGTCCGTCGGCCAGACCCATCACCGCGGCGCCGTGGATCATCCGGAAGAACGGCATCTCGTTGGTGACGCCGAGGGCACCGTGCACCTGCATTGCGCGCCAAGCGATGTCGTGCAGCACGGTCGGCATCACGATCTTCGCGGTCGCGATGTCCTTGCGCACCTTCTTGTAGTCGTTGTACTTGTCGATCTTCCACGCGGTGTTGAGCACGAACAGCCGGAACTGGGTGAGCTGCGCGTAGGAATCGGCGATGTAACCCTGCACGGTCTGCTTGTCGGCGAGCCGGCTGCCGGCCGTCTCGCGGCTGAGGGCGCGTTCGCACATCATGTCGATCGCCTTCTGCGCCAGGCCGATCGTGCGCATGGCGTGGTGGATGCGACCGCCGCCGAGGCGTACCTGGGCGGCCGCGAATGCCCCGCCCTCCTCGCCGAGCATCGCGTCGGCGGGGACCCGCACGTTGTTGTAGTGGATCAGTGCGTGGGTGCCCTCGTTCATCGGTTCGCCGTACAGCCCGACGTTGCGGACGATCTCGACACCCGGGGTGTCCGTGGGGACGAGGAACATCGACGTTCCCTTGTGCACCGGGACGTCGGGATCCGTCACGACCATCACGATGAGGAACTCGGCGGTCCGGGCGTTGGAGGAGAAGTACTTCCAGCCGTTGATCACCCAGTGGTCGCCATCCTTGACGGCCCGGGTCCGGAACTGTGCCGGGTCGGCCCCGCCCTGCGGTTCGGTCATCGAGTACGAGGAGAACACCTCGCCGTCGAGCAGCGGCTGCAGGTAGCGCTCCTTCTGCTCGGGAGTGCCGTAGTGAGCGATGATCTCGGCGTTGCCGGTGTCCGGTGCCTGGCAGCCGAACACGATCGGCGCCCAGCTCGATCGGCCGAGGATCTCGTTGAGCAGCGCGAGCTTCAGCTGGCCGTAGCCCTGACCGCCGAGTTCCGGCCCGAGGTGCGTCGCCCACAGACCCTGTTTCCGGACCTCCTGTTTCAGCGGATCGATCGCCTTGCGCCGGGCGCCGTCGAGCGGAACGAACTGTTCGTGTTCCCACACCAGATCGAGGGGTTCGACCTCTTCACGCACGAACGCGTCGGCCCAGTCGAGTTTCGCCTGGTACTCGGGGTCGGTTTCGAAATCCCATGCCATTGCGTCTCCTCTCCACGAGTGAGAATATGACTCTTGCAATCAAGAATGCAATTCTGAGACGGGAAACAGCACTGCACAGACGGTGTGCGGAAAGGCGAGCGATGAAGGCCGAAGACCTGTTCCACCTGGGCATCGTGGCGGACGACCCGGAGGCGACCCGCGAGGAGTTCACGGCGCTCCTCGGATACGAGTGGGGACCGGAGGTCGGCGGCGCGGTGCCCGTGACGCTTCCCGCCGGCGACCGCACGGTCGAGCTGCGGTGCGCCTACTCGATCACCGAACCCCGCCTCGAGGTCGTGCGCAGCGTCCCGGGAACGTTGTGGGAGGCCGGCGGCGGAATCCATCACGCCGGATACTGGTCCGACGACGTCGCGGCCGACGCCGCGGCGCTGGTCGCGCGGGGATTCGTCACCGAGGCCACCCGCGCCGGGTCCGACGGAGGCCTGTTCTTCGCGTTCCTCCGCGGAACGACCGGACTGCGGATCGAACTCGTCACCCGCGTCGCGGAGCAGGGTCTGCAGCGATGCTGGGGGGCCGGCGCATGACCACGGTGGGCGTCGTGACCGGCGCGGGCCGGGGAATGGGGTACGCCTGCGCGCAACGGCTTTCCGGGACGGTCGATGTCCTGCTGCTCGCCGACCGGGATGCCGCGACCGTTGCCACCGCCGCCGAAGCACTGGCCCCCGCGGGTGCGGTGGAGCCGATCGTCCTCGACATCACCGACGGCGATGCGCTCGCCCGCCTCGCCGATCGGGTGTCCGAACTCGGCACGCTGCGCGCGGTGGCGCACGCGGCGGGGATCTCGCCGACGATGGCGGACTGGCGGCAGATCTTCACCGTCGATCTCGTCGCGACCGCGATGCTGGCCGAAACGTTGCGTCCGCTCGCCACGGCCGGGACCGCGACCGTGTGCTTCGCGTCGATGGCGGGGTCGATGGCGCAATCGGGACTGACACCCGAGGTCGCCGAGGTGCTCGACGATCCGCTCGGCGCCCGGTTCCTGGACCGGATCCGCGACGCGGCGGGTCCGACCGTCGAGCACAGCGGCGCCGCATACGCGCTGGCCAAGCTCGGCGTGCAGCGGTTCGTGCGCCGCGAGGCGGTGCGGCTCGGTCCGCGCGGGGCCCGGATCTGCTCGGTCTCGCCGGGCATCATCGACACCCCGCAGGGGCGGCAGGAAGCGGAGCACAACCCCCGGATGGGCGGATTCGTGCAGCAGACCCCGCTGGGCAGGACGGGTCGTGCGGACGAGGTCGCGGCCGTGGTAGCGTTCGCGCTCTCGGATGACGCGGGCTTCCTGAGCGGCACAGATCTTCTCGTCGACGGAGGCGTGTGCGCCGCGATGAGCACCTAGAACAGGGATGACCATGACGGAACCGGCCGACGACCTTGCCCACCGGATCGCGCAGCGCACGCTCGCGAAACGAGGGGACAACTACGCCAACGAGGTTCGCAGTCTCCTCGACGCGGCCGTGGTGGTGATGAAGAAGTCCGGCACCGCCTCGCGCGCGCGGGTCGCGGACATCGTCGCCGAATCCGGCCTGTCGAACGATGCCTTCTACCGGCACTTCCGGTCGAAGGACGCACTCGTCGCCGCGATCCTCGAGGACGGCACCGCGCGCCTGCGCGACTACGTCGCCCATCAGATGAGCAAGGAAACCACGCCCGAGGGACAGGTCCGGCGCTGGGTCGAGGGCGTGATGTCGCAGGGCGCCGACGACGTCGGCGCGGCCACCCGGGCGGTGCTGTGGAACACGGCCGGCCTGGGGGAGTACAGCGAGTCCGGTCCGCCTTCGCCCAGCGGCCCGCTCGCCGGCCTGCTGCACGCGCCCTTCGCCGAATTGGGCAGTGTGGACCCGCAGTTCGATGCGAACCTGGCCGCACACGCGACGATCGGCATGCTCGTCGATCACCTCTGGCGACGGATTGTGCCGGCTCCCGGTGACATCGAGCGGATCACCGCGTTCTGCCTCCGGACCGCGGCGTCGGGACGCTGAACTACGCGGGGTCGGAGGGCGCGTCCGGTCGCAGGCTGCGAAGGAAGATCTCCACGGCCATCGCCGTGTGCCGTTCCTGTTCCTCCTCGCTGCGGAGAATGCCGAACGAGGCGAGCCGGGAGGGCGCACCGGTCGCCATGCCGAGGAAGTGCTCGGCGAGCACGTCCGGATCGTCGGCCTGGATCGCGCCGGTCGCGGCGTGCCGTCGCAGCAGGTCGGCGACGAGTTGCCGGCGCGGCCAGAATCCCGTGCCGTACGTGCGCCGGGCGAGGTCGGGATAGCGCGACGCGTGCGCGATGGCGATCTGCTCGAGCTTGATCATCGAGGGATCGAGCGCGCGGCGCAGCGCAGCCTGGGCGATCGCGGTCAGCGCGCCCGGAAGGTCGTCCAGGTCCGGGTCTTCCGGTTCGGGGACGGGCCAGTTCGGCCGCTGGATCGCCCATCCGAGTACGGACCGGAAGACGTCCTCCTTGGTAGGGAACCGGGCGTACAGCGTCGGCTTGGTGGTGCCGGCCTCGGCGGCGATGGCGTTCATGGACGTGCCCTCGTAGCCGTGTTCGAGGAACAGCTTCAGCGCCGCTTCGCGGACGGCCTGGTCGAGTTGGGATGCCTGCTCTCGGGTGGGGCGCCCGCCGCGTCGTGGTGCGGCGGAACCGTCGGGCTTCTGCGATGTCATGAAACGAAGTGTGCCAGGCGATTCCGCTATGGACATTTAACTTGACCGGCGGGTAAAGTTACCGCAGCGAATCCCCCAACGGCCGGAGGCCCACATGTCCGAGACGACCATGCAGCGGGACGTCATCGCCACGCTCGATTCCCATTTCCAGCAGCGCAAGCAGCAGGTCCCGTTGCTGGCGCAGCGCGCCGAGGCGGAGGGCATCACGCAGATCACCTCCCGTGAGGACATGGTCCCGCTGCTCTTCCCCCACACGACGTACAAGAGCTACCCGGAATCCCTGATCGCGAAAAGACAGTGGGCCACCATGAATCGGTGGCTCGACTCCGTGTCGGCCCACCGGGTCACCGACGTCGACGTCTCGGGCGTCACGGACGTGGACGGCTGGATCGAGGCACTCGAAGCCGCCGGCCACCTCGTGTCCAGCTCGAGCGGCACCAGCGGAAAAGGATCGTTCCTCAACAAGTCCCGGCGTGACCGTGAAGCCAACATGCAGAACATGATCGACGGCCTGACCGAGATGGGACTGCCGCCGGAGCGGACCTGGCACGTCATCCCCGTCGGCCCCGACACCGGTCAGAGCGCGCACGTCGCGATGCGCGACATGATCCTCGACAAATACCGCCGGCCCGACGGCATCCCGCTGTTCGAGGGCACCCCGCCGACCGGCCATCACCGCTACATGGCACGGCTACAGGCGATGCGCCGGGCCATGGCGGACGGCACCGCCGCACCCGACGAGATCGCCGCGTTCGAAGCCGAGGCCCAGGCGCGCGCAGCGGAACAGGAACGCCGGTTGCACCACTGGGCCGACCACATCCTGGCCCGTCCCGACGAGCGAGTCTTCTTCAACTCCCAGTTCACCCAGCTGTTCCGGCTCGTCGAGATCCTGCGGGAGAAGGGCGCCCGGGACGGCGACATCACCGGGGCGAACGCACTGACCGTCGGCGGCGGCCTCAAGGGCAACACCCTGCCCGACGACTACCAGGAACAGATCTTCCGGATGCTGAACATCGCCCCGGAACGCTTCTTCCACTACTACTCGATGCAGGAACTCAACCTCCGCATGCCGCGGTGCCTCGGCGGGCGCTACCACGTACCCGACGAGATCGTTCTGTTCGTGCTCGACAAGGACGGCACTAAGCTCGCCGAACCGGAGGGCGACACCCTCACCGGTCGCGCCGCATTCTTCGACACGACGGTCGACGGACGCTGGGGCGGAACGATCTCCGGTGACCGCATCACCGTCGACCTCCGCGACTGCCCGTGCGGACGCAGCGGCCCGACCGTCCTGCCCGACATCGCCCGCTTCACGGACCTCGGCGACGACGACAAGATCACGTGCGCCGGCACCATGGACGCCTACGTCCGCGGGTTCATCGAGGAATGAGACGACCATGACCGCAACCACTTCCGCGCCTGCCACGTCCAAGATCCGGGTGCCCCACTTCGTCCGGGGCGAACTCGTCTGGGGCGAGGACAGCGAATACCTCTCCCGCGACTTCGGTGTTCCGTTCGTGACACCGAAACTCGAATACAACGGCCTGTTCGCCCCGCGATCGGAGATCGGCCCCGCGTTCGACGTCCCGATTTCGGAGATCATCGACTTCCTCGTCGAAACCGCGCAGTACCTGACCCTCGACAAGAACGAATACCTGCAGGAATCACTCGAGATGACCGTGCAGGTCAGTGCGCTTCCGCGGCGCATCATCGAGAACACCTTCGCGCGTCCGGGTCAGTTCCTGACGAGGCAGGCACTCGAATACCGGCTCGAGCGCACCTTCGGCAGCCTCGACGTCCTCGACGGCTGGTCCGAACGCACCGACCCGAACGGCAACGTCAGCCGGGTGCGGGCGTTCCCACCGCGACTGGTCCACATGATGGCCGGCAACTCGCCGAGCGCCGCGATGACCACCATCGCCGATGCCGCACTGACCAAGGGCGTCAACCTGTTCAAGATGCCCTCGGCCGACCCGTTCACCACCGTCGCCGTGCTCCGCACCATGGCCGACATCGCGCCCGGCCATCCGGTGCTGCGGTCGATGTCGGCGGTGTACTGGCGCGGCGGCGACGAGAAGGTCGAGAACGTCCTCTACCGCTCCCAGTACTTCGACAAACTCGTCGCGTGGGGTGGCGGTTCCGCGATCGAGAACGCCGCCAAGTACGCGGGACCGGGATTCCAGCTGATCTCGTTCGACCCCAAAGTGTCGATGTCGATCGTCGGCCGTGAGGCCTTCGAATCCGACGAGACGCTGCGCGAGGTCGCCGAACTGGCGGCCCGCGACGCCACGATCTTCAACCAGGACGCGTGCCTCGCGGCCCGGCACATCTGCGTCGAGGGCGACGTCGAACAGACCGACCGCTTCTGCGCCCTGCTGCACGAGCGACTCGGCGTGGACCGCGATTTCGCGGAAGCCGTCGGTCCGAAACCCAACGCGGAGATCCGGGACGCGGTCGAGGGAATGCGCTTCCTCGAACCGGACTACCGCGTGTGGGGCACGTTCGACGGCAGCGGACTCGTGGTCCGCTCGCCGGAAATGGTGGACTTCCACCCGACGAACAAGACCGTCAACGTCATTCCGGTCCAGGACATGCGCGACGCCGCGTCGTACGCGACGGTCGCCACCCAGACGGTCGGCGTCTACCCTGCCCACCGCAAGACCGAGGTGCGCGACCTGCTCGCCACAGCCGGCGTCCAGCGTATCGTCCGCCTCGGCAGCGCCCTCACCGGCAGCATGGGCAGCCCCCACGACGGCATGTACCCGCTGCACCGCTTCGTGAACTGGGTGGTGGACGACGATGCTTGAACCCAAGCCTATGGCGTTGCGGGTCCTGGGCCGATCCGGAATCCGCGTGAGCGAATTCTGCCTGGGCGCGATGACCTTCGGAACCGACTGGGGTTTCGGTGCCGACGAGGAGACCTCCCGCGCGGTCTACCGGGAATACCGGGAGGCCGGCGGGAACTTCGTCGACACCGCGAACAACTACACGGACGGAGCGAGCGAGGAGATTCTCGGCCGGCTCGTCGCCGGGGAGCGCGACTCCGTCGTCCTGAGTACGAAATACACGCTGTGCACGGACCCGGACGACCCGAACTCCGGTGGCAACCATCGGAAGAGCCTGCGCCGCAGCGTCGAGTCCAGCCTGCGGCGACTCGGCACCGACTACATCGACCTGCTGTGGGTGCACGCGTGGGACCGGTTCACCCCCGTCGACGAGACACTGCGCGCGCTCGATGATCTGGTGCGTTCCGGCAAGGTTCTCGCGATCGGGGTGACCAACACGCCGGCATGGGTGGTCGCGCGGTCCGCAGCGATCGCGGAGCTGCGCGGGTGGACCTCGTTCTGCGCCCTGCAGGTCGAATACTCCCTCGTCACAAGGACAGCCGAACGGGAACTGCTCCCCATGGCGCAGTCCCACGACCTCGCGATGTGCGCGTGGAGCCCTCTCGCGCGGGGACTGCTCGCCCGGGAACTCACTCCCGAACGGGAGGAGAAGCTCGCGCCGGTCGTGCGCCGCGCCCGCGACACGGCACGGGAGATCGCCGCGGAACTGGGCACCACCCCGGCACGCGTCGCAATCGCCTGGGTGCGCAGCCGCGGACTGCTCCCGTCGATCGGGGCACGCACCGTGGAACAGTTGCGGGACAACATCGGAGCGCTCGCCGTCGATCTCGAGGACGACCATCTCACCCGTCTCGACGACGCCACCCGGATCCGTCTAGGCTACCCCCACGACTTCCTGGACGGCCTGTACGAGAGGCGCACTCTGCCCCCGCCGGTCGCCCCGCGCGACACCCCGGCAACCCCGGGACCCGCGCGGCTCCGAACCTGACGTCACGAAGGGCTGTGAGCTCGATGGACACACTCGACCACTGGATCGCCGGGGCACCGGCCGCGGCGTCGACCGGTGACACCCTGCCGGTCACCGACCCGACGACCGGGCGCGTCACGCACCGCATCGCCCGCGGCACCGGCGCCGACGTCGACGCGGCCGTCAGCGCCGCCGAAGGCGCCGCGCCCGGATGGCGCCGCACCGGTGCACTCGCCCGGGGCAGATTGTTCGCCGAACTGGCGCGGGCGATGCGTGCGGATGCGAAGACGTTGGCGGCCCTCGAGATCGGTGAGACCGGTAAACCCGAGAAGGTCGCGCTCGCCGAGGTGGAGAACTCGGCGCAGTACTTCGAGTTCTACGGCGGGCTCACCGGTGGACCGGCCGGGGAGATCCTCGACGTCGAACCCGACCAGCACGTCTACACGCGGCGCGAACCGTTCGGGGTCGTCGGGATCGTCACCCCGTGGAACCTGCCGCTCAACCAGGCGTGCCGGGCGGTCGCACCCGCGCTCGCCGCCGGGAACACCGTGGTCGTCAAGCCGTCCGAGTTCACGTCCTCGTCGTCGGTGCGGCTCGCGCAACTCGCGACCGAGGCCGGGTTCCCGGACGGGGTGTTCAACGTCGTGCTCGGCACCGGCGACGTCGCGGGTGCCGCGCTCGTCGAACACCCCTCGGTCGCGAAGGTCGCGTTCACCGGATCGGTCCGCACCGGACGGGCCATCGGTGCGATCGCCGCGGACCGGATCATCCCGCTCACCCTCGAACTGGGCGGCAAGTCCGCGAACATCGTGTTCGTGGATGCGGATCTCGACGCCGCGGTCGCCGGTGCGGTGCAGGCGTTCACGTCGAACGCCGGGCAGGTGTGTTCGTCGGGTACCCGGCTGCTCGTGCACCGGTCGGTCTTCGACCGGGTCCTCGACGCGGTCGCCGAACGCGCCTCCGCGATCAGGATCGGCGAGGACATGGGACCGCTCATCACGCGCGCCCAGTTCGAGCGCGTCCAGGAATATTTCAAGATCGCCGAATCGGAAGGCGCCCGGGCGGTCACGGGCGGTGCGGTCGCGGCACTCGCCGCCGAGACCGGCGGCTTCTACGTCGAACCCACCGTTTACACCGGGGTCACCAACCAGGCGCGCATCGCCCGCGAGGAGATCTTCGGCCCGGTCCTCGTCGCCATCCCGTTCGACACCGACGACGAGGCGATCGCGATCGCGAACGACTCGGAGTACGGACTCGTCGCGGGACTGTGGACCCGCGACGTGAGTCGCGCCGTCACCGTCAGCGAGCAGTTGTGTGCCGGGCAGGTATTCGTGAACACGTGGTCCACCGGATCGGTGCAGACCCCGTTCGGCGGCTGGAAGCACAGCGGATACGGCCGGGAGAAGGGCGTCGAGGCGCTGCACCACTACAGCCAGGTCAAATGCGTGACCATCAAGCTCGATTCCGCCGGATCGTCGGCGTGAAGGGAACATCCGAAATGGCAGACGAACTCACGGCATCGACGGTCGAGGACGCGCACACGGCGCTCTTCGATGCGGGACTGGCCGTCCGCAGGGAAGTGCTCGGCGACGCCTATGTCGACGCGGCACTCGAACGCGGGATCGGCACCGACGGTGAAGCGTTGCAGCACTATGTCACCGAATCTGTGTGGGGATCGGTGTGGACACGACCGGGTCTCGACCGCCGCAGCCGGTCCCTGCTCAACCTCGGCATCCTCATCGCGCTGAGCCAACACACCGAACTCGCGGTACACGTGCGGGCCGGGCTCGGAAACGGGCTGACCCGCGAGGAGATCACCGAAGCCGTCGTCCACGCGACCGCATACGTCGGATGCCCCGCCGGTGTCGCGGCGATGCGCGTCGTCCAGGACACGCTGACCGCCGAACTCGGAACCCTCGGTGGGGAGGGCGACGCATGAGCGCCGCCGCTGCGCCTACCCGGGCCGGATTCGTCGGACTCGGCGCGATGGGTTCGCCCATCGCGCAGAACTTCTCGAACGCGGTGCCGGGACTGCGGGTGTTCGACGCGAACCCGGGCGCGCTGGACCGGTTCGCCGCCGAGAATCCGACGTCCGTGCGGGCCGGAGGCCTCGCCGACCTCGCGGACTGCGACGTGGTGGTGCTCAGCCTGCCCACCAGTGACATCGTCGACGCGGTGCTCCAGGGGCCCGATGGGTTGCTCGGCCACCTGCGTCCCGGGTCGATCGTCGTGGACATGGGCTCGAGCGTGCCGGCCCGCACCCAGGCCCTGTCCGAACGAGCCGCCGAGAAGGGCATCGCGATCGTCGACGCCCCGGTCAGCGGTGGTGTCGCGCGAGCGAAACAAGCCGACCTCGCGGTGATGGTCGGCGGCGACACCGAGGCCGTCGAGCGGGTCCGCCCGCTGCTCGAGGCCACCGCGCGCGAGGTGATCTTCGTGGGCCCGGCAGGTTCCGGGCATGCCGCCAAGGCCCTCAACAACCTGCTGGCGGCGTCCGGTCTCGTCGCCGCCGCCGAAGCCATGCTGGTGGGCGCCAAGTTCGGCATCGACCCGGCGACGCTGCTCGCGGTGATCAACGCCGGCAGTGGACGGAACAACACGACCGAGACCAAGTACGAGAAGTTCGTGCTGTCACGCTCGTTCGCGTCGGGGTTCACCGCGGAACTCATGCGCAAGGACGTGGGCATCGCACTGGATCTCGCGCGCGAACAGGGCGTGAAGATCGCTCTCGGCGAGGAACTCGGCCGGATCTGGAACGACGCGACCGAAGCCCTCGAACCCGGCGCCGATCAGACCGAGATCGTGCGCTATCTGGAAGAGGCCTACGGACTCGAGAGTCCGTAGAACCTCGTAGGTGACCCGAAGATCCCGAGAGAGTGAGGATTCCGTGGCGCTGCCCGCCCTTCTGACCACTCCCGCCGAACACGCCCGGCGCACGCCGGACAAACCGGCGATCATCATGGGCGCCGGCGGTGAGGTGGTCACCTACGCGCAGCTCGACGACCGGTCCGCGCGCCTGGCGCAGGCACTGAGAGACCGGGGGATCGGCGAGGGCGACCAGATCGCGATTCTCATGGAGAACAACCGCGCGTACCTCGAGGTGACGTGGGCGGCGCAGCGATCGGGTCTGTACTACACCGCGATCAACAAACATCTGCGGTCGGCGGAGGTGCAGTACATCCTCGACGACTGCGGCGCCGTCGCGCTCGTGACGAGTGCGGCGATGGCCGATGTCGTCGCAGGTCTCGATCTGTCCCGAATCACCGTGCGTGTCAGTGCATCCGGTGATGTCGACGGATTCGAACGGTACGACGACGTGCTGGCCGCGAGTGAACCGATGCCGGAGGACCAGGCACGCGAGGGCCGTGAGATGCTGTACTCGTCCGGAACCACCGGACGGCCCAAGGGTGTTCGCAAGCCGCTCGTCGCCGTGCCCTTCGGTGATCCCGCCGCGCCCCCGGTGCTCATCGCGAAGGGCCTGGAGATGCGAGGCGCGCTCGACGACGCCGTCTACCTGTCGCCGGCACCGCTGTATCACGGTTCACCGCTGGTGTTCTCGATGTCATGGCAGCGACTCGGCGCCACCGTCGTGGTCATGGAATCCTTCGATGCCGAGCTCTGCCTGCAGTTGATCGAGCGGCACGGCGTGACCGACGCCCAGTTCGTGCCGACGATGTTCGTGCGTATGTTGCGTCTGCCGGAGGAGGTGCGGCGACGCTACGACCTGTCGAGTCTGCGTGAGGTCATCCACGGTGCCGCGCCGTGCCCGGTCCCGGTGAAACGGGAGATGATGAGCTGGTGGGGCCCGATCGTCCACGAATACTATTCCGGCACCGAGGACATCGGCACCGCCTCCATCACGCCGCAGGAGTGGCTGGCGCATCCCGGTTCGGTCGGCCGTCCGATGCAGGAATGCCACATCGTCGGGGAGGACGGCGAGGAAGTGCCCCGGGGGAAGGTCGGCGTCGTGTACTTCGCGGGTGGTCGCCCCTTCGAGTACCACAACGACCCGGCCAAGACGGCCGCGGCCGCGAACGCCAAGGGCTGGAGAACCCTCGGCGACATGGGCTATCTCGACGAGGACGGCTACCTGTACCTGACCGACCGGCTGGCGTTCATGATCATCTCGGGCGGCGTCAACATCTACCCACAGGAGGCGGAGAACGTCCTGTCCGGGCATCCCGCCGTCGCGGACGTCGCTGTCATCGGTGTGCCCGACGACGAGATGGGGGAGTCGGTCCGGGCGGTCGTCCAGCTCGTGGAACCTGCCTGCGCCTCGGCGGACCTCGAGGCGGAACTCATCGCCTACTGCCGATCGGAACTGGCGTCCTACAAGTGCCCCCGCAGGGTCGACTTCGTCGATTCACTGCCCCGCGACCCGAGCGGCAAACTGCACAAGAGACTGCTGCGCGAACAGTATTGGGCCGAAGTGGGCTGACGCCCCGGTGTGCCTTTGTGGCGGTCAGGGCCGCCACAAAGGCACACCGGGGTTCACCAGGTATCTACGGCACCACCGCTTCCCGAGATCTCCCCGCCGGCGGCCGCAGCCTCCACCAGATGAGCTATGAGAGAGCGGGTTTCGGCAGGGTCGATCACGTCGTCGATCTCGAAGTACCGGGCCGCGTTCAGGCCGGTGGAGTTGGCTCGCAGCATCTCGGTCAGTTGCCGGACCCGTTCCTCGCGTTCGTCGTCGTCGGTGATCGCCTCGAGTTCGGCGCGCATCGACAGTCGCACGGCGCCTTCGAGTCCCATCGCGCCCATCGTTGCTCCGGGCCACGCGATCGTCATCAACGGCGAGTGGGTGCTGCCCGCCAGCATCGCCTGGGCACCGAGTCCGTAAGCGCGCCTGAGGATCACACCGATGAATGGCACCTGGATCCGGGCCGCGGCGACGAGCAGCCGTGACGCGTGCCGAACCAGCCCGGTCCGTTCCGCGTCCGGGCCGACCATGATGCCCGGGGTGTCGACGAGCGAGATCACCGGGAATCCGTATGCGTCGCACAACTGCAGGAACCGGGCGGCCTTGTCGCTGCCGTCGGAGGTGATCGCCCCGGCCGTGTGGCGGGAATCGTTCGCGAGGATCCCGACCGTGCGGCCCTCGATCCGTCCCAGGGCGGTGTACAGCTCGGGTGCGAAGCCGGGCCGCAGCACGGTGACGGACTCCTCGTCGCACAGGGTCTCGACGACGGGCGCGACGTCGAAGGTCGTGCGTTCGTGCTCGGGGACGAGATCCCGGAGAACGGATTGATCTGCTGCGGACCATGTCTCGGACCTTCCGAGGAAGTAGCCGAGCAGGTGGCACGCCATTTCCGCCGCGTCCTCGGAGTCGTCCACCGCGACGTCGACGACCCCGTTCTCGATCATCACGTCGAGCGGCCCGATGTCGGCGGCGGCGACGTCGCCCAGCCCACCGCCGGAGATCATCGCCGGACCGCCCATGCCCAGCGACGCACGCGGTGTTGCGACTATGAGGTCGGCGCAACCGGCGATGACGGCGTTCCCGGCGAAGCAGTTGTCGTCGACGACGGCGATCCGCGGTACCCGACCCGACAGCGCCGCCCACTCGGCGAACGTGGTCACGTCCAGAGCCGACACCAGCGGCAGATCCGTATCGCCGGGGCGCCCGCCACCGCCGGAGGCGACGAACACGGTGGGCAGGCGGAGTCGGCCGATGACCTCGATGAGGCGATCGGTCTTGCGGTGCCCGCGCATCCCCTGGGTTCCCGCCATGACGAGATAGTCGTAGGACAGGACCGCGCACGGCCGTCCGTCGATCGTGGCCACTCCCCCGACGATGCCGTCCGCGACCGTGCGGTCGAGCAGTTCGTCCATGCTGCGGCGCGCTTCCTGCGCCGCGGTGACGAAGCGGCCGTACTCGACGAAGCTGCCCGGATCGACGATGCGCGCGATGTGTTCTCGGGCGGTGGTCCCGCCGCGAGCGTGCAGTTTCTCGACGGCGTCGGGCCGCGCCGAGTCCTCGGTGAGGGCT
The DNA here is from genome assembly GCF_053589115.1 of Rhodococcus sp. NPDC003383. Lineage (NCBI taxonomy): Bacteria > Bacillati > Actinomycetota > Actinomycetes > Mycobacteriales > Nocardiaceae > Rhodococcus > Rhodococcus sp. NPDC003383. The sequence continues at coordinate 62,495 of NZ_JBSFRG010000019.1, read as the reverse complement.
CGGCGTGCGAGTACGTCCAGGAGATCGGGGCGAATCGTCATGCCGACACAATAGAAACCGTGTGCCGGCCGCCCGCACCCGCGATCGTCACAGGCGCTGTCGGCGCAGGTCAGGCTCGTTCTATGCGCGAACGCAACAAGTCCAGGCCGGGACCCTCGAGTTCGTCCAGCACGGCGGGCCGGCCGACCATCGCCAACGCGAGTGCTTCGCCGGTGGCTCGCACGATCGGGCCATCGCCCCGCTCCCACGCAATGTCGGTGGCGACGAGACGCAGCCCGCGGATATAGCGGGAGGGGCGGGCGAACGGATCCGGACGGTCGAGGACCAGGCGAAGACGATCGGCGTCGATGGCCCGGGGAATCCCCAGGGGGCGCCGGATGTCCTGTTGGTGCACAAGATGATCGGCGAGGGTCAGCCGCGGGAACCAACGGGGAAACCAGCTTCCGGAGATCGACGTCGCCAACCCGTCGACGAGGCGATCGACGGGTACGTTGCGTGCTGCCTCGACGTAGTGTCGGTTGAGGCGGTCGGCGGACGGATTGCGCAGGCCGGCGAGGAAATAACGGTGGAACGGCACACCGTCGATCGACAGGTGGCCGGCGACGTCCCGCACGGACCACCCCTCGCAGAGCGACGGCGTCGCCCACTGTTCCGGTGTCAGCGAGCGGAGCAGATCCACGAGTTCGGCACGTTCGGCGATAATGTGCTCACGGGTGTTCACAGATCCACCACACCTCGAGCGCACCGCGATTGCGTTCGGTCCTATGACATTTCACAAAGGGTGAATCTAGAGGCTGGTGGTGGCCACCGCGCCCAAAATGCCGGATCGGCAACGGGTTCGGTGCCATACTCCGGTGGGTCGCACATTTCCTACACGGATCGAGGTAGGCATGTCTGATTCACGCAATCGGATATCCGAGCCCGTCGAGGATGCTGCGGCGAGACTCATGCCCGAACTGGTCTCCGATCTGTGCCGGCTGGTACGGATTCCGTCGATCTCCGCCGCCGGTTATCCACCGGAACCGCTCTTCGAGGCGCACGATCTGGTCGTTCGGCTGTTGCGGGACGCAGGCGTCGAACAGATCGACGACCTGGTGATCGAGGGCAAGACGGCGCCGGTGATCGTCGCGACCGTCCCCGGCCCGGAAGGCGCACCGACGGTCCTGCTGTACACGCACTACGACGTCGTTCCCGCCGACGACACCGATCTGTGGGAGAGCCCGCCGTTCGAGCCGGAGGAGCGGGACGGCGCGATCTACGGTCGCGGTACCGCAGACTCGAAGGCCAACATCATCGGAATCATCGGCGCACTCCGCATCTACGACGGCAAGCCGCCGGTGACACTGCGCATCGTCCTCGAAGGTCAGGAGGAGGTGGGCAGCCCGTTCGACTTCTATCCCGTGCAGGCGCCGGAAGTGTTCGAATCCGACGCCATGGTGATCGCCGACGTCGGCAGCGTCCGCCCCGGATCCCCGACGCTGACCGTGGCACTGCGCGGATCTGCGTCCGTGACCGTCGCGATCGAGACCCTCGCCGCCGACAAGCACAGCGGCCTGTATGGCGGCGCCGCACCCGACGCGCGCCTCGCGCTGATCCACGCACTCGCCACGCTGCACGACGAGGACGGCAACGTCGCGGTCGACGGTCTCCGGCGCGAGGAGTGGACGGGCGTGTCGTACACGGACGAGGAGTTCCGCGATCTCGCCGAGGTACTCGAGGGCCGTCCCCTTCTCGGTACGGGCGGACTCGGCGAACGGATCTGGTCGGGCCCCGCGATCACCGTCACCGGATTCGACGCGCCCTCGGTCGACGGCGCCGTCAACGCGGTGGCCGGATCGGCACGCGCATCGTTGAACCTCCGTGTGCACCCCGAGCAGGACGCGGAGGAGGCGCAGGACGCACTGATCCGGCATCTCGAAGCGCTGCGCCCACTCGGACAGAGACTCGTGGTCACCGCCGGGGAGACCGGCAACGGCTTCGCGGCCGGAACCGGTGGACCCGCGTTCGACGCGTCGATCAGCGCCCTGGAGAAGGCCTGGGGAACCTCCGCGGGACTGCTGGCCGGCGGAGGTTCTATCCCCCTCGTCATGGCCCTGCACGAAGCCGTGCCGCGCGCCGAGAAACTCCTCTTCGGAGCGACCGACGGCTACGCCAACATCCACGGTCCCAACGAACGCGTTCTGATCGACGAACTCGAAAAAGCCGTCGTCGCGAAGGCCTTGTTCTTCGAGGAGTTCGCCCGCCGCTACCGGGAGCAGCCATGAGCACCGACACCGAATCCGCCGCACCCGCGAAGAAGAAGTTCGAGTTCCCGGGCTCGATCACGGTGCTCGCGCTCGTCACCGTCGTGGTGTGGCTGGCCGCCCTGGTGATCCCGTCCGGCCGCTTCGCGACGGACGAAGACGGCGCACCGATACCCGGTTCGTTCGAGCAGATCGACTCGCCATTGACGTTCGGCGAGCGGGTGCGCGAGCTGATCCTCTCCCCCATCAACGGGCTCTACGGAATACAGGATCCGATAAGCGGATTCGTCGATCCCGACAACCTCGGCCGGCTCTTCGGTTCGGTCGGGGTGGTGCTGTTCATCATGGCGCTCGGCGCGTTCATCTCGGTCAGCTTCGCCACGCGCAGCCTCGAGGTCGCGGTGAGTGGACTCGGTGCGCGACTCGGGGATCGGGGATGGCTGCTCATCGCCGTCATCATGACGTTGTTCTCGTTGCTGGGTTCCACGATGGGGTTCTCCGTCGAGACCTTCGGCTTCTATGCCCTCATCGTGCCGTTGATGCTGGCCCTCGGATACGACCGGATGGTCGCTGCCGCAACGATCATCGTGGGTGCCCTGACCGGAACGATGGCCTCGACGGTCAATCCGTTCTCGATCGGTGTCGCGTCCGGGGAGGCGGGAGTGTCGATCGGTGACGGCATCGTCCTGCGCGTGCTGCTGTGGGTCGTGCTCACCGCCGTGGCCGTCGTGTTCGTCGTGCGCTACGCGCGCCGCGTCCAGCGTGATCCGTCCCGCTCGCTCGTCGGATTCGACTCCGAAACAGACTCCGTCACCGACATCGATCCCGGTGCCGCAGAGAACGAACCGCCACCCGACGAGAAGCTTTCGGGCGTACAGAAATCGGTGCTCGCGATCACCGTCTTCACGTTCGGGTTGATGATCTTCGCGGTGATCCCGTGGTCGGCGATCTTCGGCGCGGATCCCGGGCCCGCCGAATACGAGCAGTACCACGAAACCGCAACGGATCCCTACTGGTTCGAACTGAACTGGTGGTTCCCGGAACTGGCGATGCTGTTCGTGTTCGCAGCGCTGCTCGTCGGTCTCGTCGCCCGCATGGGGGAGAAGAAGACCGTCTCTCTGATCACCCAGGGCGCCGGAGACATGGTCGGACCCGCGATCGTCATCATGCTCGCCCGCGGGGTCTCGGTGATCCTGAACAACACCGAAACCCTGGACACCGTCCTGAATGCAATGGAGCAGTTGGTCAGTGGCGCGTCCTCGGCCGTGTTCGCGATTCTCGTGACGGTCGTGAACGTTCCGCTGGCGTTCCTGATCCCGTCCTCGTCGGGGCATGCGACGCTGGCGATGCCGCTGCTCGCCCCGCTCGGTGATTTCGCCGGTGTCGGAAGGGATCTGGTCATCACCGCTTTCCAGATGGGTCACGGCCTGATGCTGTTGGTCGCTCCGACCAATGTCGTCGTCGTCGGTGGACTCGCGATGGCGAAGGTCGGGTACGACCGCTATCTCCGCTTCCTCTGGCCACTGCTGGCGATCGACTTCGTGATCGTCTGTGTGATCATCGGTTTCGCCGCGGCGTTCGAGTAGCCGGAACCGTCAGCTCTTCTTCTTGTCCTTCTTGGCCTGCCGACGGGCACCGGCAGCGATGCTCGATGCCTCGTACTTCTTGCGGCCGGACGACTCCCGCGTCGAATCGACACGAATCTTCCCCGAGGACTTCACCTTGCCCTGGCCCGCGACGCCGTCGCCGGCGACCGGGGAGTCGACCCGGGAGAGGGCCAGCCGCTCCTGCTTGAGTGCTTCGGCGGACTGCCGGGCCACCGCGCCGAGCCGTCGGCTCACCCGGGCCAGCGCGTCCTCGAACACCTCAGCCTTATCGGCGTTGCGCTGGTTCGCCGACCGGCCCGTCGCCCGGGACTTCTTCTTGTCCACCTTCTCGGCTCCGGCCCGGCGGTACAACTTCACGTACTTGTTGCGAGCCCGGCGAACCCGGCTGTGCAGGTCGATCAGGGCGTCCTCGTCGAGATCCGCCATCTGCGACTTCTTGGTTTCCCGAACCAGAACGTATTCGTCCTCGGACAGTGAGTTCTCGAGCTTGCTCATGCCGGCTCCGATCACCTCGGAAGAGTGGATGGGTGTCAGCATCGTAACCCGCAGGCGCACAGCCTCGGACGCACTTCGGTGAGCTTGCGTCGGCATGTTACCGCCCGGAACGGTTCCGCGCGGGCTACCGTACCGGAAGCGCACCACACATCCGGACCTGCGAGGGGCAGCGAGATGGAGATGGACGAACAGTTGCACGAGCTGGCGTGGCAGCTCAGTCAGGCAGGGCACGACTGGACCGCGGTGGCCGAGGAACTCGGTTGCGACGTATCGCTCGCGCAGGCCATGGCCGAGCGATACCGCGAGGACACGGATGCACGCGCCCAGCAAGCGCAGTTCCGTCTCTTCGACGTGTGACACACGGTCGCCGCGTCCACCGCCTTCAGGGCGTCCGGCAGAATGGCGTCCGACATCGACGCGGAGATCGGACATGCCTGACCTGGACGCAACCACGACACTCGACAGGCTCGCCGACCACGGTTCCTACTTCACAGTGGGTACCGGACCGGTGCCCGACGGAACCTGGCAGCCGACGGCGACGCTGCGTGACCCTGCCGTCCGCGACGACCTCGTCGCGTCCACCGCCGAACGGATGGGCGTGACCGAAACTCGTGTCGCCGCGTCGACCGTGTTCTTCGGATATGCGGCACGGCTCTGGTCGGTCGCGGTCGGCTCGGTCGTCGTCGCAGGTCGCTGCGTGAGCCTCGGCGACCAGGAACTGTTGTGGTGCAACGAATCCGGATCCTTCCGCCTGCATATCCGGCAACCGCGTTTCGGCGGACCGGCAGAGTTGGAGGTCCTCGACGGTCAGCTCGCGCCGTTGATCGACGCGTGGAGAGACATCGTCGCCCCGGGACTGTTGTGGGGCAATGCCGCATCCGCTCTGCGCGGCACCGGTGAGGTTCTCGATGCGGAAGCCGATGCGATCACCGCCCCGCTGTTCTGCGATCCGCGGCTCGGGGCCGCGCTGGATCCGGAATCGGGTCGCCGCCGCAGTTGCTGCCTGTTCTACCGCACCCCGTCCGGTGGGGTATGCGGCGATTGTCCTTTTCCCGCATCCCCTCTCGCGTAGGAATGCGCCCCGGTCCGAACTTCGACGCTAGGCCTCGAACCGGTACCCGCGTCCCGATTCGGTGATCAAGTGTCGAGGGTGCGCGGGATCGGGTTCGAGTTTGTGGCGTAGCTGAGCGAGATACACACGGAGGTAATGTGTTTGATCAAGATAGGTCGGACCCCACAACTCGGTGAGCAACTCGCGCTGACCGACCAGCTTGCCGCGATTGCGCACGAGCATCTCGAGCATGCCCCACTCCGTAGGCGTCAGATGCACCTGTACACCGTCGCGTGTCACCTTCTTGGCTGCAAGATCGACGGTGAAATCCCCTGTCTCGACGGTCGGTTCGTTCGCGTCCGGAGCCGCGGCCCCGCGGCGTGCCGCGGCGCGGATACGGGCGAGGAACTCCTCCATCCCGAACGGCTTCGTCACGTAGTCGTCGGCGCCGGTGTCGAGAGCGGCGACCTTGTCGGCCGAGTCGGTGCGAGCGGACAGCACGATCACCGGCGCGGTGCACCATCCCCTCAACCCGGCGAGTACCTCGATACCGTCGAGGTCCGGCAGTCCCAGATCGAGCACAATGACATCGGGATGCCGTTGCGCGGCCGCGCGTAGTGCCCCGGCGCCGTCGGCGGCGGTGACGACCTCGTAACCGCGGGCGGTGAGGTTGATACGCAACGCCCGCAGGATCTGGGGTTCATCGTCGACGACGAGAATGCGGGTCACGGGTGTTCCTTCGCGGGCGCGGCGAGTTCGACGATCACGGTGGTCCCGCCGCCGGGAGTATCGGTGGTGGTGATGCTACCGCCCATCGCCTCGACGAATCCGCGGGCGACGGTCAACCCGAGACCCGCCCCGCCCCTGCTGTGCTGGTCGCCTGCCCGCGGAAACCGGGTGAAGACGTCGCCGGATCCGTCGCGGAGGGTGAGTCCCGGTCCATGGTCGGCGACAGTGATCGTGATCCGGTCACCGGATGGGCCGGCGCCGACGCGGACCGGTCCGGAGGGGGCGTAGCGCAAGGCATTGTCGAGCAGATTCGCGAGGACTCGTTCGAGCAGCGCAGCGTCGGCCTCGACGACGGTGTCGTCGATGTCGATGTCGATTCGCTCCCGGACGCCGGTGTCCGGCCCGCCGCCGGTCAGCGTCGTCACCGCACCGTGCACCACCTCGTCGAGGTAGACCGGCGCGAGGATCGGGGAGACGACGCCGGCGGCGAGCCGGGAGGAGTCGAGCAGGTTCGTCACCAGGCGGGTGAGCTGATCGGTGGATTCCTCGATCGTGGCGAGCAGCTCGGCGGTGTCCTCCGGGGAGAACTCGACGTCGGTGCTCCGCAGGCTCGACACGGCGGCCTTGACCGCGGCGAGCGGGGTACGCAGGTCGTGGCTGACGGCGGAGAGCAGCAGCCGCCGCATGCGGTCGGTCTCCGCCAGCGCCGACGCCCGTGCGGCTTCGGCGGCGAGTTCCTGCTGCCGGATCAGGGCAGCGGCCTGCCCGGCCACCGCCGTGAGGATCCGGCGGTCCCGCGCGCGCAGCCGAGGTCCGCCGAGGAGAAGCGCGTAGGGACTGTCCTCCACCACGCAGACGGTGTCCGCGGTCTCGACCGTCGCCGGGGGTGTCGATCCGGCCGATCCGAGTACCGGTGGCGGATCGCTGTCCGTGCGGATCAGGCTCACCCCGTGCTGCGCGTACGTCTCCCGGACCTTCTCGAGCAGACGGGGCACATCGGCGCCGCGGAGGACCGCGCCGGCGAACACCGCGAGCAGTTCGGCTTCCTGGGAGGCCAGCCGCGCTTCGCGGGTGCGCGCGGCGGCGGCATCGACGAGCGCGGCAACCGCCACGGCGACGACGAGCAGCACGACGGTGGTGACGAAGTTGTCGGGTTCGGCGATGGTGAAGCTGTAGAGGGGCTCGGTGAAGAAGAAGTTGAGCAGCAGTCCGGACAACAGCGCCGCGACGATCGCCGGGCCGATGCCGCCGAACAGCGCGACGGCCAGGACGACGATGAAGTACAGGGCGTTCTGCCCGGCGATGCCGGTGAACCGGTCGACACCGGCCAGCAGTCCGGTGACGCCCAGGGGGATGGCGAATGCAGCGATCCAGGATTGCAACCGCCGGCCGCGGCGGCCGGTGAACGCCACCCGCGCGATGGGGGCGGTGTGCTCGTGGGTGACCATGTGCACGTCGATCTTCCCGGATCGGCGCACCACCGCCGCACCGATTCCCTCGTCGACGATGCGCGCCCATCGCGAGTGCCGGGACGTGCCGATCACCAGTTGTGTCGCGTTGACCTCGCGTGCGAAGTCGAGCAGCGCGCCCGGCACGTCGTCGCCGACCACGCTGTGCACGCTCGCCCCCAGGCTCGTTGCCAGCCTTCGCACCGCTCCCATTCGCGGCGCGGCCACTCCGGCGAGCCCGTCACCGCGCACCACGTGCACCACCATCAGTTCCGCGCTGGCCTTGGACGCGATCCGGCTCGCCCGCCGCACCAGGGTTTCCGATTCCGGACCGCCGGTCACCGCGACCACCACCCGTTCGCGGGCCTCCCACGTCGCGGTGATCGCATGCTCGCCGCGATACTTGGCCAGCGCCACGTCGACCTGGTCGGCGAGCCACAGCAGAGCGATCTCCCGCAGCGCGGTCAGGTTCCCTTCCCGGAAGTAGTTGCGCAGCGCGGCGTCGACCTTGTCGAGGGCGTAGACGTTGCCGTGCGCGAGGCGACGCTGCAGGGCCTGTGGAGTGATGTCGACGAGTTCGACCTGTTCGGCGCGGCGCACCACCTCGTCCGGGATGGTTTCGCGTTGCACGATCCCGGTGATCTGTTCGACGACGTCGTTGAGCGACTCCAGGTGCTGGATGTTGACGGTGGTGAGCACATCGATACCGGCGTCGAGCAGGTCCTCGACGTCCTGCCACCGCTTCTCGTGCCGGCTGCCCGGAACATTGGTGTGAGCGAGTTCGTCGACCAGTGCCACCGCCGGCCGACGCTCCAGCACCGCCTCGGGATCCAGTTCCTCGAACACCGTACCGTGGTATTCGATCCGTTGCGGCGGAACGATTTCCAGTCCTTCCAGTTGCTGAGCAGTTCGTGCGCGCCCGTGTGTGTCGACGATCGCGACCACGACGTCGGCGCCGCGTGCGATGCGCCGGTGGGCTTCTCCGAGCATCGCGTAGGTCTTTCCGGCGCCGGGGGCGGCACCGAGGTAGATCCGCAGCGTTCCGCGCCGGGACGGCGAGCCGGTGGCGCCCATCTGTCTCCTCACGAGCCGGTCGGCCCGGCTGCGTCGCCCGAGCAACCGGGTGCTGTCAAGCCTAGTGCCACATTCAGTTCCGGCACGTCCACTCGCGCAGCGCCGAGGAAACCGAGCTGCCGTCCCTCGGTGTGCTCGGCAACCAGTTCCCGAACCCGGTACTCGCTCAGCCCGGTTTCGCGTGCGACCCGCGGCACCTGCAACTCCGCGTAGGCGGGGGAGATCTGCGGATCGATCCCCGAGCCGGAGCCGGTGACGGCATCGGCGGGTACCCGGTCCGGTGGGACCTGCTCGCGGGATGCGATCGCCGCCCGGCGCGCATCGACGAATCCGGCGAGCACGTCGCTGCTCGGCCCCAGGTTGGACGGCACAGCCGCCGCCGGATCACCCGGTGTGAACGGGTCGCCGTCGGCGACGGACCCCACCACGCGCGGATGGAAGTAGGGATCGGGCTGCCCCGGCGCGACCTGGGGGTCCACCCCGATCCAGCGGCTGCCGACGACGCAACCGTGTGCGTCCGAGAGCACCGAACCCTCGGCGCTCGGGGTGACGACCCGGCTCACCGCCCACACCGCCGCCGGATACACACCGCCGACGGCGATGGTGAGCGCGATCAGCACCAGGGCTCCCGCACGGAACTGGCGGAGGAAGTGCATCGAATACATTGTGTGTCACCCCATTCCAGGAACGATCCGGACGACGAGGTCGATCAGCCAGATGCCGACGAATGGCGTGACGACACCGCCGAGTCCGTACACGAGCAGGTTGCGTCCCAGCAGCGCCGACGCACCGGACGGGCGGTAGCGGACACCCTTCAGCGACAACGGGATCAGCGCCACGATCACCAGGGCGTTGAAGATCACCGCCGACAGGATCGCGGACTGCGGGGTCGCCAGCCCCATGATGTTCAGCCTCGCGAGTTGCGGATAGATGCCGCTGAAGAGGGCAGGCAGGATCGCGAAGTACTTGGCCAGGTCGTTCGCGAGCGAGAACGTGGTCAGTGCACCGCGAGTGATCAGCAGTTGTTTGCCGATCTCGACGATCTCGATCAGCTTCGTCGGGTCGGAATCGAGGTCGACCATGTTGCCGGCCTCCTTCGCCGCGGAGGTGCCGGTGTTCATCGCCACGCCGACGTCGGCCTGCGCGAGCGCGGGCGCGTCGTTGGTGCCGTCGCCGGTCATCGCGACCAGTCGCCCGCCCTGCTGTTCGGAGCGGATCAGCGCCAGCTTGTCCTCCGGGGTGGCCTCGGCGAGGAAGTCGTCCACCCCGGCCTCGCCTGCGATCGCCTTCGCTGTCAGCGGGTTGTCACCGGTGATCATCACCGTACGGATGCCCATCGCCCGCAGCTGCGCGAACCGTTCTGCCATGCCGGGTTTGACGACATCGGAGAGTTCCACGACACCGAGAACGGTCATGGCACCGCCCGCACTGCGAGCGACCACGAGGGGAGTCCCGCCGCGCTGGGCGATATCGGTGACGAGATCGGTTACGGCGAAGGGAATCTCGGCGTCGTGCTCGTGCATCCAGCGGGCCACCGCATCGCCGGCACCCTTGCGGATCCGGATCGGTGTGCCGTCGGCGGGATTGGTGGTGTCGAGGCCGCTCATCCTGGTGTGTGCCGTGAACGCGACGAACTCGGCGCCACGCTCGTCGTCGGACGGCACCGGATCGAGGTGATGGTGCTCGGCGCACAGGTCGACGATGCTGCGACCCTCAGGGGTGTGGTCGGCGAGACTCGACAGGCGTGCGGACGCCGCGAGTTCGTCGTCGGCGATGCCCGGGGCCGGATGCAGGGCGGTGGCACGACGATTCCCGAACGTGATGGTGCCGGTCTTGTCGAGCAGCAGGGTGTCGATGTCACCTGCGGCTTCGACGGCCCGCCCGGACTTCGCCAGCACATTGCGTTGAACCAGGCGGTCCATGCCGGCGATGCCGATCGCCGACAGCAGAGCGCCGATCGTCGTGGGGATCAGGCACACCAGCAGCGCGATCAGTTCCACCGGACGCTGTTCGGCACCGGCGTACGCGCTCATGGGCGCGATCGCGACCACCGCGAGCACGAAGACGATCGTGAGCGCGGCGAGCAGGATGTTCAAGGCTATCTCGTTGGGGGTCTTGCGGCGGGCCGCGCCTTCGACGAGTGCGATCATCCTGTCCACGAACGTCTTTCCGGGTGGCGCGGTGATGCGCACGATGATCCGGTCGGAGAGCACTGTGGTGCCGCCGGTCACCGCGCAACGATCGCCGCCCGATTCGCGGATCACGGGCGCGGATTCGCCGGTGATGGCGGATTCGTCGATCGTCGCGACTCCGTCGACCACGTCGCCGTCGCCGGGAACGATCTGCCCGGCCTCGACGACCACGAGATCACCGACCCGCAGTTCCGTTGCCGGAACCAGATTTTCGAACCCGGACTCGGTCGTTCGGCGGGCGACAGCGTCTTGCTTGGCCTGCCGCAGGCTCGCCGCCTGCGCCTTGCCTCGACCTTCGGCGACGGATTCGGCGAGATTGGCGAACAACACCGTGAACCACAGCCACACCGCGATCGACCAGGCGAAGAGGGTGGGTTCGACGATCGCCGCGACGGTGGCGATCACCGACCCGACGAGCACGACGAACATCACCGGGTTCCGCGCCACGTGCCGCGGGTCGAGTTTGCGGAGCGCGTCGGGCAGCGCGCCCACGAGCTGGCGAGTGCCGAACGCTCCTCCCTGGATCCGCTCGAGACGGGTGGGCGTGACCTCGCGGTCGCGTCGAAGTTCGAGGGTCACTGCAGTGCCTCCGCGATCGGTCCCAGCGCCAGTGCCGGGAAGAAGGTCAGTGCCGCCACGAGAACGGTGGTGCCGATCAGCAGACCGGCGAACGCGAATCCCGTGGTGGGCAGTGTTCCCGCACCGGTCGGGGTGCGGCGTTGGGTGGCGAGCGACCCGGCGAGCGCCAGGACGAACACGATGGGCAGGAAGCGGCCCAGGAGCATGCAGATGCCGAGCGACGCCTGGAACCAGTTGCCGGTGGCGGTCAGCCCGCCGAATGCGCTGCCGTTGTTGTTGGATGCCGACGCGAACGCATACAGCATCTCGGTGAAGCCGTGGATCGCTTCCGGCGTTCCCGGATCGCCGGAACTACCCAGATATGTGGTGATCGACGGCAGGATCACCGTGATCGCGGTACCGATCAACACGAGCGCAGGCATCACCAACACGGTGAGGGCCGCGAGGGTGATCTCCCGTCTGCGGAGCTTCTTGCCCAGGAACTCGGGGGTACGTCCGACGAGGAGACCGCCGACGAACACCGCGATCATCGCGAGCACGAGCATCCCGTACAGGCCGGTACCCACCCCGCCCGGCGCGATCTCGCCGAGCAGCATGTTCAGCAGGACGGCGCCGCCGCCCAGCGGGGACATGCTGTCGTGTGCGGCGTTCACAGCGCCGGTGCTCGTGCCCGTGGTCGCGACGGCGAACAGGGCCGAACCCGGGATCCCGAACCGGACCTCCTTGCCTTCCATCATCGCGCCGGCGGCGGTCGCCGCGACGCCCCGGGTTCTCGACTCGGCGGCCAGCGTCACCGCCAGCACGGTGCCGAAGAGGAAGGTCATCACGGCAAGAACAGTCAGGCCCTGCCTGCGGTTCCCGATCATGGTGCCGAACGTGCGGGTGAGCGCGACCGGGATGAGCAGGATCGCGATGACCTCGACGATGTTGCTGATCGGGGTGGGGTTCTCGAACGGGTGCGCGGAGTTCGCGGCGAGGATGCCGCCACCGTTGGTACCGAGTTCCTTGATCGCCTCCTGCGACGCGACCGGAGCCAGCGCCGTCGTGAAGACGTGCCCGTCGAGCCCGGTGGCGGTGAAGCCGCTGTGGTACGACTGGATCACGCCCTGGCTGAGCAGGATCAGCGCGATGAGGAAGGCCAGGGGAAGCAGGATGCGCAGTGTGCCGCGGATGAGATCGACCCAGAAGTTGCCGAGTTCTCCACCCCGGCCGATCCGCACCAGGCCGCGGATCAGGGCCACCGCCACCGCCATGCCGACCGCGGCGGACGCGAAGTTCTGCACCGCAAGCCCCGCCGACTGGGTGAGGTGGCCCATCGTCGTCTCCGGGATGTAGGACTGCCAGTCGGTGTTGGAGACGAACGAGATCGCGGTGTTGAACGCGACCGCCGGGCTGACCGCTCCGAGGCCGTTGCCGAGGGGGAGCACACCCTGGATGCGTTGCAGCCCGTACAGGAACAGCGCGCCGGCCAGCGAGAAGCCGAGCACACTCGCGGCGTACCCGAACCAGGTCTGCTCGGCCAGGGGATCGATCCGGCACACCCGGTAGATCAGCGACTCGAGCCGCAGATCCTTCCACCGCGTGTCCGAGTCGTTGGTGTACACCCGCGCCATGTAGTCGCCGAGTGGTACGTATGTCAACGCGAGGACCGCAACGACCAGAACGATCTGCAGACCTGCGGCAACAGCAGGATTCATTCGACCCTCAGAACCTCTCCGGATCGAGCAGGGCGACCAGCAGGTACGCCACCAGCCCGACTGCGATCACCACGAGCGCGACGCTCGTACCCCCGGCCCACGTCATCGCTGTTCACCTCCGGAGTGCAGCGCGCGCAAGGTCAGCATGCACAGTCCGAACCCCGCGAGGATCAGCAACACGAATGCGGTGTCCGCCATCTCGTATTCCCTTGCCGTAGAAACGAAACGGCGCCGGTCGACACCGTCACCACACGGTGGCACCGTTCAGGGCACGGACCCTCGATCCATGCGAAATCTTGACGCCCGGGACCGAGGTCTTTACGGATTCCTTGCGCGTGCGGATCCGCCGGTCACCCGCCGGGACTGTGCGTCGCGACGAAGACGAGGAAGACGACGAACAGCGCCGCGGTGCCCAGGGCGATACCGGTCAGCGCCTCGCGGTGGTTCGACGCCAGCCCCTTCTCGACGCGGGTGAACCCGAACCAACCGCATATCACCGCCACGATCCCCGTGGGAATCGTCACGAGATCCCCGACGATCGGCACGAACGCGAACACGAGCGCGACGATGCCCGTGACCAGGGCGACGCTGCCGACGCCGTTGCGGTACGACGACTGCGGGGGATGCTTCGGTGGCATCGGGGCTCCCGGGTGCGGACGGATACGCGTATCCGTCCATGGTGCCCTGCTGCGGTGGTGATGTCGCCCGAGCGCTCGAACCCGCTAGTCGGCGAGCGCGTGCGCGATCATGCCCCGAACCCGTCCGCGCAGACGTCCCGTGATGCCGTGGTCGGCCAGCGCTGCCGCGGCGGCATGCGCGCCGCACATGCCGTGCACACCGCCACCGGGGTGCGCGGCCGCGCCGGCGAGATAGACCCGGTCGACCGTCGTGCGGGGCCCGGCCAGACCGGGGATCGGCCGGAACACCAGCTGCTGGTGCAGCTGTGCCGTGCCCCCGTTGACCGCGCCACCGACGAGATTGGCGTCGGCGAGTTCGAGGTCGCAGGGTAGCTGCACACTGCGATGGACGACGTTGGCGAGCGCGCCGGGGGCGTACTCCTCGAGTGTCTCGTCCATGCGCTGCGCGAGTAGGGTGCCGGCCTCGTCGTCCGACATTCCACGCGGGAGATGACTGTACGCCCAAGCGCTTTCGGTGCCCACGGGTGATCTGGTGGGATCTGCGGTGGTCATCTGACCGATGATCACGAACGGTGAGCGCGGCACCGTGCCCGTGCTGAGATCCGCACCCCAGCGGACCAGCCCGTTGCTGTCGGCGCCGATGTGCACGGTGCCGGCGCTGCGCAGACTCGGCGACCGCCACGGAATAGGTTGGGACATTGCGTAGTTCACCTTCACCACGGGGGTGTCCCATTCGAACCGCAGCACGTCGTGCCGTACGCGGTCCGGAAGAGATTCCTGCGGCAGCAGCTTCCCGTACAGCGAGGTCGCCGAGACGTCGGCCAGCACGGCCCGCCGCGCGGTGATGCGCTCGCCGCCGGTGGTGTGCACGATCGTCGCATCGCCCGTCGGTTCGATACGCTCCACCTCACGGGCGCAACGTAATTGGGCTCCGGCGCTCGTCGCGCGTCGTACGAGTGCGGTTGTCAGTTCGCCCGCGCCGCCTCGCGGAACGGGATACCCGACGTCCTGGCCGATCATGGTGAGCAGATAGCCCATCAGGCCGCTGCCGGCGGCGTCGACGGGAATGTCCGCGTGCGCGGCATTGCCGTGGAAGAGCAGCCCCGCACTCTCGCCCTCGAATAGCTCCTGTGCCATCCGGCGCACCGGCAACGCCAGCATTCGGGCGAAGCGGAGCGTCTCGCCGGCGCCGAGGCGGCGCAGGGCCGTGAGTGGGCTCCGGATCGGCGGGAACGGACCGAGCAGGGTGCGCAGGAAGGGCTCGCGGACCATCGTCCACTGCTCGTACAGGCGCATCCACGCGTCCCCGTCACCGGCGCACCGCCGCTCGAGGTCCTCCGCCGTTTCCTGCGCCGTGGGCCGTAGCGTCACCGCGTCCTCGTCTTCCGGCGCACGCGGATGTCCGAACGCCGCGGGCGCCCTGGACCACGCCAGTCCGTGGGCGGGCAGGTCGAGTTCGGTGAAGACGGGGGAGACGGCAGCCAGCGGGTAGAACGCGCTGAAGAGGTCGGCGCGGTAGCCCGGGTGCAGTTCGGCGGTACGGACCGCTCCGCCGGGCTCGGGCTGGGCTTCGAGGATCAGCACGTCCCATCCCGCGTCGGCGAGCAGCGCGGCGGCGGTCAGTCCGTTCGGGCCTGCTCCGACGACGACCGCGTCGACCTGTTCGGCGATCGCACTCACACCTCACCTGCCGTACCCGCCGTCGGATCGGTCGCGTGCTCGGCGATCAACGACAGTCGGCGCAGGCATTCCCGGTTACGCGGGTATACGGACCAATCCTGGACGAGGTCGGGAAGCCACTTCCACGGCGGGGTGATCGCGTGCTCGCGCATCTCGATCTCGCATCCACCGTCGCGTTCGGTGAGGCGCAGCAGGATCTCGGCGACACCGAACGGCCAGGCACGCGCGTGCAGGACCAGTTCGGACCGCGGGACGGATCGGACGACTTCGGTCGAGTCGTGCAGGAGCCCCGGCCACAACCCCACCGAATGGTGGATGCGTGTACCCGGGTCCGGCCAGTCGGCGTCGACCGCCCGCACCCGCGCGGCGCCCACCACCCAACCGGGGAAGGTCCACCCGTCGGAGAGCACCTCCCACACCCGGTCACAGTCCGCCCGGGTCTTCCACACCGCTGCTCGTGCCACCGTCCCACCTCTTCCGACGATTGCTCTGCCCTGGTCACGGCACCCGTCGTATGCCGACCGTACCGCCGGCGACCAGGTCGGCGACCATCTCTCGTGGGCTTCGGGCCCCGAGGACCGGTCCCGTTCCGCTCGCACCCGAGCGCATACCCGCGATCGTCTCCCGCCACACCTCCCGGCCGGAGACGGCCGGGGACCAGCCGAGCACGCGTTGCGCGCGGCTGCAGTCGAGCAGGGGAGTGTCGTATGCGAGATCGATCCAGCCGCCGTGCACCGGTTGCAGATGTGCCCGCCAGGTGACCTGTGCGAGGGTGCGCAGGGTCCGACGCGAGACTCGCCACGGCCGGACCCCGAGAGATTCGACGACGTCCTCCGTGCGGACCGGGTCGGCGGCGGACAGGTTCACCACTCCGGCGCCGGGCGCGGCGAGGGCGAGTTCGACGGCCGCGGCCACGTCCGCCGCGTGCACGGCGGGGAGTGCGACGGACGGGTCGAGCGGCAGGACCGGGAGTGCGCGCATGGCCACTGCCGGCATCCAAGCGGGCATCGCGTACCGGCGCAGCGCCGCTCCGGCAGCGGCCTGACCGATCAGCCCCGGCCTCAGCACCGTGACCTCGGGTGCCCCCGTCTTTCGTGCGGCTTCGGCGACGATCTTTTCCGCTTCGACCTTGTCGGTGCTGTACTGCGATGTGGGAATGCCTGTCGCCGGCCATGATTCGTCGACCGTCCGGCCGTATGCGCCGGGGGCATAGGCGGCAGCGGACGACATGTGCACCACCTGGGCGACACTTGCCCTGGCCGCGGCTGCCATGACCGCGCGGGTGCCGTCGACCGCAGTGCGCCGCAAGAGGTCCGGACGATGCGAGGGCTGGAATGACCACGCGAGGTGGACGACGGCGTCGGCGCCGTCGAAGGCTCGGCACAACATTTCCTCCGCATCCGGGTCGCCGACGTCGATCGCGTGCCAGCACGCGTGTCGATACGGCCCGATCGCGGGCGGGACCCGACGCGCAACGGCGACGACCTCGTACGCGTCCGACTGCGCCGACAGGCGTGCGAGGAGGGCGGTCCCGACGTTGCCGGTGGCGCCGGTGACGACGATTCGGAGCGGTGGCATTGCACAGAGGTACCCGTGACGGCGTCGGCCCACACCCGATTTCGTATCCGGACCGGTGGGAACTCGTCCGCAATCATCAAGAGCGGGAAGGTCGTCAGGAAATCTATTCTCCCGCTGCCGAATCGGCGTCTCCGCCTTCGAGCCCACCGACCGGCATGATGATCCGGCTGAACAGTCGACGGCGACGCCCTTCCCCGGGACCGAGTTCCTGATAGCGCGTCAGCAGTTGCGCCATCTCCGTGACAAGGGACAACGCCTCGTCGTCGGTCAGGTCGAGAGCCACCTGCCGGTAGCCGACGACGTCCTCGGCCAGTCCTCGGCGGTGAGGGTCGTCGAGGTAGGCATCGAAGTCCGCGAGCAGTTGCGCGACGAAGACGAGGAATGCGCGCCGGTGGTCGTCGCTGCTCATCGCCTCGGCTTCGTCCCGGGTCACCTGCGCGCGTTCGACGACGAGACGGAAAGTGCGTTCGACCGTTCCCCGGACGCGACGCTCGGACACGACCTCGAGCACTCCCGCGTCGGCGAGTGTCGAGATCTGCCGGTACAGGGTTGCGGGGGAGACGTCGTCGAGAAGGGTGCGCAGCTGGGCGGTGGTCGCGGTGCGGCCGTCGAGCAGCGCCTGGACGATCCGCAGCCGTATCGGATGCAACAGCAGTTCTGCGGTGCTCATGTATTCCCTCCGGCGACGATCTTCTCACGGTTGACATTGTTCTCAACAATGAGAATAATACCGGGTATGACAACAATGACGATCGCAAACGGAACCCTGCAGGTGCGCTTCACGACCCTCGAGAAGATCGCCGGTCTCATCGGCGACGTCGACGTGCCACTGAGCGCGATCCGCAACGTCGAGGTCCACGCCGACGGTCTCGCCGCGGCCCGGGGAGTTCGCGCCCCCGGACTCGGACTGCCGGGAATGCGCAAGATCGGTACCTGGCGGGCTCCCGGGCGCAACACGCTCGTCTCCGTCCGGCGGGATCAGCCCGCCGTGCGCATCGAACTCGCAGGTCACAAGCGCGATGCCCTCGTCCTCGGCGTGGACGACGCCGAGCAATGGGCGCAGCGACTGGGTACCGTGGAGCGTTCCTGACCGACCGGGCACTGTTTCTGTCCGGACACGAGTGACACGAACGGAGTCTTCCCTTGGCTCGGCTCATGAGAAACGCGCGACGGTGGATCGGCGCCGCAGCTGTGCCCGTGATGGTGCTCGGCGGAGGAGTACTCCTCGCCGGAACGGCGACGGCACTGCCGGTCACAGGGTCGGTTGTCGAAGCTGCCGGCATCGACAGCCCGCTGACCTTCGAGGCCGACGGGACCGTCTTCCACGGCAGTCTCCGCACTCCTGACGGCGCGACCGCCGGGGCCGCGCTGCTACTGCCCGGAAGCGGCCCCACCGATCGCAACGGCAACCAGCCCGGCGCCGCGTCCGGCACGCTGACCCGCACCGCGGATGTCCTTGCCGCCCATGGCATCACCAGCTACCGATTCGACAAGATCGGTAGTGGGGAGACAGGTCTCGGGGCCTACACTCTCGAAACCGTCGGCGAGTACGGCTTCACCGAACAGGTCGATCACGCCGAGGCGGCGGCCCGCGCGCTCGCGGATCGCACCGGGATCCCCACCGACGAGATCCTCGTGGTCGGGCACAGCGAAGGTGCGCTGACGGCCCTCGCCCTCGCCGACCGCGGCATCGGCAACGGTTTCGCTCTGCTGCAGCCCCTGCCGATGCGCTACCTGGACCTGCTGACCGCGCAGATCACCGCCGTCGCCGACTCCGGACAGCTCGGTGCCGACGGTGACGCGGTCCGCGCCGGCCTCCCCCGCACCGTCGAATCGCTGCGGACCACAGGGACCGTCCCCGCCGACCAGCACCCGCTCCTGGCTCAGCTCGGCCTCAACCCGGCCAACGCCAAGTTCCTCGCCGAGGCGGACGCATTCGATCCGCCCGTACTCGCAGCGCAACTCGCCACCGGCACCCCGGTGCTGCTCACCTGCTCGGACAAGGACACGAACGTCAGCTGCGCGCAGGTCGAGCCGCTCCGGTCGGCTCTCGCGCACACCGACCTGCAGTTCGAGCACTTCGCCACCGCGAACCACGGTCTCGAGGAACTCGGCCCGCTGCCGCCCGGTCCGGCGGATCTGGTGGCGCTCCTGCCCGTCTCCGGGGAGTTCGTCGCCGCGATGGACGGATGGGCCGCCGCGCGCGGTCGCTGACCGACCCCCGACAGAAACGGGTGATCCCCGGCCGGACATCCGGCCGGGGATCACCCGTGTTTCGACGCGATCGAGCGCTCAGCTCGCGGCGCCGACCGTCTCTGCCTTGCCGGCGGCGACGATGTCGAGCGCGATGTCGACGATCATGTCCTCCTGACCGCCGACGAGCTGGCGGCGGCCGACCTCGAGCAGAATCGTGCGGACGTCCACGCCGTACTGCTTGGACGCGGCCTCGGCGTGACGCAGGAAGCTCGAGTACACACCGGCGTAGCCGAGCGTGAGCGTCTCGCGGTCCACGCGGACCGGGCGGTCCTGCAGCGGACGGACGATGTCGTCGGCGGCGTCCTGCAGCGCGAACAGGTCGGCGCCGTGCTCCCAGCCGTTGATGTTCGCGACCGCGATGAACGGTTCGATCGGGCAGTTGCCTGCTCCCGCACCGTGTCCCGCGAGGGACGCGTCCACGCGGTAGACGCCCTCCTCGACGGCGACGACCGAGTTGGCCACCGACAGCGACAGGTTCTCGTGGGCGTGGATGCCGATCTCGGTGCCCTCGTCGAGAACGTCCTTGTAGGCGCGGATGCGGTCGCGGACACCGTTCATGGTGAGCCGGCCGCCCGAGTCGGTGACGTAGACACAGTGTGCGCCATAGGATTCCATGAGCTTGGCCTGCTCCGCGAGCTTCGCCGGCTCGGCGAGGTGGCTCATCATGAGGAAGCCGGAGACGTCCATGCCCAGTTCACGCGCGGTCGCGATGTGCTGGGCGGAGACGTCGGCCTCGGTGCAGTGCGTCGCGATACGGACGGACCGGACACCCAGGTCGTAGGCCTTCCGCAGTTCGGCGATCGTGCCGACGCCCGGCAGCAGCAGGGTCGTCAGGCGCGCGTTCTCGATGTGCGCTGCCGCGGCCTCGATCCACTCCCAGTCGGTGTTGCTGCCCGGGCCGTAGTTCACCGAACCGCCGGCGAGACCGTCGCCGTGGGCGACCTCGATGGCGTCGACACCGGCCGCATCGAGGGCGGCGACGATCCGTCCGACATCCTCGGGGGAGATGCGGTGACGGATGGCGTGCATACCGTCACGGAGGGTGACGTCCTGGACGAAGATCTTGGTCATGCGGACACCTCCGAGGTGGTACGGATTGCCATGCGCTCGGCGGCGCGCAGTGCCGCCGACGTCATGATGTCGAGATTGCCTGCGTACGCGGGCAGGTAGTGGGCCGCGCCCTCGACCTCCAGGAACACCGAAACCTGGTGCGTCACAGCGGCATCGCCGACGAGGGTGTGCACCGGCCGGTCCTCGGGAACCGGGGTGATCTGCACTTCCTGCTTGAGGCGGTAGCCCGGGACGTAGGTCGCGACCTCGGCGACCATGTCCTTCACGGAGGCGCGGATGCGCTCGTGCGTCTCCTCGGACGGATCGCCGATGAGGCAGAACACGGTGTCGCGCATGATCAGCGGCGGCTCGGCCGGGTTGAGGATGATGATCGCCTTGCCGCGTCCGGCGCCGCCGACCTTCTCGATCGCGTGGGACGTGGTCTCGGTGAACTCGTCGATGTTCGCGCGCGTGCCCGGGCCGGCCGACTTCGACGAGATCGACGCGACGATCTCGGCGTACGGGACCGGGGTGACACTCGAAACCGCGGAGACGATCGGGATGGTGGCCTGGCCGCCGCACGTGACCATGTTGATGTTGTGCGCCGACAGGTGCTCGTCGAGGTTCACCGCGGGCACCACGAACGGGCCGATGGCGGCGGGGGTCAGGTCGACGAGGAGCTTGCCGAGCGGAGCGAGCTTCTCGGCGTTCGCGATGTGTGCCTTGGCGCTCGTGGCGTCGAAGACGATGTCGATCTCGTCGAAGTTGTCCATGGCGATGAGGCCGTCGACGCCCTCGTGGGTGGTGGGCACGCCGAGGCGCTTCGCGCGGGCGAGGCCGTCGGATTCGGGGTCGATGCCGACCATCGCGCCCATCTCCAGGACGTTGCTCAGGCGGATCACCTTGATCATCAGGTCGGTGCCGATGTTGCCCGAGCCGATGATGGCGACCTTGGTCTTCTTGCCGGCGGGTGCCGGAGTCGTGTCTGTCACTGTTCCTCCTTCGAGAACGTCGCGGTCACCGAGCCGAGGCCGGTGATGTCGGCGCGGACGACGTCGCCTCCGGTGAGCGGCGCCATCGGGCCGAGAGCACCGGAGAGGACGACCTGTCCGGCGCGCAGGGGTTCGCCGAACTCGCGTGCGGTGCGCGCGAGCCAGGACAGGGCGTTGAGGGGGTCGCCGAGGCATGCCGCGCCGTTGCCGGTGGACACGGTCTCGCCGTTGATCGACATGGTCATCTCGGCGGCGATGGGTTCGAACTCGTCGAGCGTGACCTGCCGGCCGCCGAGAACGTACACGCCGCTCGACGCGTTGTCGGCGACGGTGTCGGCGAACTTGATGTCCCAGTCGGCGACGCGGCTGTCGACGATCTCGAGGGCGGCGACCGCGTAGGCGACCGCGCCGCGGACCTGCTCGACGTCGAGGGGACCGTCGGCCAGATCCTCGGCGAGCACGAACGCGACCTCGGCCTCGGCCTTCGGCTGCAGCAGCCGCGAGATCGGAATGACGGTGTCCTCGTCGTAGACCATGTCGTCGAACAGCACACCGAAGTCGGGGCGGTCGACACCCAGCTGTGCCTGTACTGCGGGCGACGTCAGGCCGATCTTGCGGCCGACGATCGTCGCGCCCGCGGCGAGCTTCGCCTCGGTGAGGTGTTTCTGCACTTCGTAGGCGACCGCGATGTCGGTCGCTCCGATGAGGTCACGGATGGGTGCGCACGGCACTCCGCTGGCCGCGGCGGTGAGCAGGCGCTCCGCGGCCTCGCCGATCGCGGCGGTGTCGGTATCGATTTTCTGCGACATGTCTCTCAGCCTGAGGGGTGTACGGGCTGGGGAACAGCGCGGCGTACCGCTGAGTGGAACGGTCCGGTGAACTTGGTTGACACGTCAACTTCAGCTCCGTACCTTCTAGTTGAAGCATCAACCATCAAGGGTGTCTGCGCGAGCGCCGGCGTCCGTCCGTCTCGAAGGGTTCGCAATGAACAATCCCGCTGTCCGCAACACCGGAATCCTCCTCGCCCGCATCGCGCTGGGCGTCATCTTCCTCGCGCACGGCCTGCAGAAGGTCAACTCCTGGGGCTTCGAAGGCACCAAGGCCGGATTCGAAGCCATGGGCGCCCCGGTGCCCGCGGTGTCCGCCTTCCTCGCGACCTGGATCGAGGTCCTTGGCGGCCTCGCGCTGATCGTCGGCGTGCTCACCCCGATCGTCGGCGGCCTCCTGTTCCTCAACATGATCGGCGCGCTGTTCATCACCCACATCGGCAACGGCCTGTGGGTGTCCGACGGCGGATACGAACTGGTCCTCGCGCTCGGCGCGGGTGCGCTGCTGCTCGCGGTCGTCGGTGCCGGCAAGTTCAGCGTCGACGCACTGCTCGCCGGCAAGCTGCCCTGGCTCGCCACCGAATCGGAGCCCGCACTCACCCGATAGATCGCACGAGTTCGCTCGTCACCGTTAAGGTGATGCGACAGTTCGCAATCCGAGGTCGGGGAGAAAAGTGGGCACGAACATGCGCAGAGTTGCTCGACGTGCTGCCCGTCTCGTCGCGATCGTGGTGGGCGCCGGCCTCGTCGGCGTCGGTGGTGCGGGCATCGCTGCCGCCGACGAATGGCCGCCGGTGCCCGACGAACCCAGCGCCATCGGTCCGTACGAGACGAGCGGATTCCTCACCCCGGACAACCCCGACTTCTGGAACCCGCTCGTCGCCCGGGATCGGCTGACCTCCCCGTTCGGCACCAGCACCCGCATCGTGTGCACCGCCTTCCACGGCGTGCTGATGGACTGCTGGCAGGCCGATCGGGACGGCAACCCGCACAAGCTCGTGAGGTTGCCGTTCAACTTCCCGGCCGTCACCGGGTCGACGCTGCCGGGTGGCGGTCCCGGACACTACGTCTACCCGGGATTCATCCCCGGCATCTGAGCGGGCGTCAGGGCTGCGGGTCGTGGTGGATGCGCGCGACCGGCACGCCCGCGGCGCGCAGGCGGAACGTGGTGGCCCGCACCATCGACGGTGATCCGCAGATCTGCACGTCGTGGTCGGTCCACGTGGCGTGCTCCGCGACGACCTGTCCCACGACGCCCTCGCGCACAGCAGCGCCGGGGCCGGACGAACCGGTGTGCCAGAGCGGGGTCTCCGTGTTCTCGACGACCGGGACCACCGTGAGCCACGGGGAGATCCGGGCCAGGGACTCGAGCGTCGGCAGGTCGTAGAGGTCGTAGGGGAAACGCCCGGAGTAGAAAACGTGCGTGGGCAGGTTGTCGGTCCGTTGCGCCATCGCCATGAGTTGCGCGCGGATCGGTGCGATACCGGTGCCGGACGCGATCATCAGGCGGGGGCGGCCCGCGCGGTCGCCGTCGTCGCGAGCGCCGAGGGAGCCCAGGGGTGAACCGAGCACCCACGTTTCCCCGACCTGGGTGTGCCGGACGACGGACGGGCTGACCCAGCCGCCGGACACGCGCCGGACGTGGAACTCGATCAGCCCCGTACGGTCGGCCGGTATCGCCGGGGACAGGTACCGCCACATACGCAGCCGCCCCGGCACCTGGACACTGACGTACTGCCCGGCGGCGTAATCCATGGGCTTGTCGAGCTGCAATCGGATCACGGCGATGTCGTCGGTGACCAGGCGATGCTCGATGACGGTGCCGACCCACGCGGCCGGCCCCTCGTCGGCCTCGGCCGCCTCCGCCATCGCGGTGGTGATGAGATCGAGTGCAGTACACCATGATTCGGCGAGATCGCGCGTCCAGTTCTCGCCGTTCGCCTGTTCGACCGCGAGTGCGAGTGCCTCGGTGAGACAGGCGAATCGGGAGGGGTCGAGACCGTGCTTGCGGTGCTCGCGCCCGAGCTGCCGGACGAGCGGCAGGACCGATTCCGGCCGGTCCAGCCCGTCGACGATGTGTGCCAGGCCGCGCACGATCCGATCACGCTGACCGGCCATCGTCGCGGGAAAGAACTCGCGTGTCTCGGGATGGCGCGCGAAGAGGATCGAGTAGAACGAGTTGGACAGGGCGTGTGTTCGGTCGGGGCTGTCGGTCAGCGACTCGAAGTTGGTCCGGATCAGCGAGCACTGCCTCGAATCCACTGCGTTCGTCACCTCCGTCGCGTGTCCTCTCCCGATCGGTACGGGGGGACGACCGGGATTCGACTCTAGGCGTCACGCGTGATGCGGCGACGGCCTCCGGCTTTCGGAAACGGCTCGGCTGCAACCTGTTCCAGGACCATGGATACAGGTCCGAGGTCCCGGGCCGTTGGGGCCTCCCGGCCATCGTTCGACGTAGGCACCACCGACGTCGACGCCTCCCGATCGTGACGAACGTCTCGCGCGTGGTCCGCGCCGCGGCGGGTCACGCGGCGGCCACCGAACACCAGTCGACGGTGACCGACCGCGCGCCGGAAAAACACAGCAGGCACCGCAACGGCCCGTCGCAGCACAGCTGCCGGTCCAGTTCGCGCTGCTCGGCGGCCTCGTCGAGGTCGCCGGTGCCGACGAGGATCTCCGCGGGCAGTCCGCTGCGCCCACCTTCCAGCAGCAGGCGTTCCTCGCCGACCGCGCGGACCGGCACGTCCTCGCCGCCCTCCACGTCCCCGACCATCAGGGCCACGTAGTCGTGATCCTCTTCGGCGTCGTGGTACGCGACCAGACGTCCCCGCACCGTCTCCGTGACCACCCGCCGGTCCATCGTCAGCCCCGACTGCGACGCGGGGTCCGTGACCACCGCCGTCAGTGTCCGCGGAAGCATCACCCGTCGCGATGTCCAACTGAAGTACGTCCCGCGCCCGGTGTTCATGGCGCTCGCCTCCTGTGTCGAACCATCAGGTGTCGAACCATCTCTTCGAACACCAGTGTGAACCGGGGGTACGACACGTTTGCCGGCTCAGCGCAGGCCCGGGGACACCAGCAGCCGCCGCAGCCCCGCGAAGATCGCAAGTACCACGAGCGAGCACACCGCGGCCAGCGCCGCCCCACCCACGACGAGCGTGTAGTCGTTGCGGGCGAGCCCGTCGACGATCGGGCGGCCCACCCCGCCGAAGCTGACGGCCGCGGCGATGGTCGCGGTCGCGACGATCTGCACCGCCGCGGTCCGCGTTCCCACCAGGATCAGCGGCAGTGCGACGGGCAGCTGCGCCCCGAACAGCACCTGCCGTCGCGTCATCCCCATCCCGCGCGCGGCGTCGGTGAGGGCGGGATCGACACCGCGGATCCCCTCGTACGTGTTGAGCAGGATCGGCGGGATCGCGAGCGCGAGCAGCGGGATCAGCACCGGCACCAGACCGATCCCGGACAGCACGACGAGCAGCACGAGCAGACCGTAGGTGGGCAGGGCGCGCGCCGAGTTCGCGATCAGCGTGACCACGGCACCGCCCCGGCCGGTGTGTCCCGTCCACAGGCCGAGGGGGAACGCGATCCCGAACGCGAGACCCAGCGCGAGCAGCGTGTACCCGAAGTGCTCGCGCAGCCGGGTCGGGATGCCGCCCGGTCCGGTCCAGTTCGCGGACGTGCCGAAGTACTCGCCCAGGTAGTGCAGCAGTGTGTTCATGGCGCACCGCTCCGTGTATTCATGGCGCACCGCTCCGTGTGTTCATGGCGCACCGCTCCGTGTGTTCATCGGGCACTCCTGCGCGTCCGCCCCCGTGTCCGTGTTCGCCCCTGCGTCCGTGTTCGCCGCAACCACGGCGTCGCGAGCCACTGCACCCCCAGCAGCGCGGCGTCCACGACGAGCGCCATGACCACGGTGACCACGATGCCGGTGATCGCCAGACCCAGCCGGTCGAGCTGGACCGCGGCCGTGAACAGCGACCCGAACGCCCCCATCCCGATGAGCGCGCCGACGCTGACCATGCTGATGTTCGCGACCGTCGCGACCCGCAGGCCCGCCAGCACCGTGGGCAACGCGATCGGCAGATCCACCGTCAGCAGCCGGCGGGTCTCCGAGTAGCCCATCGCGGTGGCCGACTGGCGCACGCTCTCGGGCACCGCCCGCAGACCGTCGACCACGTTGGGGATCAGCACGGCGAGCGTGTAGACGGCGAGGGGGATCACCACGGTCGTGCGGCTGATCCCGGTGAACGCGATGAGCAGCACGAAGAACGCAAGGGACGGAATCGAATACAGCACGCTCGCGCCCGCCAGCACTGGGGGATACCACCGCGGACGGCGCACACACAGCAACCCCAGCGGCAGCGCGACGACCAGCCCCAGCAGCGACGCCCCCAGCGCCATCGCCAGGTGGTCGACGAGCAGTTCCGTGAAACTGCCCAGATACGACGGTATTCCGAGGTTCACGCGTCGGTCCGTTCGGTGACGTCGACGGAGCGGGCGGCATGGTGCGCGCGGATCGTCGCGGCCAGTTCCTCCTGGCTGATCACCCCGAGCACTCGGCCGTCCGAATCGACGGCCACGGCGTGCCCGGAGGGCGACAGCACCGCCGCGTCCAGCGCGACCCGCACCGAATCCCGGCCGGGGACGAATCCGCGGCCCGCGGGGACCGGTCCACCGGTGGCGTCGCGCCAGCCGACCGGACGCCGGTCGTCGTCGACGACCAGCAGCCACTGTTCGCCGCCGGGGATGCGGTCGTCTCCGGCGGTGACGACCGGGTCGGTGCGCAGCGGCAGGTCGTCGGACGGGAAGAACGACAGCAGCCGGACGCCGCGGTCCGTGCCGAGGAAGTCGGCGACGAAGTCGTCGGCCGGTGCGGTCAGCAGATCCTCCGGCGGTCCGTAGTGCGCGAGGGTCCCGCCCGGCCGCATCACCGCGACCCGGTCGCCGAGGGTGATCGCCTCGTCGATGTCGTGGGTTACGAGCACGATCGTCTTGGCGAGTACCGACTGCAGGCGCAACAGTTCCTGCTGAAGTTCCTTGCGCACCACCGGGTCGACGGCCGAGAACGGCTCGTCCATCAGCAGCACCGGGGGATCGGCGGCGAGCGCACGGGCCACGCCGACGCGCTGCTGCTGGCCGCCGGACAGCTGGGCCGGATGGCGCCGCGCGAACTCGGCTCCGAGCCCGACCCGTTCGAGCACCTCGAGGGCGGTCGCCCGGGCCTGCCTGCGGGTCGCCCCGAGCAGCCGCGGCACCGTCGCCACGTTGTCGACGACGGTGCGGTGCGGGAACAGGCCGGCGTGCTGGATGACGTATCCGATGCCGCGCCGCAGCGTCTGCGGGTCCTGTTCGCGAACGTCCTTGCCGTCGAGCAGCACCCGCCCGGCGGTCGGATCGACCATCCGGTTGATCATGCGCAGCGACGTCGTCTTCCCGCAGCCGGACGGTCCGACGAGGACCGTGAGGGTGCCGGTCGGCACCTCCAGGCTCAGTCCGTCGACCGCGACCGTGCCGTCCGGATAGCGCTTCTCGACGTTGTCGAACGTGATCACCGTCGTGTCCTACCCGATGCCGGCGGACTGCAACCATTCCGCGGCGACCACGTCGATGTCGCCGCCCTCGGTCACGACCTGCCCGACCAGGACGATCAGATCCTCGGTGCTCAACTGCGCGGACACCTTGTTCAGGGTCTCGACGGCCTCGTCGGACAGGTCGGCGCGGTGCACGAGCGGAGTGACGTTCTGTGCTCCGAACAGGGTCTGCGGATCATCGAGCGCGACAAACGGTTTCGTCGACAGCGACGGATCCGTGGTGTAGATGTTCGCGGCCTGGACGGTGCCGTCCTCGAGCGCGGCGATCGTGATCGGCCCGCCGGTGTCGGTGGGGACGAACTGCCGGAACTCGACGCCGTACACGTCCTTCAGCCCGACCAGACCCTGCTGCCGCGTCTCGAATTCCGGGGCCGCGCCGATCGCGAGTTCGCCGGCGACCGGTGCCAGATCGGCGATGCTCTCCAGGTTGTAGCGGTCCGCCGTCTCCCGCGTGACGACCACCGCGTCCTTGTTCTCGGCGCTCGCCGAGTCCAGGATCTCCACGCCGTCCGGAAGGGACTCGCGCAGTGCGGCATTCACGTCGTCGGTGGTGGTCGCGGTGCTGTCCGGGTTCACGCGGGCGAGCAGCGCACCGTTGTACTCGGGCAGCACGGTGATACCGCCGGAAACGACCTGGTCGTAGTAGATCTCGCGGCTTCCGATGTTGAACCGGCGCGTGACGTCGGCGCCGGTGCTCTCGAGGGCCTGCGCGTAGATCTCGGCGAGCAGGACGTTCTCGGGGAAGTTGGCGGATCCGACGACGACGCTGCCGTTCCCGTCTCCGGATGCCAGCGGATCGTCGGTGTCCCCGCCGGAACACGCGGTGAGGACCACGGCTGCGGCGGCCACGGCGGCGAACGTACGCACGAGACTCTTCATCGAGGGATCTCCAATGCAGTCGGCGACCGACCGACTCTAACCCGACACCCCGACTCGTGCCGGATTTGTCACCAATCGGCCCCGGCGCGTTCGGAACTCGTCAGATGCAGGATCCCGTCCTCGATCCGGTAGCGGTGCATGCTGCTCAGGGCCGGGGCATAGACGTGCACGGACACGGCGGGACGGTCGCCGGCGTTGACGATCTCGTGGACGTGATGACTGTCGAACTCGCGGGCCTGCCCCGCGTCGTACTCCGCGGTGGACAGGGTCGGCTCCAACCCCTCGAGCAGGCCGTCGCGCGGATTTTCGACGACGATCTCGCGCAGCGAGCCGTCCGCGACCGCGAACACTCCGGCGCTACCGCCGTGGTCGTGGACGCCGGTTCGCTGCCCGGGCAGCCAGCTGAGCAACCACACCTCGTACTCGTCGGTGAACGTGAGCCGCGTGTACCAGCGTTCCTGCGTGTCGTACCGGACGATCGGCAGCCACCGGTCCGGGTCGTCGGCGATGGAGCGGGCGACGGCGGCGAGATCGACGGACGTGCGGGAGAGAACGGAGGTAGGCATCGTGGTTCCTCGAAGAACTGCGGGCGCGTTCGCACCCGAAAGGCAGGCAGGGTTGCTGGGTCAGTCGTGACAACAACAGCAACAACAGCCACAGGAACCACCGGCGACGTGGACGAGGTCCACATGATGCCCGCGAAGTCGCGGGGTCGCCGAAGGATGCATGCCGACCATGTCATCTGTGATCGTTCGCTTTGTCAAGGGTTTTGTGTGAGGGATCTCGGCCACAGCAGCCTCGCAGGATTGTCGATCCGCAGCCGCCGGTCCCCGGCGCCGACGCTCAACGGCGGCGCGTAGGGGCGGTCCGAGCCGAGCACGATCCGGTCGGCACCGAGCTGCGCGGCCACCGCGTCGACGGTCCCGGACCCGTACGACGACGTCTCCACGAACACGCCGGCCCCCGGGTGTCCGTCCGGCCCGCCACGCGCGGCGATCCGGTCGGTGTGCAACGGCGCGAGCCCGGCGAGCATCGCGAACACCACCCGCAGCCGCGGGTACCGGGGCGCGCCGTACTCGTGCCACGCGAACCAGGCCGCGTGCATCTGCCCGACGTACCCGACGATCGCGGCCCACCACGCAGGCCCGCCCGGGGCGACCGGGCCCGGGTGCACGAACAGCGGCTTGTCCTGCCGTTCGAGTTCGGCCAGCAGCGGGCCGCACCGGTCGTACCCGGCCTCGTCGGCGATCGCATTCGCGGGAAGTTGCAGACCCACACACCCGGCGCCGAGGACGTCACGCAGCGTCGTCGGGTCGGGGTCGTCGAGTCCGGCTGCCGCCCATGCCCCGAACGGGCGGGGCAGCGCCAGCACCCCTTCGTGATAGGCGTCGAGCAGCGGGCGGGCCTGATCCGCGGGCAGCGACTCGATACCGAGCGGACTCGACAACGACACCAGCGCAAGATCGATTCCGTCGGCGGCGGCGAGTTCGGCACGCGCCGAGACGGAATGGTCGCCGAGCTGCACCCGGTAGGGCGGCTCCCCGACGGTGTGCAGGGTCCAGCCGTCGAGCCGCGGCGCGGCCTCACGGGCCCGCAGGGCGGCCAGGAACGGTTCCGGCCACACGTGCTGGTGGACATCGATCCGCGGGGCGCTCATGGCTCCACGGTCGCAGACGTGTCAACGAGACGGTGTCACCGAGGCCTGCGAGGCAGTGTCACCGAGGCAGTGTCACCGCGGCGGTGTCCACGGCTGGGTGTCGGGACCTTGCGCCTGCCACGGCTCCGCCGGCCACTGGTCGGACGGAGCGCGGTACTGCGCACCGGTTGCCGCACCGACGGTCTGCCACTGCTGCGTGGTCGCCGACGAATCCACGTCCGGCGCCTGCATCACCCCCTGGTAAGGCTCGACAGCACCGGCGTAGGACTCGGGGTCGTAGCCCTCGCCCGGCAGCCTCCGCGGCTCGACGTGATAGGGGTCGACGAAATGGCTTGTGCCGCTGAGGATCTTCGTCGGCAGGTACACGCTGGCCGTGATGCCACCGTTCGTTGCCGAATCGAAGGTCGGGCGCAGCCGGACGGTGATGCCGTGGCGCTCGGCGAGCCGGCCCACCACGAACAGACCCATGCGCCGGGTCGCGCCGGTGGCGTGCTCACTGCTGGAGGCGAGTCGTGCGTTGATCTCCGCGAGGTCGTCCGGCGGAATCCCGATGCCCTGGTCGGCGATCTCGAGCAGCATCCCGCCGTCGACGGCGCCGGAGAACGCGAACCTGACCGTGCTGTTCGGCGGGGAGGCGCGCAGCGCGTTGTCGAGCAGCTCGGCGACGAGATGGACGACGTCGGCGACGGCGCTGCCGACGAGATTCCCGGCCGACACCGACCCGATGTGCACGCGCTCGTAGTTCTCGACCTGGGAGGCGGCGCCGCGCAGCACATCGCCGAGCGGGGTGTCGGGCATGCGCCCGAGACGCTGCCGGGTTCCGGCGAGCACGAGCAGGGAATCACCCGTGCGCCGCATGCGTGCGGCGAGGTGGTCCAGGGTGAACAGGCTGTGCAACCGATTCGGGTCCTTCTCCTCGAACTCGAGAGACTCGATCAGCGAAAGCTGTTGTTCGACGAGCGTCTTGTTGCGGCGAGCGAGAGTTTCGAGCATCTCGTTGACCTGCCGCCGCAGCTGCGCCTGCTCGCCGGCGAGGCGCAGGGCCTCGGACTTCATGGAGTCGACGGCGCGGGCCACCTGACCGACCTCTTCGCGGGTGTGCACCCCGACGGGCGGCAGGTCGACGGTCTCGATGTCGGCTCCGTCGCGGATGCCGGCGATCGCTTCGGGGAGATCGTGTTCGGCAGCGCGGAGCGTGTCGTCGCGCAGACGCCGCAGCGGCCGGACCAGTGAGATCGACATGGCGATGGCGAGGACGACAGCGAGGACGAGCACCGTCCCGACGGCGATGCCGTCACGCCACGATTCGGTGCGGGTGCTCGACGCGAGCTCGTCGAGCGTGGTGACGATCTTCTGGGCGGAGGAGTCGACGAACTCGTTGTACGACATCAGTGCACCGAACAGGGAGTTGCGCAGCGCGCCGACATCGGCGGTCTCGTCGTCGAGGTTCGCGGTGAGTGCACGCCGGTTCTCGACCTCGGCGATCAGCGCGTCGACGGGTGCGCGGTCGGGAACCGTGTCGGCGAGCACCCGCAGCTGGGCGAGCTCCGTGCCCATCGCGTTGTTCCACATGAGCAGCGCCGAGCCGGGTTCGTCACGCATCGACGAGAACGCCACGACCTGATCGAGCAGCACCCACTGGATCGTCCAGCTGTCGAGGAGGATGTCGCCTTCGGTCAGCACCGTGGGGTTCGCCGACGAGTTGATGATCGTGCGGTACGCGTGGGTCATTCGGGAGACGAATTCACGGACGCGTTCACTCGCCTCGAGCGGAGCCATCTGCCGCGACATTGCGCTGCCCAGCAGCTGTTTACCGTCTTCGAGGACCCGCGCCAGCGGTGCCGCGATCGCGGGATCGAGGTCGCCGCTGCGCAGCAACTCGATGATCGCGTCGTCGGCCTCGTCGGCGATCTGTGCGCCGTTCTCCGGTGGCAGGCCCAGGATCGTCGCGGCCCCGGCACCCGCGATGGCGGTGCCGTACTCGGTCAGGGCGGGGAGGACGGCCACCTGCTCGGACTGCGTCGAGTAGTGCGAGGACTCCTCCACCAGCCGGTTGACGCGGGACGCGCCGAACAGGCTTGCCGCGATCACCGGCAGGCACAGCACCACCGTAACTTTGCGCCACAGGCGCCAGTTCTGCGGTGAATAGGACGGGAACGGTCGCGATGCGCGGCTCATGGAAGGACCGTTCCTTTCGAGCTTCTGGCACCGCCGAGCCGGCCGAATCGGCGGTATACACGAAAATGGCGATGTCGAAACAGTTTTCGGGGGGATTCAGGCTGTCAGAGTAGGAACGGTGCAGGCCGTGCACAAGGTCGCGGGCACATTCGAATAGCACCTATATTGCTGGGCATATGAGTTCGAGTCGGATCGGACCGAGTGCGGGTTAGGATCCGGTGGAATTTCACAGTGGGGCGTGCGGGGGAGGCATGGTGGATTTGCGGCGGGTCGATCTCAACTTGCTCGTTGTACTCGACGCGTTGCTCGCCGAGTGCAACGTGACCCGGGCCGCGCAGCGACTGCACATGTCCCAACCGGCTACGAGCACCGCCTTGGCGCGGCTGCGCAAGCAACTCGAAGACCCGATCCTCGTCAAGGACGGTCGCTCCCTGCGCCCGACGCCGCGCGCGCTGGCGTTGGTCGAGCCGCTGCGCAGTGTGCTGGCCACCGTCGAACGCTCGATTCTCAGCCCCCCGGACTTCGACCCGGCCCGCGACTCGCGTGTGTTCACCGTGCTGGCAGGGGATTACGCCGAAGTCGCGTTGCTCCGCGTCCTGATGAGGTCGGACCGGTATCGAACGACCGCGGTGCAGTTCGACCTGCGGCCGGTCACCGGACGGAGCCTCGCCGCATTCCACCGGCACGACGTGGACCTGGCCATCCTGCCCGACCATCTGCTCGAACAACCGCAGTTCGACCGCTGCGGCCGCGCACTCGTCCTCACCGACCGGTTCGTCGGCGCGGTGTGGACCGGGCATCCGCACCGGGGAACCGAGCTCACCCCGGAAGTGCTGGCCCGCTACCCGATGTTGTCGTATGCCGCCCACGACGGCAGTAGTCAGATCGACCGGTCGCTCGCGCGCGTCGGTGTGTACGCCCGGGTGGGCGCGACTACCGCGAACGTCGCGGTGATGCCGTACGCCCTGGAGGAAACCCACCTGGTCACCCTGATCCCGGAGCGGTTGGCGTCCCGCCTCGTCGGCAGCGCGGACATCCGGATCCTCGAACCGACGTTTCCGCTGGCCGAGGTGCGGCAGTACGCGGTGTGGCACGAGGTGCACGAGTCCGACCCCGCGCACACCTGGCTGCGCGGGCAGATCATGGAGATGTCCGCTCGCGTGGCCCGCGTCGGCTGATCCGCTCCGGTCCTGCTCGATCCTCGCTGTGTTGGTCGATCCTCCAAAGCGTGGCGCGCGCAGCCGATGAACGTTGTCGCGATGTTCCCGGCGCCGCGAGCGCCGATCCGTCAAGGTGGAGACGGAACAGATCGGAGGAATCGTGGACTGTGCGACATTCGATGCGCTGCCCGACGCCGACGCCGTCGCGCTGTTGCAGACCTGCTGCAGCAGTCCGGCGTGGGCACGCCGGGTGGCCGCCGCCCGTCCGTTCGGCAATCGAGACGCTCTGTTGCGGAACGCAACTGAAATGTCGCTGGCGCTGAGCGACGACGAACTCGGCGATGCCCTCGCCGAGCATCCGCGGATCGGGGAGCGCAGCGAAAGCGCGGCGTCACAGCGGGAGCAGTCGTCGGTGGCGACCGCGACAGACGAGGTGCGCGCGGCGCTCGCCGCCGGAAACCGCGCCTACGAGGAGAAGTTCGGGCACGTGTATCTCGTACGGGCAGCCGGCCGTTCGGCCGATGAGCTGCTCGAGATCCTGAACCGGCGGCTCGCCAACGACGCCGCGACCGAACGCGGTGAGGTCCGCGCCGCGCTCGCCGACATCAACCGCCTCCGGCTGGAACTGCTGATCGACGATACAGTCGCTGTCACAGGAGGTACCGAGTGAACACTGTGAGCACGCACATCCTCGACGCCACCGCCGGCGCCCCCGCAACCGGTGTGGCGGTGACCCTCTCGGTCGACGGCACCCCCCTCGCGTCCGGGGTCACCGACGCCGACGGCCGCATCGGATCGTTCGGCGACGAACCGCTCGAGCCCGGTACCTACACGCTGACGTTCGCCACCGGCGAGTACTTCGACGCGCGCGGTGTCGAGTCGTTCTATCCGGAGGTGGTCGTGACCTTCCGCGTTCCGGACGGCGACAGGCACTTCCACGTTCCGTTGCTGCTGTCGCCGTACGCGTACTCCACCTATCGAGGGAGCTGACCCATGGACCCGCTCACCGGCCGGATCGTCCTCGGTTCCAATCGCTACGGCAAGGCCGAGAACCGGGTCGTACGCATCTTTCGCGACACCGTCCGGCACGAGATCCGCGACCTGAACGTCACGTCGAGTCTGCGCGGAGACTTCGATGCGGCTCATGTGACGGGCGACCAGCACAACGTCCTGCCCACCGACAGTCAGAAGCAGACGATCTTCGCCTACGCCGCGACGCACTCGAACGGGTCCGTGGAGGACTACGGGCTCGCGCTGGCCCGGCACTTCGTCGACGACATCGGCCCGGTGTCCTCCGCGCGCATCGAGATCGAGGACTTCCCGTGGGAGCGGGTGGGCGATCACCCGCACACGTGGACCCGGAAGGGTTCGGAGGTGCGCACCGCCGCGATCACCGTCAGCGGTTCCGGTGACACCCGCCGGGAATGGGTCGTCGCGGGGCTGAAGGATCTGGTGGTCCTCAAATCCACCGGTTCCGGGTTCGCCGGTTTCCTCGAAGATTCGTTCACGGTGCTCGAACCCACCGACGACCGGGTTCTCGCGACCAGCCTCGTCGTGCGGTGGCGATACGCGGACCTCGCCGTCGACTGGGACCGCACCTACGCGGGAGTGCGCGCGGTGATGCTCGACCGGTTCGCGAACCTGCAGTCGAAAGCCCTGCAGCAGACGCTGTTCGAGATGGGCCGCGCGGTGCTCGAGGCGTTCCCCTATCTCGCGGAGATCCGTCTGCAGGCACCGAACAAGCACCACTTCCTGTACGACCTCGACCGCTTCGGCATCGCGAACCGCGGCGAGGTGTTCCACGCCGACGACCGCCCCTACGGACTCATGCACGTGACCGTGCAGCGCGAGGACGCCCCCGACGCCGGCAGCGCCTGGGACGAGTACACCGGACGTGCGTGAATCCTCGGCCGGGACAGTCGGTCAGGCCAGAGCCCGCACCGCCAGGAACACGTCGAGACGGTCGCCGATGTGCGCGAGATTGCGCCCGGTGAGCGCCTCGACCCGCCCGATCCGGTAGCGCACGGTGTTGGGATGCAGGTGCAGCCGATCGGCGGTGCGCCGCCAGGAGCCGTCGCAGTCCAGGAACGCCTCCAGCGTCGTCATCAGGCCGGCCCGGGTCCGCCGGTCGTAGTCGAGGACCTGCCCCAGGGTGCGATCGACGAAGGCGCGGCGCACCCGGTCCGGCACCGCGGACAGCAGGCCCACCGCCGAATCCAGGTCCGCGGCGCGCACCGACACCGGTCCCGTGTCCCCACGGGCGATGGCCGCGGCCGACTCGGCCGAGCGGATGCCGCCGTCGATCGACTCTCCGGCACACGTGCCGGAGACCCCCACCGCGATCCGGGCACCGGCCAGGACCGGGGCGAGACGCCCGAGCCGGCGCTGCAGCACGGCGACGACGTCGGATTCGTTGCCCGCCACCACCGCGACCGTGCGCCCGGCTGCGTCGATACCGGTCACACACGACGGCAACGCGTCGCTCACCACCGCGCGCAGGGCGACGTGCTGCTCGGGCGTCGCGGCGGGTGTCCGCTCGACGACGACCGCGACGAGCGGTGTGCCCGCCGGGTGGGCCGCACCCGCGGTGTCCGCGACGCCTCGCGCGTCGGCCGTGTCCCACGCCGCGCGCAGCCGGTCCTCGCGCCGCACACGCTCGAGCGCGGCGACGGTGGCGAGTTCGGTGAACGCGTCGAGGCAGTCCTCGCTGCGTGCGGCGGCCGGTCCGAGCACGAGGAACCAGGCGGTCGTGCGGTCGCGCAACGCCGAGCCGACCGGCAGCACCGTGTAGCCGTCCGGGGTCTCGGCGGGGAAACGCGGCGCGGTCAGCGCGACATCGCAGCACGCGTCGATTACGGATTCCCCGAGCTCGTCTGGGCCGGCGACGAGCGTGCCGGTAGCACTGAACACCCATGCCGGAACGTCGAATTCGCGACACACCCGGGCGAGCAGCTCGCCGAGCGCGTGCCCGTCGGCGAACGCGGCGAGCAACCTGCGCTGGCGGGCCAGGCCGGTCTGCAGCCGGTCCATGCGCGCGCTGGACCACTGCCGGGTGAGGTGTTCGAGGACGGTGCTGAACGGCACGTCGTCGGGCACCGCGAGCAGCGGCAGCCCGTGCCGGGCGCAGGCGTCGACGACATCCGCGGGCACCTCGCCGAGCAGGGCCTCGCCGGCGGCGACGGCCGCGACCCCGGCGCGCGCGAGGTGTGCGACGAACACCTCCGAGTCCTCCGGCGCGCGGCGCCACACCAGACCCGTGAACACCAGTGATCCGGCGCTGACGTAGCGGGTCGGGTCGGGCATGTCGGTGGTGCACGCGCGGTGCACCGGACGGGCGAGCGCGGCCCCGCCGCCGTGGAGCAGCCGGATGCCGAGTCCGGGTGTGTCGAGGACGTCCTGCAGCAGCACGATCGTCACCCCTTCCGGGCGAGATCCGGCGGGGCACCGCCACCGGATCCACGGGTTTGGACGATCGCACAATAGGAAACCGCCGTTTCGATTCGGTTTCGTCGATGGTGCCCGGGATATTGCGACGAATCGGGAGTTCACTGGAACTGTTCACGAGGTGAGGAGCAGCGCCCATGGATCCGCAACAGCCGACGGCACCGATCGTGATCCGTGATGCCTACCTGGTCACGATGGATTCCGCCCGCACCGAGCACCCGCGCGGATATGTCGTCGTGGAAGGCAACCGCATCACCGGGATCGGTGCGGGTGAACCGGCCGGATACGACCGCGCCACGATCGTCGATGGCAGCGGGTGCGTGCTGACGCCCGGCCTCGTCAACACCCACCACCACCTGTACCAGTGGATCACCCGCGGGCTCGCCGTGGACCACACCCTGTTCGAATGGCTCACCACGCTCTATCCGGTGTGGGCGGGGATCGACGCCGACGCCGTCCACGTCGCCGCGAAGGGCGCGCTCGCGCATCTGGCGAAGACCGGGTGCACCACCAGCACCGACCACCACTACGTCGTGCCGCGCGACGGCGGTGACGTGTTCGGTGCGGAGATCGCTGCGGCCGCCGAGGTGGGCATCCGCTTCCATCCGTGCCGTGGCTCGATGGACCTGGGCACCAGCGCCGGCGGGCTGCCGCCGGATCACATCGTCGAGGATCTCGATGCGATCCTCGAGGGCAGCCGGAGCGCCGTCGAGCAGTGGCACGATCCGTCGTTCGATTCGATGCTGCGGATCGCGCTGGCGCCGTGTTCACCGTTCTCCGTCACCACCGAGCTGCTGCGGCAGTCCGCGGTGCTCGCTCGCGACCTGGGGGTGCGGCTCCACACGCACCTCGCCGAGACCCTCGACGAGCAGGACTTCTGCCTCGAGCGATTCGGATGCAATCCCGTGCAGTACATGGAGTCGCTCGGCTGGACCGGCCCGGACGTCTGGTACGCGCACGCGGTGCACCTCGACGACCGCGACATCGGGGTGCTCGCCGCGTCCGGCACCGGCGCCGCACACTGCCCGACGTCGAACGGCCGGCTCGGCGCGGGCATCGCGCGTGCCGCCGACCTGTATGCCGCCGGGGTCCCGCTCGGTCTCGGTGTCGACGGGGCCGCGAGCAACGAATCGTGCTGCATGCTCGAGGAAGCCCACCACGCGGCGCTGTTCGCTCGGGCCCGCAGCGGTCCCCGCGCGATGACGGTGCGCCAGAGCCTC
The DNA here is from genome assembly GCF_053589115.1 of Rhodococcus sp. NPDC003383. Lineage (NCBI taxonomy): Bacteria > Bacillati > Actinomycetota > Actinomycetes > Mycobacteriales > Nocardiaceae > Rhodococcus > Rhodococcus sp. NPDC003383. Next base: position 24,230 of record NZ_JBSFRG010000019.1, on the reverse strand, counting down.
GAACTCGCCACGATCGGCGGCGCCCGGGTGCTGGGTCGCGAGGACGAGATCGGGTCCCTCGAGGTCGGCAAGCTCGCCGATCTCGCACTGTGGCGGATCGACACCCTCGCCCATTCCGGGATCACCGATCCGGTCGCGGCGATTGTGCTGGGTTCGCAGCCGCCGCTCGAACTGCTGCTCGTCAACGGCCGTGAAGTGGTGCGCCGCGACGAGGTTCTCACCGTGGACGAGGACGTCGTCGCGGGCGAGGTCGCCGCCGCTCACCGGGCGCTGGTCGCGAAGGCGGGGTGAGCACCGTGGATCTGCACACCGTCACCGACTACCGGGTGGCCCGCGATCGAGCGGATCTCGTGGCCGGTCCGGGCACCGCCTACGTCGGCGGCGGCACGTGGTTGTTCTCCGAGCCTCAGCCCCACCTGAACCGCCTGGTGGACCTCACCGGACTGGAATGGCCGGCGCTCACCGTCACCGAGGACGGCCTCGAGATCGCCGCGACCTGCACGGTGGAACAGATCGCCAACCTGTCCGGATCCGAAACATGGCCTGCCGCACCACTGTTCCGGCAGTGCGCCTCCGCGCTGCTGGCGTCGTGGAAGATCTGGAAACGTGCGACCGTCGGCGGCAACCTGTGCCTGTCGTTCCCCGCGGGCGCGATGATCTCCCTCGTCTCCGCCCTGGACGGGACGGTGCTGATCTGGTCGGCGGACGGCTCCGATCGACGGATCCCGGTGGTGGACTTCGTGACCGGAATCGCCACCAACGTCCTCGGCGCCGGAGACGTGGTACGAAGTATCCACATCCCTGCACCGATGTTGCAGGCGCGCACCGCGTTCCGGAAGATCGCATTGTCCCCGCTCGGTCGCTCGGGTGCGGTCGTGATCGGACGGCGGGACCCGGACGGGGCGGTCGCGCTGTCCGTGACCGCAGCCACCGAACGGCCGTACGTGCTGACCTTCGACCGGGTCCCGGACGCGCGCGAGCTGGAAGAATCTCTGGCAGAGCGTATTCCCGTCTCGGCCTACTACACCGATGCCCACGGGGCCGCGGACTGGCGGCGCGCGGTCACCGCCGTGCTCGCCGGGGAGATCTGTGAGGAGCTGTCGTGAAGTTCACCGTGAACGGCCGCGAGATCGACACCCCGGCACGGCCCGGGCAGTGCCTGCGCACCCTGCTGCGCGAGAACACCCACTTCGAGGTGAAGAAGGGGTGCGACGCCGGCGACTGCGGCGCGTGTTCGGTCCTCGTCGACGGGGAAGCGGTGCACTCGTGCCTCTACCCCGCGCAGCGAATCGAAGGCCACGAGGTCACCACCGTCTCCGGGCTCGGCACCCCCGAGGACCTGCACCCGCTGCAGCGCCGGTTCGTGGACGCCGCGGGATTCCAGTGCGGGTTCTGCACCGCCGGGATGATCGTCACCGCTTCGACATTCACCGACGACGACCTCGACGACCTGCCGAACCGGCTCAAGGGCAACCTGTGCCGGTGCACCGGGTACCGGTCCATCGACGATTCCCTGCGCGGCGTCACCAACGTCGAATGTGCCGGGTCCGAGCCGTCGTTGGGGCGGTCGCAGGCCGCCCCGGCCGGTCCGCGCGTGGTCACCGGAACCGAGCCGTACACATTCGACACCGTCGTGGAGGGCACCCTGCACATCGCGGTGCTCGGCAGCCCGCACGCGCACGCCCGCATCACGGCGATCGACACCTCGGCGGCCGAAGCGCTGCCGGGAGTGCACGCGGTGCTGTGCTACCGGGACGCCCCGGACGTCGCGTATTCCACTGCCCGCCACGAGAACCGGGAGGAAGATCCCGACGACACCCTACTGTTCGACCGGGTGCTGCGCTTCCACGGGCAGCGCGTCGCCGCGGTCGTCGCCGAGTCCCCGACGATCGCGCAGAAGGGCTGCCGCCTGATCGAGGTCGAGTACGAGGTGCTGCCCTTCGTCCTCGACCCGGACGAGGCACGGTCTCCCGGGGCGCCGCTGCTGCACGCCGGCAAGGGACCCGAGTCGCGCATCGCCGACGCTTCCCGCAACATCATCGGCGAGGTGCACGGCGGGGTCGGCGACATCGACGCCGGGATCGCCGCGGCCGCCGCGGTCGTGCGCGGCCGGTGGCAGACCCAGCGCGTGCAGCACACGCACCTCGAAACCCACGGGGCCATCGGCTGGATCGACGACGACGGACGCCTGGTGATCCGCAGTTCCACGCAGGTGCCGTTCCTCGTCCGCGACGAACTGTGCCACGTGTTCGGGCTCGAGCGCGACCGGGTGCGGGTGTTCACGGCCCGGCTCGGCGGCGGGTTCGGCGGGAAGCAGGAGATGCTGGTCGAGGACGTCGTCGCCGCGGCCGTGCTGCGGACCGGACGTCCGGTGCAGTGGGAGTTCACCCGCAGCGACCAGTTGACGGTCGCACCGTGCCGGCATCCGATGCGGGTCGACGTCACCGTCGCCGCGGACGCCGACGGGATCCTCACCACGCTGGCCATCGACGTGCTCAACGACGGTGGCGCGTACGGAAACCATTCGGCGAGCGTCATGTTCCACGGCTGCGGCGAATCGATCGAGGTGTACCGCTGCCCGAACAAGCGCGTCGACGCCCAGTCGGTGTATACGAACAACCGGCCGTCCGGGGCGTTCCGCGGCTACGGCCTCGGGCAGGTGATCTTCGCCGTCGAATCCGCGATGGACGAGCTGGCATTGGAACTCGGGATCGACCCCTTCGAGCTGCGTCGGCGCAACGTGGTGGTGCCGGGCGACGATCTGATCGGAGCACACCCGGAGGGTGCCGACCTCGTGTTCGGCAGTTACGGCCTGGACCAGTGCCTCGACGTCGTGCAGGAAGCCCTGTCGCGGGGCAACGACGTGGTGCCGCCGGTGGGGGAGCAGTGGCGCATCGGCGAGGGCATGGCGCTGTCGATGATCGCGTCCAACCCGCCCGGCGGCCACTACGCCGACACGTCGATCGAATTGCAGCCCGACGGAACGTATCTGGCCCGGGTCGGCACCGCCGAGTTCGGGAACGGCACGACCACGGTGCACACCCAGATCGCCGCGACCGAACTGGGCACCAGTCCCGACCGGATCCAGGTCCGGCAATCCGACACCGACGTCACCACCCACGACACCGGTGCCTACGGATCCTCCGGCACGGTGGTCGCGGCCAAAGCCCTGCTGGCGGCGGCGCGGGAACTGCACGGCCGCATCCGCAAACTCGCCGCCGAACTGACCGGCACCGACGCCGACGCGGTCGTCCTCGAACCGGACGGTGCCCGGGCCGGGGATGTGCTGGTCACCCCCGCGGAACTGCTCGAGGCGGCCGGTGAGCCCTTGCGCGCCGAGGGCAACCACGGTGGTCTGCCACGGTCGCTGTCGTTCAACGTGCACGGCTTCCGGGTCGCGGTGGACGTGCGGACCGGTGAGGTCCGGATTCTGCAGTCGGTGCAGGCCGCCGACGCCGGCACGGTCGTCAACCCCGAACAGTGCCGCGGCCAGGTGGAAGGCGGCGTCGCACAGGGCATCGGCACGGCCCTCTACGAGGAACTGATCACCGACGACCTCGGCCGGGTGACGACGAATGTGCTGCGCAACTACCACATTCCGCAGTACGCGGACGTGCCGCGCACGGAGGTGCACTTCGTCGACACGTTCGACACCATCGGTCCGATGGGTGCGAAGTCGATGAGCGAGGCACCGTACAACCCCGTCGCGCCCGCACTGGCGAACGCGGTACGTCGCGCGATCGGGGTGCGGCCGTACGAACTGCCGATCTCCCGCGACCGGGTCTGGAGGGCGCTCGGGCGCTGACGCGCCCGTGTGCCTTTGTGACGGCAGGAGCCGCCACAAAGGCACACGGGGGCGAAGCCCCACTCAGTCGCGCGAACCGAGCAGGCGGCGCAGCACCAAGAGCACGATCACCAGCAGCGCCGCCGCACCCACGGCGGGTCCGATGCGTTTGATCGCCGAGCCCCGCGCGTACTGCATGAGGTCGAGCGGCTCGGCCTCGGCAACCGGCGCCACCGGGGCCTGGGTGGCCGCGGGTGCGGGTGCGGCGGCCTCGGGCGTGGCCACCGGTGCCGCGGCCTCGGACGCGGCGGTCTCGGCCGCCGCGGCCGCGGCGGCGGTGCTTCCCGGCACGGCTGCCTCGGGGGCGGTGGTTTCGGGAGAAGGGGCCTCGGCTGCGGGAGCCGGTTCCTCGGCGGCCGGGCCGAGCTTCTTCGACAGGCACTCCGCGAACTGCTCGATGATCTTGCCGCCGACGTCGGAGATCATGCCCCGCCCGAACTGGGCCGGCTTACCGGTGATGGACAGATCCGTGTTCACGGTGCCGTCGGTCTTCTCGCCGTTCTCGGTGAGGGTGATGGTGATGGTCGCGTCCACCGTGCCGTTGCCGCGGGAGTCCTTCGCCTTGGCCAGCAGCACCACCTTCCGCGCGGCCTCGTCCTTCTCCACGAACTCGCCGGTGCCCTTGTAGGTCAGGGCCACGGGCCCGATCTTCACCTTCACGGTGCCGGTGAAGGTGTCACCGTCGACGCCGGTCAGGGTCGCGCCCGGCATGCACGGCGCGACCTTCTCCGGATCGAGCACCGCCGACCACACCTCGTCGATCGGGGCGGGCACGGACAGTTGATGTTCCAGTTGCATGGTCGATCCCCTCAGATGTCAGAGCCCGGCTGCCGTCGTCACGGCTCGGCGCGTGAGGACCCGGGCGAGATGCGTGCGGTACTCGACGTCCGCGTTGCCGTCACCGATGGGACTGGTGCCCTCGGCGGCGCGCTCGGCGGCCTCCCGGATCGTATCCGCGTTCGCCGGCCGACCGGTGAGTAGCTCCTCGACTCCGCGCGCCCGGACCGGGACCGACGCCATGTTCGTCAACGCGACCCGCGCCTGCGCGATCGTGTCGTTCTCGACGGCGACGGTCGCCGCGACACCGACGATCGACCACGCATGCGCGACCCGGTTGAACTTCTCGTAGTGCGCCGCCCAGCCGCTGTGCTTCGGGATCCGGATCTCGGCGAGGATCTCGTCGGCGCCGAGCGCCGTGGTGAAGTAGTCCTCGAAGAAATCGGCGGCCGGGATGTTGCGCCGCCCGGCCGGACCGACGGCGACGAACGTGCCGTCCAGTGCCATCACCGGCGCGCCCATGTCCCCGGCCGGATCGGCATGCGCGAGAGCGCCGCCCAGCGTGCCACGATGCCGGATCTGTGGATCGGCGACCGTGCTCGCGGCTTCGGCGAGCAGGCGGGCGTGCTCGCGGACCAACGGGTCGTGCGCCACGTCGTGGTGGGTGGTCATCGCACCGATCACGAGTTCGTCGCCGTCCTCGCGCACCCCGCGCAGCTCGGGGACACGACCGATGTCGACGAGCACCGTCGGTGCGGCCATCCGCAGCCGCAGCACCGGCATCAGGCTCTGGCCACCGGCGATGACCTTCGCATCCTCACCGGCGGAGACCAGCGCGTCGACGGCCTCGTCGAGACTCGTCGGGGCGACGTAGTCGAACGCGGACGGAATCATCGGGCCCCTCCCTGAGCGGATTCGATCGCGTGCCACACCCGCATCGGCGTGCACGGCATTTCGATGTCGCGGACACCGAAGTGGCGCACCGCGTCGAGCACCGAGTTGACCACCGCCGGCGTCGAGGCGATCGTGCCGGCCTCGCCGACGCCCTTGACGCCCAGCGGGTTCCCCGTCGCGGGGGTTTCGGTGCGGTCGGTGGTGAAGTCCGGCAGATCCGCCGACGACGGCAGCAGGTACTCGGCGAACGATCCGCTCAACAGCGTGCCCGACTCGTCGTGCACCGCCTCCTCGTACAGTGCCTGCGCGATGCCCTGCGCGAGCCCGCCGTGCACCTGACCGTCGACGATCAGCGGATTCACCACGTGCCCGATGTCGTCGACGCACACGTACTTCCGGATATTCACCCAGCCGGTCTCGGTGTCGACCTCGACCGCGCACAGATGCGTGCCGTGGGGATACGAGAAGTTGTCCGGGTCGTAGGTGGCCTCCGAATCCAGGTTCGGTTCGATCCCGTCGGGCAGGTTGTGCGCGGCGAACACCGCCAGCGCCACGTCGGTCAACGCGACCGCCTTCTGCGTGCCCGCCACCTGGAACCGGCCGCCGGTGAATTCGAGGTCCTCCTCGGCACATTCGAGCAGGTGCGCGGCGATGGGCCGGGCCTTGGCGACGACCTTCTCGGCGGCCGCGACGATCGCGATACCGCCCACCGCCAGCGACCGCGACCCGTAGGTGTCCAGGCCGCGCGGCGACGTCTGGGTGTCGCCGTGCAGCACCTCGATGTCCTCGAACGGGATGCCGAGCCGGTCCGCGACGATCTGAGAGAACGCCGTCTCGTGCCCCTGACCGTGCGCGGACGCCCCGGTGACCACCTCGACCTTGCCGGTCGGCAGCATCCGGATCGACGCGTGCTCCCAGCCGCCCGCACCGTAGGCGAGGGACCCGAGCACCCGCGACGGTGCGAGCCCGCACATCTCGGTGAATGTCGACACCCCGATCCCGAGCTGCACCGGATCGTTGCGTTCGCGTCGCTCCGCCTGTTCGCGCCGCAACCCGTCGTAGTCGAACAACTCCTTCGCCCGGGCGGTCGCGGCTTCGTAGTTCCCCGAGTCGTACGTCAAACCGGCGATCGTCGCGAACGGGAACTCCTCGTGGCGGATCCAGTTCTTCTCGCGCAGCTCGAGCGGATCCATGGACAGTTCGGCGGCCAGCTCGTCCATCATCCGTTCGATCGCGAAGGTCGCCTCCGGTCGGCCCGCACCGCGATAGGCGTCGGTCGGCACCTTGTTGGTGAACACGTTGGTGCACGAGAAGTGGTACGCGCCGAACTTGTAGATCCCGTTGAACATGAACGCGCCCAGGATCGGCACACCCGAGGTCACCAGGCGCAGGTAGGCGCCCATGTCGGCGAGCAGTTCCACCTTCAGCCCGGTGACGGTGCCGTCGCGGCGCGCGGCGAGGGTGAGCTTCTGGATCTGGTCGCGACCGTGATGCGCGGCCGCCATCGACTCGCTGCGCGTCTCGGTGTACTTGGCGGGCTTGCCGAGCCGCCGCGCCACCAGCAGGGTCACGACCTCCTCCGGGGTGACCTGCAGCTTGCCGCCGAACCCGCCGCCCACGTCCGGTGCGATCACCCGCAGCTTGTGTTCGGGGATGCCCAGACTCATCGCGAGCATCAGCTTGAGCACGTGCGGCACCTGGGTCGCCGACCACATGGTGATCTGCGGGCCCGTCGGATCCACCACCGTCGAGCGCGGTTCCATGAACGCGGGGATGAGCCGTTGCTGCCGGAAGGTGCGCTCGACGACGACCTCGGCGTCGCGGATCGCGTCCTCCACGTTGCCGCCGGTGCCGGCCTCGGCCGAATCGAAGATCCACGTGGCACTGACGTTCGTGCCCAGATCCGGATGCACGAGGTCGCTGCCCTCGCGCGCGGCCGCGGCCAGATCGAGCACCACGGGCAGTTCGTCGTAGTCGACGTCGATGCCCTCGAGCGCGTCGTGCGCCTCGTACGCGCTGCGCGCGGCGACCACCGCGACCGCTTCGCCCGCGAAGTTCACCGTGTCCACCGCCAGCGCCGGTGCGGGGGGCGCCTTCATGTCCGGGGTGATCTGCCAGGCGCACGGCAGGCTGCCCTGTTCCTCGGCCAGGTCGGCGCCGGTGTAGACGGCGATCACGCCGGGCATCTTCCGGGCCTCGGTGACGTCGATGTTGGTGATGCGGGCGTGTGCGAGCGGGCTGCGCAGAATCGCCAGGTGCACCATGCCGGGCAGCACCAGGTTGTCGGTCCACTTGGTGCGGCCGGTGAGCAGGTGCTCGTCCTCCTTGCGGACCCGGGCCTTGCCGATCTCCGGTTCCGGAGTGGTGGTGCCGGCGTCGACGGTGCTGGTCATCGGGCGCCTCCCGTGGTCGCGTCGGCCTCACGCAGGCGCCGCGCGGCGTCCTGCGCGGCGGCGACGATGTTCTGATATCCCGTGCAGCGGCACAGGTTTCCCTCGAGCCCGAGCCGGACCTGCCGGTCGTCGGGGTCCGGGTTCTCGCTGAGCAGGTCGAGTGTCGACATGATCATGCCGGGCGTGCAGTAGCCGCACTGCAGGGCGTGGTTGTCGTGGAACGCCTGCTGCACGGGGTGCAGCGCGCCGTCGGTCGCGAGACCTTCGACGGTGGTGACCTCGGCGCCGTCGGCCTGCACCGCCAGCACCGAGCAGGATTTGACGCTGCGGCCGTTCAGGTGAACGGTGCAGGCGCCGCAGTTGCTGGTGTCGCAACCGACGACCGTGCCGACCTTGCCGAGGCGGTCGCGGAGATAGTGGACGAGCAACAGACGCGGTTCGACATCGTCCGTGTAGCTGGTGCCGTCGACGGTGACAGTTATGCGCATCGAGCCTCCCGTGCCGTGCATCCGAATCCGGATGACTTCAGATGACTGACACTGTGCCCTCCGAGGGCTGTCCGAACGGCCGGAATCGCAGAAACGGCAGTTGTCTTTCCGACGGTTCTGCCCGTTTCCGACGGTTCCTCCGCGCGGCGGATCCTCAGTCGTGGTGGCCGGCCGGCGCGCCCTCGTGACCGTGGATCGGGCCCTCGGTCCGGGTGAGGCGTTCTCCGCGGCCTCCCCACCGCAGCGCGATGATCTCCGCGGCGATGGACACCGCCGTCTCCTCGGGGGTGCGGGCCCCCAGATCCAGGCCGATCGGCGACGAGAGACGAGCGATTTCGTCGTCGCCGACCCCCGCCTCCCGCAGCCGGGCGAGCCGGTCGTCGTGGGTGCGACGCGACCCCATCGCCCCGACGTACGCCAGGTCCATGCGCAACGCGACCTCGAGCAGCGGCACGTCGAACTTCGGATCGTGGGTGAGCACCGCGACGACCGTGCGGCTGTCGACCCGTCCGGCCTCGGCTTCGGCGGCGAGATAGCGGTGCGGCCAGTCCACGACCACCTCGTCGGCGGCGGGGAAGCGGGCGGTGGTCGCGAACACGCCGCGGGCGTCGCACACCGTCACCCGGTATCCGAGGAACGACCCGAGCTTCGCCATCGCCGCGGCGAAGTCGATCGCGCCGAACACCAGCATCCTCGGGGGCGGCTGGAAGACGTTGACGAACACCGACATTCCCTCACCGCGACGTTGCCCGTCCGGCCCGTAGTGCAGGGTGCCGGAGCGCCCTACGTCGAGCAGGCCGCGGGCGTCGTCGGTGACGGCCTCGTTCATGCGGTCGGATCCGAGCTCTCCGTCGGCGCGGTCCGGCCACACGACCAGGCGGCGGCCGACGGTCGCGGCGTCGGGATGCTCGGTGACGGTCGCGACGGCGACCGGTTCCCCCGCGCGCACCGAGTCCACGAGCGCGGGGAACGCGGGGAAGCTCGGTTCGTCGATGCGCTCGACGAACACGTCGATGATGCCGCCGCAGGTCAGCCCGACGGAGAACGCGTCGTCGTCGGACACCCCGTACCGCTGCAGCACCGGGACACCGTCGCCGATGACGTCCTGCGCCAGTTCGTACACGGCTCCCTCGACGCACCCACCGGACACGCTGCCGGTGACGGTGCCGTCCGCGGCCACCAGCATCGACGCTCCCGGCCCACGTGGCGCCGACCGGAACGTCGACACCACGGTACCGAGCGCCACGGGCTCCCCGTCCCGGTAGCGGCGGTCGAGCTCGTCGAGAACCTCACGCACGGTGAACCTCCTCCAGCAGTGCCTGCAGCGTGGCCAGGCTGTGGCCCGCGAGCAGACGGTCGATGTGGGGCAGCGCCGCCGAGATGCCCGACTGCACGGGCTGATAGCCGTCGACGCCTGCATGCGGATTAACCCACAGTACGGCGTGGGCGAGGCGCCGCAGCTGCGCCATCTGTTCGGCCAGCAGCGACGGGTCGCCGCGCTCCCAGCCGTCCGAGAACACCACGACGACGGCGCCGCGCGCCAGACCGCGCCGGCCCCACCGGTCCAGGAATGCGCGCAGCGTTTCGCCGAGCCGGGTGCCGCCGGCCCAGTCGGGGACGGCGCGACCGGCCCCGGCGAGGGCGATCTCGGGGTCGCGTGCCCGCAGCGCGCGCGAGAGCCGCGTGAGCCGGGTGCCGAGGGAGAACACCTCGGTGCCGGACGGGTTCGCGCGGGTGACGACGTGCGCGAACCGCAGCAGCGCATCGGCGTACGGGCTCATCGATCCGGACACGTCGACGAGCAGGACGACGCGGCGCGGGCGGGTGGCCTTGCGGTGGTGGCTCGGCCGCACCGGTTCCCCGCCGGCGGAGAGCATCGCCCGGAGGGTGCGGCGCGGATCGACGGGTCCGCGCCGCGACGGGCGTACCCGCAGTGCCGCGCGCATCGGCGGCCGCGGACGCAGCGTGGCGATGAGCTCGTCGAGGTGAGCCCGTTCGGCGGGGGTGAGTTCGGCGATGTCGCGGTGCCGCAGCACCTCGGTCTCGTCGGCGGCGACCTGCAGGTCGGGTGCGGCTTCGTCCGAGCCCGCGGTCGCGGCTTCGGCGAGGGCGGCGATGTGCGAGAGCTTCGGTTGCGGTTCCGCCGTCACTGCGGGATGGGTGGGAACCGTTCCACCGAACCAGCTTTCGAAGGCCAGGTCGTAGCGGGCGAGGTCGTCGGGGTTGTGGCACAGGGTCGCGCGGCCCGCCCAGTACAGGTGGCCGGGGTCGGCGAGATCGAGTTCGGTCACGGCTGTGACGAACGCGGCGGTGGCGTCCGGTGCGACGGGCAGGCCCGCCGCGGCGAGCGCGCGGGTGAATCCGATGAGCCCGACGAGAGCACCGCCGGAGGGTGATGCGGTGTGCACGGCCCGGTCACCCCGCTACCAGCCGGTCCAGACCGGCGCGGGCGACGCGCGCGAGGTCCTCCCGGTACTTGAGCACGGCGCCGAGCGTCGCCGACGCGGTCGCCGCGTCCAGCACGGTGCGGTCGAGTTCGAGCAGGGCCCGCGCCCAGTCGAGGGTTTCGGCGACGCCCGGCGGTTTGAGCAGTTCCATCTCGCGCAGGACGTGCACAGCGCGGGTGACCTGCCGGGCGAGGGTCTCGTCGATGCCCGGGAGGCGCCGGCGCAGGATCGCGACCTCGCGTTCCAGGTCCGGGTGGTCGACCCACAGGTACAGACAGCGTCGTTTCAGGGCGTCGTGGACCTCGCGGGTCCGGTTGGACGTGAGCACCACGAGAGGGGGCACGGCCGCGCGGATCTCGCCGAGTTCGGGGATCGTGACGGCGTTCTCGTCGAGCAGCTGCAGCAGGAACGCCTCGAACTCGTCGTCGGCGCGGTCGATCTCGTCGACGAGGAGCACGCACGGGGATTCGGTGAGGGCCCGCAGCAGCGGTCGGGTGAGCAGGAACCGTTCGGTGTAGAGCGAGCGTTCCGCGGCGTCCGGGTCGAGGGTGCCGGCCGACGCCGCCTCGAGGGTGCGCAGGTGCAGGAGCTGGCGCGGGAAGTCCCAGTCGTAGAGGGCCTGCGCGGCGTCGATGCCTTCGTGGCACTGCAGCCGGACCAGGGGCAGGTCGAGCGCTTCGGCGAGCGCGACGGCGAGGGACGTCTTGCCGGTGCCGGGTTCACCCTCGCAGAACAGCGGCCGACCCATCCGCAGCGCGAGGTACGCCGAGACGGCGAGCCCCTCGTCGGCGAGGTAGCCGGTGCTGTCCAGCTGCCGTGCGAGGTCCTCGGGGGAGGCGACTTTCTCTGCCGGTGCGCGCATGTCGCGAGCCTAGGTGCGGCTCCGCCGCCGGTGTGCCTTTCTGGCGTCCCCAGCCGCCAGAAAGGCACACGAGCGGCGCAGCCGCACTTTGTGTGTTCTGTCACATCGGATAAATCGGACAATGCTCCTACCTGCGATGATCCCTTGTTGATAGCCATCCTTTATCGAACTTCTAAGAACAATCGATTGGCACAATCAATAGGTGGACGTTAACGTCGATAACCGTCAACCCCATCGAGACCGAGTGAGGCTCTACATGTCGCTGATCAACAAGCAGATCAAGCCCTTCAAGGCGGAGGCCTTCAAGGACGGTGCCTTCGTGACCGTGTCCGACGAGGACATCAAGGGCAAGTGGGCGATCTTCTTCTTCTACCCCGCCGACTTCACGTTCGTCTGCCCGACCGAGCTCGGTGACCTGGCGGATCACTACGAGGAGCTGCAGGGTCTCGGCGTCGAGGTCTTCTCCGTTTCCACCGACACGCACTTCACGCACAAGGCGTGGCACAGCTCGTCCGAGACCATCGGCAAGATCAAGTACGCGATGATCGGCGACCCGACCCTGCAGATCAGCACCGACTTCGAGGTCCTCCGCGAGAACCAGGGCCTGGCCGACCGCGGCACCTTCCTGGTCGACCCGGACGGCGTCGTCCAGTTCACCGAGGTCACCGCCGAGGGCATCGGCCGCAACGCTGCCGAGCTCGTCCGCAAGGTCAAGGCTGCGCAGTACGTCCGCAACCACCCGGGCGAGGTCTGCCCGGCCAAGTGGGAAGAGGGCGACGCCACCCTCGCCCCGTCGCTGGAGCTCGTCGGCAAGATCTGATTTCCCGACGGAATCCGTTCCGGTGGCGCGGGCCTCGTCCCGCGCCACCGGGCGCCGTCCGGATCTCCTCGGCTCGAGCTGAGAAGTTCGCCGACTCCCCATTCCCTACCGGTCACAGTTCTTCCACTTCTGGAGTTGATCCTCATGCTCGATGCCTCCCTCGCCGCCCAGCTCAAGTCGCTCCTCGAAAAGGTCACCCAGCCGATCGAGCTCGTGTCGTCCCTCGACGACCGGCCGAAGTCGAAGGAACTCGCCGACCTCCTCGACCAGATCGCCGGCATGTCCGACCTGGTCACCCACGTGCGCGACGGTGAAGCCACCCGTCGCCCCTCATTCCTGATCCGCCGGGTCGGCACCGACATCGAGGTCGAGTTCGCCGGTATCCCGCTCGGCCACGAGTTCACCTCCCTCGTGCTCGCCCTGCTGCAGGTCGGCGGCCACCCCTCGAAGGAAGCCGCGGAACTGCTCGAGCAGGTTCGCGATCTCGACGGCGACTACCACTTCGAGACCTACTTCTCGCTGTCGTGCCAGAACTGCCCCGACGTGGTGCAGGCACTCAACACCATGTGCGTGATCAACCCGCGCATCAAGCACACCGCGATCGAAGGCTCCCTCTTCCAGGACGAGGTCGACGCCCGTCAGGTCATGGCCGTTCCCACCGTCTTCCTCAACGGTGAACTGTTCGGCTCCGGACGCATGAACCTCGAGCAGATCGTCGGCAAGCTCGACAGCGGATCCGCCGAGCGCACCGCCGCCGCGATCAGCGAGAAGGACCCCTTCGACGTCCTCGTCGTCGGTGGTGGCCCGGCCGGTGCGACCGCCGCGATCTACGCCTCCCGCAAGGGAATCCGCACCGGCGTTCTTGCCGAGCGGTTCGGCGGCCAGGTGCTCGACACCATGGCCATCGAGAACTTCTCGTCGGTCCCCTACACCGAGGGCCCGAAGTTCGCCGCCGAGCTCGAGAACCACGTGCGCCAGTACGACGTCGACATCATGAACGTGCAGAAGGCCGCGAAGCTGACGCCCGCCGCCACCGAGGGCGGTCTGGTCGAGGTCGAACTCGAGAACGGCGCCCGGTTGCTCTCGCGCAGCGTCGTTCTCGCGACCGGCGCCCGCTGGCGCGCGATGAACGTGCCCGGCGAGCAGGAGTACCGCAACAAGGGCGTCACCTACTGCCCGCACTGCGACGGCCCGCTGTTCAAGGGCAAGCGCGTCGCGGTGATCGGCGGCGGCAACTCCGGCGTCGAAGCGGCCATCGACCTCGCCGGCGTCGTCGCCCACGTGACGCTCATCGAGTTCGACTCGGTGCTGCGCGCCGACGAGGTGCTGCAGCGCAAGCTCCGCAGCCTGCCCAACGTCGATATCGTCACCAGCGCGCTGACCACCGAGGTTCTCGGCGACGGTTCCAAGGTCACCGGCCTGGTCTACACCGACCGCACCACCGACGAGTCGAAGACCGTCGACCTGGACGGCGTGTTCGTGCAGATCGGCCTGCTGCCCAACACCGACTGGCTCTCCGGCACCGTCGATCTCAGCCCGCGCGGCGAGATCGCCGTCGACGCCCACGGCCGCACCTCGGTGCCGGGCGTGTTCGCCGCCGGTGACTGCACGACCGTCCCGTTCAAGCAGATCATCGTCGCCGCCGGGGCGGGTGCGACCGCCGCGCTCAGCGCGTTCGACCACCTGATCCGCACGAGCTCCCCGGCCGAGGCCGAAGAGACCGTCGCGGCGACCGTCTGACGGTAACCAGCACAGACCCACAGTGGCCGTTGCCCTCACGGGGTGGCGGCCACTGTGCTGTCCGGCAAGCGATCTCGCTACAGAGCCGCCCCGGTCTCGGCGGCCACCCGGGTGGCGAACTCGGCGAGCACCGACGCGAGCTCGTCGCGCGCCGACAACTGCGGCGCATGATCGCTGTCCAGCGTGACGACCCGCGCGCCCGGCACCAGCCGCTGCATCTCGCGTTGCGTCACGATCGGCACCGAACGGTCCAGTGTCGCTTCGACATACAGGCGTGGAACGGACCCGAAGCGCTCGGGGGTCCACGTCGGGGCCATGAGCCGCGCCGTCTCGAGTTGCGGCACGAGGCGGCGCGCGGCGCCGATCGCATCGGCGACCGCGGCCTCGTGAAAGAACACCGCCGCGCCCGCTTCCGGCGGCACCACCGTGCCGCGACCGTCCGCGGTCGGCTGCAGCCATGCCGAGATCCCGACCGGTGGTACGAGATCGAGACTGTCGCACAGCATCCCGAAGTCCATGCCGGAGGGCAGCATCATGCCCGCGACGTAGGCGACGCCCGCGACCCTTTCGGGCAGCATCTCGGCGACCTGGGTGACGACGATGCCGCCACCGGAATGCCCGACGAGCACGACCGGCTCGTCGATTCCACGAACCCGGTCGGCGACGTGGGCCGCGACGTCGTCGAGCGTGACGTCGTCGTCGCCCCAGGCACCGACGCCGGGCAGCGCGAGCGGGTGCGGAGTGTGCCCGGCTGCCCGCAGCGGCCCGAGCATCGTGTCCCACACCCACGGCCCGGCCCAGGCGCCGTGCACCAGGACGACATGGCTCACGGCGTCGCCGTGTTTCCTGCGGCGGCCAGCACGCGCGCGGCCTCGCGGACCGCGGCGGTGTTCGGCTTGCCGTGCCGGGAGCCGGCCAGCTTCGCCTTGATGTGGTCGCGGACGACGATGGGCTCGTAGGGTTCCTCGCCCTCGTCCACGAAGCCGGGGAGGGTCGCGATCACCGCGTCGACGTTGCCGTCGTGGAAGAACGCGGCCGAGCGGCGGCGCGTGATGGTGCCGTCGACGATCGGCGGCTTGACGCGGTGCAGGGTCGAGCGCCACCGGTCGTTGGTGAGACGGGCGGTGAGGTCGCCGAGGTTGATCAGGAGCGCACCGTCGCGCGGTGCCACGTCGTGCCACACCCCGTCGCTGCCGAGTACCTGCAGCCCGGCGACGTTGTCGGCCCACAGCACCGTGACGATGCCGAAGTCGGTGTGCTCGCCCATGCCGGTGAGGTCGCCGTCGAGGGTGACGGTGCCTTCCGGCAGCGCGTAGTTGTTCATGCGCAGCACGTCGATGGAGTGGTCGGTGAGGGCGTCGAAGAAGCCCGGGCCCTGGCCGAGGGCGTCGGCGAAGATGCGGGTGAGCGTGCGCGCGACGCGGGACGCCTCCCCGAAGTACCGCTGCACGCGGGGCTCGAAACCGTCGATGTCGGGCCAGAGATTGATGCCGTAGTCGGATTCGGACAACCCCAGTCCGGGGAACGAACGGGCTTCGACACCGATGTTGTAGGCCTCGAAGAAGTCGTTCATGCGGCCGGCGGATTCGACACCGAGGCTCAGGGACAGCGATTCGCTCTTCGGCGGGCTGTAGCCGCGGTTCGCTCCCTCCACCCGGTAGGCCTTCTTGTCGTCGAGCGGAAGCCCGAAGAACTCGTCCATGGCACCGGTGAGTCCGTCGACGACGTCATCGGGAATCCCGTGCCCCACGATCTGGACGAAACCGACACTGCTGCAGGCTTCGTCGATCAGGCGGGCCACCCGGGCGCGTTCGTTGTCCGGGCCCGCGGTCACGTAGGGGGAGATGTCGATGGTCGGGACCTCGAACGGGTCAGACGGTTGCATGAACGGCTCCTGGGGTGGAAGGGGTACCGGCCGAGGTGACGGGGGCCGGCGTGCCGGGCTCGGGAGCGTCGGGGCCGGCGACGGCCGCGCGGGCCATGCTCCCGAGCCGAGTGTGGTTGAACAGCAGGTTGAGTCCGAACGCGGTGAGGGCGGCGAGGGTGATGCCGCTGCCGAGCAGGATCTGCGCGGAGGACGGGAACTTCTCGAACATCCCCTCGGCGAGTTCCGGCACGAGGCCCACCCCGACGGCGACCGCGGCGATCGTGGTGTTGATGCGGTCGGACAGGTCCACCCGGCGCAGGGTGTTGATCCCGACGACCGCGACGGTGGCGAACAGGATCAGGCCGACACCGCCGACCACCGGTTTCGGCAGGCCCGCCACGACCGCCCCGACCTTGGGGAGAGCGCCGAGCAGCACCAGGATCACGCCGCTGGTCGCGGTGACGTAGCGGCTGTACACGCGGGTGGTCGCGACCGCGCCGACGTTCTGGGTGAAGACGGTGTCGACGAACGCGTTGAAGATGCCACCGAGGACGGCGGACAGGCCGTCGCCGGCGAGACCACGCGCGATGTCGCCCTTGCCGACCGGCTTGCCGGTGATCTCGCTGACCGCCAGCATGCTCGCGGTGGATTCGGCGAACACGACCGCGATGACGATGCTCATGGCCACCACCGCGGTGATCGGGAACTCGGGGGCGCCGAAGTGGAACGGGGTGGGGATTCCCACCCAGGCGCTTCCGGCGACGCCGCCGAGATCGATCAGGCCCATGGGCAGCGCGATGATCGTGCCGACGACCAGCGCGAGGAGCACACCGAGCTGCGACCAGATTCCGCGGCCGAGGCAGATGAAGCCGATCGCGACGGCCATGACGGCGACGGCGAGCGCGATGTGCGACGGCGACGCGTAGCTGGGGGAGGTGGGGTCGTTGCCGATGATCAGGCCACCTGCGACGCCGATCAGCGAGATGCCGACGACGGTGAGGACCGCGCCGGTGACGAGCGGCGGGAAGAACCGGATGACCTTGGCGAACGGATAGGCCAGGGCCAGGCCGACGATGCCGCCGACGAGCATCGAGCCGTACACGGCCTGCAGCCCGTATTCGTTGGCGATGAGGATCATCGGCGTCAGGCCGGCGAAGGTCGCACCGCACACGATCGGAAGCCGCACACCGGCGAGCTTGCCGACACCGAGGCTCTGGACGATCGTGATCACGCCGGCGATCAGCAGGTCCGCGCTGATGAGCATGGCGATGGTGTCACGGTCGAGACCGACTGCGGCGCCGAACACCAGGGGCACGGTGATGCACCCGGTGTACATGATCAGGACGTGCTGGATGCCGAACGCGAGCTGCCGGACGAACGGCAACCGGGTGTCGACCGGATGTGCAGTGGCCATGCGCAACTCCAACCGGGTGGGAATCCATGTCCCTGCAGTTCTATCCCCACCCGGTTACCGCCGCGCGACCGAATGTTTCGTCCGGGTAATCGATGTCCCGATTGCGAAAATTCAGACGAGCGTGCCGTGCACCCGCAGCCGCGCGATGCCACCGTCCGGGTAGACGTCCAGCCGGACGTACCGCAACGGACGGTCCGCGTCGACCCGGAACCGGTGCCGGCAGTCCGGCAGCAACTCGACGCGCGGAACCAGCGTCACCCACGCGGACTCGTCGGAAAGCGATGCCTCGTCGGCTGTTCCGCTCAACCGTGCCCAACCGGGCGCGTTGCCGACGAAGTACGACGTGTCGATCTCGACGTGTTCGACCAGCCCTTCACCGGCCAGCCGCACGACGACGTGGTCGTTCCCGTCGTCGCGGCGGCGGGCGTTCTCCCATCCCTCACCCATGTGCCGGGCGCGGCCGAGACCGAGGATGTTGCGCGGCGACGAGTAGAAGCGGTTCGAGCAGTCCACGACATCCCCGCCGTTCTCGAGCGCGGCGAGATCGATGGTGCCGCGCAGGAACGCCGGATCCGGTCGCGGTTCCCCGTGGATCCGCAGCCGAGCCACCCCACCGTCGGGAAAGATGTTGAGCCGCACATGGGTCCACCGCTTCTCGCTCTGCACCGGGAAACTGTTCGCGGTATCACCCTGCAACTCGACCTTGTCGAGGATCGGTTCCCACTCGGCTTCCTGCAACTGCGCCGCGTTCGGATATCCCTCGACGCAGATTCCGTCGATCGAGGCGAACGGCGGATAGTTGCCGGTGAACCACGCGGTGTCGATCACGACGCCGCGCACCACGCCGGGCACCCCGAGTCGCACGATCGCGAAGTCGTGCCCGGGTTCGCGCCGGCGTCGCGTCTCCCACCCGTCGTACACCTTGCCCTTGTGCCCGAAGTCGCTCGTGTCGTGCGCCGCGGGTTCGGGATCGACGAGATTCTCGCGCTCTGCGAACAATTCGTCGTTCGCGTACATCACCGATCCGGCCAAGGCGCGTGACGCGAGATCGGGCAGTTGCAGGAAATCAGGCGAGCTCATGGGTTCCTTCCGAGGTGGGGACACGGGTGAGCAGGCGTCCGCGCGGGGCGGGATCCCGATCCGGGTCGAGGGTGACGGTGAGCGGGGCGCCGGACAGCCACGTCTGCCGGACCACCCCGGCCAGAGCGCGCTCAGCGTACGGCGTGACGGCATTGCGGTGGTGCAGACGCTCGGGGAACACCACGAACGCATCGTCGGGGGCGAACACGCACAGGTCGGCGGAATTGCCGACGGCGATCTCGCCGCGATCGACGAGACCCACCAGATCCCGTGTGTTGCGGCCCATCCAGCGGACCACGTCGACGAGGGTGTGCCCGCGCCGCCGTGCCTCCGACCATACGATCGGCAATCCCAGTTGCAGCGAGGAGATGCCTCCCCACGCCTCCCCGAAATCGCCGCTGGTGAACTTCTTCAGTTCCGGTGTGCACGGCGAATGGTCGGACACGACGCAGTCGATCGTGCCGTCCGCCAGCCCGCGCCACAGCGCTTCCCGGTTCCCTGCCTCACGGATCGGCGGGCAGCACTTGAAATGTGTTGATCCGTCGAGGATCTCCTCGCTGAACAACGACAGGTAGTGGGGGCAGGTCTCCGCGGTGATGCGCACCCCGGCGGCTTTCGCCTCGGCCAGCAGCGGCAGGCTCCCGGCGTCGGACAGGTGCAGAATGTGCACCCGGCAACCGGTTTCACGGGCGCCGTCGATCACCTGCGCGATCGCCCGCGACTCGGCGACGGGCGGTCGCGAATGCAGGAAGTCCGCGTACCGACGACCCGCGGCCGGGGGCTGTGCGTCGAGTGTCGGGCCGTCCTCGGCGTGGACGATGAGCAACCCGTCGAACGAGGCGATCTCGCGCATCGCCGCGACCATCTGTTCGCGGTTCAGCGGCGGGTACTCGTCGAGACCCGAGTACGCGAGGAAGCACTTGAACCCGTACACGCCCGCGTCCCACAGCGGCCGCAGATCGGCGAGATTGCCGGGGACGGCGCCGCCCCAGAATCCGACGTCCACGGTGGTCTGCCCGGTTGCGGTCGCGCGCTTGACGTCCAGTGCAGCCACATCGATCGTCGAGGGAATCGAATTGAGCGGCATGTCGATCACGGTGGTGACCCCGCCGGCCGCCGCGGCACGTGTGGCGCTGGCGAAGCCCTCCCATTCGGTGCGGCCGGGATCGTTGATGTGCACGTGCGTGTCGACGAGGCCGGGCAGCAGCACCTCGTCGCCGGCGAGGACGACCTCGTCGGCCCCGGTTGAGAGCGGGGCGTCGTAGTCGTCGACGGCGACGATGCGGCCGTCGCGCAGCGTCACGGCGCAGGCGCGTTCGCGGTCGCCGACGACCACGCGTCGGGCCCGGATCACGGTGGTCATCGGGTGGAGTGTCCTTTCTCTGTCCGGAAGCCCGCAAGGCGTTGCAGGTCCTCCGGGCCGGCGCCGGTGTGTTCGTGCACCTCGGCGGCGGACAGGGCACCGCAGCTGAGGCCGCGGTACACGAACGACGCCAGCGCTCGCGCGGTGGCGGGTTCGTCGAGATAGCCGGATTCGGCGCGCCCGAGGTACGCGGCGATGCGTGCCGCGGCGGCCGGGAACGAGCGGCGGTAGAACGCGAAGGTCGCGGCGTACCGGGTGGGCAGTTGCGCCGGGTGCAGGTCCCAGCCCTGGTAGAAGCCGCGGCGCAGCGAACGGTCGACGAGCCGGGCGTGCAGCGCCCACGCGCTGCGGATCTCGTCGGCGGTGCCCACCGGGATGCGGTTGGTGGAGCCGTCCGACAGGAACACACCGGTGCCGGCGGCCGCGACCTGCATCGTGGCTTTGGCGTGGTCGGCGACCGGATGGTCCATCGCCTGGTACTCGGCGGCGATTCCGCACGCCGCCGAATAGTCGTAGGTGCCGTAGTGCAGACCCGAGCACCGGCCGGCGGCGGCGTGGATCATCGCCGCGACCTGTGCGCTGCCGTCCGGTCCGCAGATCGCCTGGGGTGTCTCGATCTGGATCTCGAAACTCAGTGTTTCCGTGAGCGAATAGGCGGACTCCAGGTACTCGCACGCCCTTACCATCGCCGAAACCTGTTCGGGGGACGTCACCTTCGGTAGGGTGACGACGAATCCTTCAGGAAGTGAACCGTTCTCGGCGATCGCACCCACGAACGCGTCCAGCGTCCGGATCCCGCGGCGACGGGTCGGTGCCTCGAGGCACTTGAACCGGATACCGCTGAACGGTGTGGCCGCGGTGTTCGCTCGCAGTGCCGCTGCGGCTCGTGCGACGTGTGCGTCCTCGTCGGCGTCCCGGTCGGCGAGGGGAACTCCGGCCTGGGGGAACCCGTCCTCGAAGTCGATGCGCAGATCCTCGATCGGTTCCGCCGCGAGTTTGGCCTGCACGAGCGGCAGGACCTCGTCGGCGAGTTCCGGTTCCATCCCGGTGACCGCGGCGAGATCACCGGCGTCGGCGATGTTCTCCGCTAGCACCTGCCGGGCCTGCTCGCCCCACGACCGCACGGTGTCCGCGTCGTACCGGTCGGCGGGCACGTAGACGGTGTGCACCGGCTGCCGGCCGGCGGACGGGCCCGGATAGGCCGCGGCGTACGCGTCGTCGACGGGACGCAGCATCTCGTCGAGTGCCGTGTACAACCGTTCGAGCCCGTCCGCCATGCAGCCTCCAGCAGTGCGATCCACCATCGATGTAACCATTTCGACAGCAGACGGTAACGGCGACTTGTCAATCGACTGATTACCTAGCGTAACGGCCGTGTTACGTCGACGGCGGTGGCTCAGCGGCGATGGCCGCGCAGCAACTGGGTGAGGCGGTGCGCCTCGCGCAGCAGCAGCTCCCCGAGTTCCGGGCGCCGATCCTCCCGGAACCGGCTCTCCACACCGGTCACGCTCAGTGCCCATGCCGGTGAATTCCGGTGATCGAACACCGCCGCGCCCATGCCCCAGCTTCCCTCGACGAGCAGGGCCGGATTGGTCGCGTATCCGGTCAGCCGGGTCTGCTCGATGCGTTCCTCGACGGCGGCGCGGCTGTGGGCCGGTCCCCACTCCGCGGTCAGGTCGGTCCGGGACAGGTATTCGTCGATGTCGTGGTCCGGCAGGTGGGAGAGGATCACCAGCCCCGCGGAGGCGACGCCCAGCGGCAGTCGCCTGCCCGCGTACAGCACGTGCGAACGCAGCGGGAAACTGCCCTCCTCGCTCGTCAGGCACACGGTGCCGTCGCCCCGGCGCGCGGACAGGTGCGCGGTTTCGCCGGTCTCGCGCGCGATGCCGCGCAGGATCTCACCGGCGAGATCGGTGATGTCGTAGCGCTCGGCCGCGAGCGAGCCCAGCAGATACAGCTCCGGCCCCAGCGACCACCGCCCGGACTTGGGGTCGCGGTCGACGAGGCCTTCCTCGGCCAGCGACGTCAAGAGCCGATGCGCGGTGGGTCGGGCCAGCCCGGTCGCCCGGGCCAGCTCGGTCGTCGAGGACCCGTGCGGCTCGTACCCGGCGACCGCCCGCAGCAGGGCGCTCACGCGGCCGATCACCTGCGGTCTCTGCTCGGTCTCCACCCGGACAGCATACGTTCATTGAGTGAACGCGGTCGCGAGACGCGTTCCGGCGAGCGAGCAATCTCTGTACAGTTGACGGACACCCCTTGAAATGCGGGTCTTTGCCCTCTGTAGTGGGTAACGACCGATGCGAGCTCGTCCACCCAGTGAACGCATCCGAAGGGCCGGCACCACACGGCCGAGGTTTTCCGAGAGAGGTCATGCAATGGCAACGAAAGTGTTCGACACGGCCGCGGCGGCCGTCGCGGACGTAACCGACGGCGCGTCGCTCGCCGTCGGCGGATTCGGTCTGTGCGGCATCCCCGACGTCTTGATCCAGGCGCTCGTCGACTCCGGTGTCGGCGATCTCGAGGTGTTCTCCAACAACTGCGGCGTCGACGACCACGGCCTCGGTCTGCTGCTGAACGAACACCGCGTCCGCCGCGTCGTCGCCTCGTACGTGGGTGAGAACAAGGAATTCGCGCGGCAGTACCTCGCCGGTGAGCTCGAGGTCGAGCTGACCCCGCAGGGCACCCTCGCCGAGCGGCTGCGCGCCGGCGGTGCCGGTATCCCCGCCTTCTTCACCCCGGCCGGTGTCGGAACGCCCGTCTCGGACGGCGGCCTGCCCTGGCGCTACGCGTCCGACGGCTCGGTCGCGGTCGCGTCTCCGCCGAAGGAGATCCGTGTCTTCGGCGGCAAGCGGTACGTGATGGAACTCGGGATCCACGCCGACTTCGCGCTCGTGCACGCCGTCAAGGGCGACACCGCGGGCAACCTGATCTTCGACAAGACCGCGATGAACTTCAATCCACTGGCCGCCATGGCCGGGAAGATCACGATCGCCCAGGTCGAAGAGCTCGTCGAGCCCGGCGAGATCGACCCCGCGCAGGTGCACCTGCCCGGCATCTTCGTCAAGCGGATCGTCCACACCGGCCCCCAGAAGAAGCGCATCGAGAAGCGCACCGTGACGGTATCGGAAGGAGCGGCACAGTGACCGCAGGTAACGCGACCGCAGACAAGACCACCGAGAAGAAGGGCTGGACCCGCAACGAGATGGCGGCCCGCGCCGCCGCCGAGATGGTCGACGGCGAATACGTCAACCTCGGCATCGGCCTGCCCACCCTCATCCCCGGCTTCCTGCCCTCCGATGTGCACGTCACGCTGCACTCCGAGAACGGCATCCTCGGCACCGGTCCGTACCCGACCGAGGACAAGATCGACCCCGATCTGATCAACGCGGGCAAGGAGACCGTCACCGTCAACCCGGGCGCCGCGTTCTTCGATTCGGCACTGTCGTTCGGGATGATCCGCGGCGGGCACATCGACACCGCGGTGCTCGGCGGCATGCAGGTCTCCCGCAACGGCGACCTCGCCAACTGGATGGTCCCCGGCAAGATGGTCAAGGGCATGGGCGGCGCCATGGACCTGGTGCACGGCGCGAGCCGGGTCATCGTGGTCATGGAGCACACCGATCGCGACGGCAATCCGAAGGTCGTCGATACCTGCACCCTGCCGCTCACCGGGCAGGCCGTCGTCAACCGCATCATCACCGACCTGGCGGTCATCGACGTCGTCGACGGCGGCAAGCTGGTGCTGCGTGAACTCGCTCCCGGCGTCACCGTCGACGACGTGGTCGCCGCCACGGGCGCTCCGCTCGAGATCGCAGTCGGCGAACCCGCCTGATCAGCGTTTCGAAAATTATTTCCCCACAACATAATCGGAGTCCAGCCATGTCTACCTCGTCAGTCATCGTTGCCGGTGCCCGTACCCCGATGGGCCGTTTGCAGGGCGCGTTGAGGGATTTCTCGGGGTCGGATCTGGGTGGGGTCGCGATCAAGGGGGCACTGGCCAGGGCCGGGGTCGCCCCGGAGCAGGTGGAGTACGTGATCATGGGTCAGGTGCTCACCGCCGGCGCCGGGCAGATCCCGGCCCGGCAGGCCGCGGTCGCGGCGGGCATCCCGATGGATGTGCCGGCGTTGACGGTCAACAAGGTGTGCCTGTCCGGGATCGACGCGATCGCGCTGGCCGATCAGCTGATCCGGGCCGGGGAGTTCGAGATCGTCGTCGCCGGTGGTCAGGAGTCGATGTCGCA
>NZ_JBSFRG010000018.1:0-121933 GCF_053589115.1 Rhodococcus sp. NPDC003383 | reverse complement strand
TTTGTGGCGGCCAGGGGCGCCACAAAGGCACACCGGGCGGTCACGCCCTCTGCGACGAGATCGAGACGACCTCGCCGGTCAGGTACGTGGTGTAGTCGCTGGCGAGCATGGCGATCGTCGCGGCGATCTCCCAGACGTCCGCGGCCCGCCCGAAGGCTTCGCCGGCGGCGAGACGGTCGAGCAGCTCCTCGCTGGTGACCTTCGCGAGGAACGGGTGCCGCGCGATGGACGGGGCGACGGCGTTGATGCGCACCCCGTATTCGGCGGCTTCGATCGCCGAGCACCGGGTCAGCGCCATGACACCGGCCTTGGCGGCGGCATAGTGCGCCTGCGAGTGCTGGGCACGCCAGCCGAGCACCGACGCGTTGTTGACCAGCACTCCGCCGTGGTCGACGCTGCGGAAGTAGCGCAGCGCTGCGCGGGTGGCGCGGAACGTGCTGTTGAGGGTGATGTCGAGGACGCGATCCCACTGTTCGTCGGTCATGTCCACGACGGGAGTTTCCCCGCCGAGCCCGGCGTTGTTGACCAGGACGTCGATGCGGCCGAGTTGTTCTGCGGCACCGGTGATCAGGGCGTCGACCTGCTCGGTGGACGAGACGTCGCACACGATCGAGGCGACCTGCTGCTGCGGGAACTCGGCGGCGAGCTTCTCGACGGTCTCGCCGAGGCGGCGTTCGTGGAAGTCGGAGACGAGCACGTCGCCGCCCTCGAGCAGCGCGCGCCGCGCGGTCGCGAATCCGATGCCCGTTCCCGCGGCTGCGGTGACGACGACCTTCTTGCCGGCGAGCAGGCCGTGGCCGGGAGTCTCGACGGGAACTTCTGCCAGAGGTGAGGTGGTCACGAGCGAGCCTCTCGGGGAAGGCCGAGCACCCGCTCGGCGATGATGTTGCGCTGAATTTCGTTGGATCCGCCGTAGATGGTGTCGGCGCGGGTGAACAGGAACAGCCGCTGCCACTCGGCGAGTTCGAGGTGTTCGGGGTCGGTGATCACCGACGGGTTGCCGGCGTGATCGTGATCGGGGCCGACGAGCGACGCCGCACCCTGCACGTCCATGGCCAGCTTACCGAGATCACGATGCCAGTTGGCCCACAACAGTTTCTGCACGGACGCCTGGCCGGGGTCGGCGTCGGCGAGGGTGCGCACGGCGTGGGCGCGCATGACCCGCAGGCCGATGCGGGCGCGGGCGATGCGCTCGCGGATGTGCGGGTCGCCGACGGCGCTGTTGGCCTCGGCGAGCGCGACGATGCCGTCGAGTTCGCGGGCGAAGCCGATCTGCTGGCCGAGGGTGGAGACGCCGCGCTCGAAGGTGAGCAGCGCCATCGCGACCTTCCAGCCGTCGCCGGGCGCGCCGACGACGAGGTCCGCGTCGGTGACGGCGTCGTCGAAGAACACCTCGTTGAATTCGGAGGTGCCGGTCAGCTGCTGGATGGGCCGGACGGTGACGCCGGGCTGGTCGAGCGGCACGAGCAGGAAGCTCAGGCCCTGGTGCCGGGTCGAGCCGGGCTCGGTGCGGCACACGACGAACGCCCACTGCGCGACGTGCGCGAGGGACGTCCACACCTTCTGTCCGTTGATCACCCACTTGTCGCCGTCGAGCCGCGCGGTCGTCGAGACGTTGGCGAGGTCGGACCCGGCGCCGGGTTCCGAGTAGCCCTGGGCCCACAGTTCGGTCACGTTCCGGATCCCGGGCAGGAAGCGCTGCTTCTGCTCCTCCGTGCCGAACGCGATGAGCGTCGGGCCGAGCAGTTCCTCGCCGAGGTGATTGACACGCGCGGGCGCGTTCGCCTTGGCGTATTCCTGGTGGAAGATCACCTGCTGTTCGAGGGTGGCACCGCGCCCGCCGTACTCGGTCGGCCATCCGATGCACGTCCATCCGGCGGCGGCCAGATGCCGATCCCAGGCGAGCCGCTGTTCGAAGAACTCGTGCTCGCTTCCGGGCCCGCCCTTACCTCTGAGCTCGGCGAATTCGCCGGTCAGGTTTTCTTCGAGCCACTGGCGGACGGTGGCCGCAAACTCTGCGTTCTCGAGACTCTCGCTCTGATCCACGTCTGTACGATAACCTACCAAGCAATTGCTAGGTAGGGAGCTCAGTGACTGCACATCCGAGAACCACGCCGGCCGCCCTGGATCGCGCCGCCGGCACCTACGCCGACCGGCTCGCCATCGCCGACGGCGATACCCGTCTGACCTTTGCACAGCTGCGCGACGGGGTCCGGGACTTCGCCGGCGCGCTCGTCGCGAGCGGCGTCGAACCGGGTGACCGCGTCGTCCTGTGGTCGCCGAACACGTACCACTGGGTCGTCGCCGCCCTCGGTGCGCACTGGGCCGGTGCCGTCGTCGTCCCCGTCAACACGCGCTACACCGGCGCGGAGGCCGCCGACATCGTCGACCGCGTGCACGCCACGGTGCTCGTCGTCGTCGGCGAGTTCCTCGGGGCCGACCGATACGCCCAGTTGCGCGAGGCCGCACCCGAACTGCACGTGCCACACGTCGTGCGGGTCCCGGTCAGCGGGAACGACGTTCCCACCGAGGGCGTACGGGACTGGGACGACTTCCTGGCCCTCGCGACCGACGCGAGCCGCGCCGAAGCCGATGCCCGGGCCGCCGCGGTCGACGCCGACGACATCTGCGACATCCTGTTCACCTCCGGCACCACCGGCCGCAGCAAGGGCGTGCTCAGCGCGCACCGCCAGACGATCGGGGTCGCGCAGGCGTGGGCCGACTGCGCCGAACTGTCCGCCGAGGACAACTACCTGATCATCAACCCGTTCTTCCACAGCTTCGGCTACAAGGCCGGCATCGTCGCCGCGCTGCTGTCCGGAACCACCGTCGTGCCGATGGCCGTGTTCGACGTCGAGAAGGTCATGGCGATGGTGTCCGCCGAGCGGATCAGCGTGCTGCCCGGCGCACCCACCATCTACCAGAGCATCCTCGACCATCCCCGCCGCGGCGACTACGACCTGTCGAACCTGCGCATCGCGGTCACCGGTGCGGCCCCGGTGCCGGTCGCGCTGGTCGAGCGCATGCAGAACGAACTGGCCTTCGACGCGGTGCTCACCGCCTACGGCCAGACCGAGGCGGTCGTCGTCAGCATGTGCCGCACCGACGACGACCCGGTCACCGTGTCCACGTCCTCGGGCCGCGCCACCGCCGACTTCGAGATCCGCATCGGCGAGAAGGGCGAGATCCTGCTGCGCGGACCCAACGTGATGCTCGGCTACCTCGACGACCCCGAGGCCACCGCGGCGGCCATCGACGCCGACGGCTGGCTGCACACCGGCGACGTCGGAACCCTCGACGACCGCGGCTATCTCGACATCACCGACCGGCTCAAGGACATGTACATCAGCGGCGGTTTCAACGTTTATCCCGCCGAGGTCGAGGCGGCGCTGCTGCGACTGGCCGGTGTGCACGAGGTCGCCGTGATCGGTGTACCCGACGGCCGCATGGGCGAGGTCGGCCGCGCCTTCGTCGTGCCGCTGGCCGACGCCGACCTGACGGAGGACGCGGTGATCACGTTCTGCAAGGAACGGCTCGCCGGCTTCAAGGTCCCCCGATCGGTGCGGTTCGTCGAGTCCCTTCCCCGAAACCCGTCCGGCAAAGTTCTGAAAAACGTTCTGCGTGAGGAGAAATCATGACCGTCCCGTTCGAGCCCGATGTCGTCACCTACGAAGTACGGGACGGGGTTGCGATCGTCACGCTCAACCGCCCGGACTACCGCAACGCCCAGAACTCGGTGATGACCTACGCCCTCGACGCCGCCTTCGAGCGCGCCGTCGAGGACGACGAGGTGAAGGTGATCGTGCTGGCCGGCAACGGCAAGCACTTCTCCGCCGGTCACGACCTCGGCACCCCGGGACGCGACCACCACGTGCACTACGACAACAAGGCCGTCATGTGGTGGGACCACATCGACAAGCCGGGCGGCGACCAGCGCTACGCCCGCGAGATGGAGGTCTACCTCGGGATGTGCCGCCGCTGGCGGGAGATCCCCAAGCCGACCATCGCGTCCGTGCAGGGCGCGTGCATCGCCGGCGGCCTCATGCTCGCGTGGATCTGCGACCTGATCGTCGCGTCCGAGGACGCGTTCTTCTCCGATCCCGTTGTGCGCATGGGCATTCCAGGTGTCGAGTACTTCGCACACCCATGGGTGCTGGGCACACGCTTCGCCAAGGAGATCCTCTACACCGGTGACCGCTTCACCGCGCAGCGCGCGTACGAGGTCGGCATGGTCAACCGCGTCGTGCCGCGCGAACAGCTCGAGGACGAAACCCTCGCCCTCGCAGCGCGGATCGCGGAGATGCCGCGCTTCGGCCTGGCCCTGACCAAGCGTGCCGTCAACCAGTGCGAGGACCTCATGGGCATGCGCAACGGCATGGACTCGGTGTTCGGACTGCACCACTTCGCGCACGCCCACAACGCCGAGGTCGGGACCGATTCCCTCGGTGGCATGAACGCGAAGTCGATGGCGGCCAGCGCCCGGCCCGTCCAGGAAGGCAAGTGATGGATCTCGAGTTCGACGACGCCACAGTCGCATTCCGCGACGAGGTGCGGGCGTTCCTCGCCGAGAACGTGCCGTCCACACCGCTGAAGTCCATGGATACGAAGGAGGGCTTCGAGGAGCACCGGCAGTGGGAACGCACCCTCGCCGACGCCCGCCTGTCCGTCGTGTCCTGGCCCGCCGAGCTCGGTGGCCGTGACGCGACGCTGCAGCAGTGGGTGATCTTCGAGGAGGAGTACTACCGCGCCGGCGCACCGGGGCGGGTCAGCCAGAACGGCATCTTCCTGCTCGCCCCCACCCTGTTCGAGCACGCCAACGCCGAGCAACTCGCGCGCATCATGCCGCGGATGGCCCGCGCCGACGACATCTGGGCGCAGGCCTGGTCCGAACCCGAATCGGGCAGCGACCTGGCGTCGCTGCGCTCCACCGCGACCCGCACCGACGGCGGCTGGCTGCTCAACGGTCAGAAGACGTGGAGTTCGCGGGCGAGCTTCGCGGACTGGGGCTTCGGCCTGTTCCGCTCCGATCCGGATGCCCAGCGCCACAAGGGCATCACGTACTTCATGTTCGACCTGCGCTCCCCCGGCGTCACCGTCCGCCCGATCGATCAGCTCGACGGCGAGCCGGGCTTCGCGGAGATCTTCCTCGAGGACGTGTTCGTGCCCGACGACCCCGCCAACCCCGGCGAGTCCGGTGTCATCGGCGGCGTCAACGAGGGCTGGCGCGTCGCCATGAGCACCGCGTCGAACGAACGCGGCCTGTCGCTGCGCTCCCCCGGCCGCTTCCTCGCGACCGCCGACCGGCTGCTGCAGCTCTACCGCACCTCCCCGCTGCACGGTGACGCCGCGCTGCGGAACCGGGTGGCGGACGCGTGGATCGGTGCGCGGGCGTACGAACTGTCGACCTGGGGCACCGTGACCCGGCTCGAGGCCGGCGGCCAGCTCGGCGCCGAGTCGTCGATCAACAAGGTGTTCTGGTCCGAGTGGGACATCGCCGCCCACGAGACCGCGCTCGAACTGCAGGGCCCGGAGGCCGAGCTCGTCGACTCCTGGACCGACGGCTACCTCTTCTCGCTGTCCGGCCCGATCTACGCGGGTACCAACGAGATCCAGAAGAACGTCATCGCCGAGCGGCTGCTCGGCCTACCGAAGGGCGACCGATGAGATTCGCACTCGACGAGTCCCACGAGGACTTCGCGGCGAGCATCGACGCGCTGCTCACCAAGTCGGACATGCCGGCGGTGATCCGCGCCTGGAACACCGGCGACACCGAACCCGGCCTGAAGGTGTGGCAGCGTCTCGCCGAGACCGGCGTCAACGGCCTGCTCGTCGCCGAGGAACACGACGGTCTCGGGGCCGACGCCGTCGATCTGGTCGTCGCCGTCGAACAACTCGGCCGCCACGCGGTGCCCGGCCCCGTCGTGGAAACCGTCGCGGTCGCACCGAAACTGCTCGCCTCGGTCGCGCCCGACCGGCTCGCCGCGCTGGCGTCCGGTTCCCTCGCGACGGTCGCGGCGGCTCCGCACGTGCCGTACGCGGTCGACGCGGACACCGCCGATCTGGTTCTGCTCGTGCAGGATTCGACCGTGTCCACCGGCGTCGCCGGCGACGCACACGGATCGGTCGACCCGGCCCGGCGGCTCTTCACGGTGACCGCGGCGGAGACCCTCGGCACCGCGGACTTCACCGACGCGTTCGACCTCGGTGCGCTCGCGACCGCGGCGCAGCTGCTCGGGCTGGGTCGCACCCTGCTCGAGACCAGCACCGAATACGCGCAGCAGCGCAAGCAGTTCGGTCGCATCATCGGCTCGTTCCAGGCGATCAAGCACCACCTCGCCGAGGTCGCCGTCGCCCTGGAGATGGCCCGCCCGCTGCTGCTCGGTGCGGCGCTCGCGGTGCGGGACGGACTGCCGACGGCCTCGCGGGACGTCTCGGCCGCGAAGGTCGCGTGCGGTGACGCCGCGTACCGGGCCGCCCGCACGGCGCTGCAGGTGCACGGCGCGATCGGTTACACGCAGGAACACGACCTGTCTCTGTGGCTGACGAAGGCCCGCGCGCTGGTCACCGCGTGGGGCACGCCGGATGTGCACCGGGCGCGGGTCGTCGCCGCTCTGGAGGCATCGTGACGTTCGAAACCGAGGATCGCGCCGCCCTGCGGCAGTCGGTGCGCGACCTGCTGGCCAAGCACTCCGACTCCGCCGCCGTACGTAAGGCCATCGCTTCACCGGACGGCTTCGACACGACCCTGTGGGCTCGGCTCGTCGAGCAGATCGGGGTCGCCGCACTCGCGATTCCCGAGGAGTTCGACGGAGTGGGCGCGTCGCTCGCCGAAACCCACGTCGTGCTCGAGGAACTCGGCCGCACCCTGACGCCCTCGCCCATGCTCGGCTCCGCGGTGCTCGCCGCGCAGCTACTGCTCCTCTCCGGTGACGCCGAGGCGTCCGCACGGCTGCTGCCGGGCATCGCGGCCGGCGAGGTCGTGGCGGTGTGCTGGGCATCCGAATCCGGTTGGACCACAACGGGTATCACGGCTTCGGGTGATTCGCTGACCGGCACCGCGCACTACGTGCTCGGCGGGGACGTCGCGACGACGCTGCTCGTGCTCGCCGGCGACGGTGACAGTGACGGAGTCGCACTGTTCGAGGTGGATCCGGACGCCGACGGTGTCGAGCGGCGCCGGGTGCCGACGATGGATCCGACGCGGTCCCTGTCCCAGGTGTCGTTCACCGCAGTGACCGGGCGGCGCCTGTCGTCGCCGGCCGACCTGGTCGAACGGCTGACGACGGTCGCGCTCGTCGCACTGTCCGCCGAGCAGGTCGGGGCCGCGCAGGCCGCACTGGATCTCACCGTCGAATACGCGAAGAACCGCAAGCAGTTCGGTCGCGTCATCGGCTCGTTCCAGGCACTCAAACACCGGATGGCCGACATGTACGCGCTCGTCGAGACCGCCCGGTCGATGTCGTACGCGGCGGCACTGTCGCAGGATCCGCAGGACGCCTACGCCGCGAAGATCTACTGCTCCGAGGCATTCGAGCAGGTCGCGGCCGAGGCGATCCAGTTGCACGGCGGCATCGCCATCACGTGGGAACACGACGCGCAGCTGTATTTCAAGCGGGCCCACGGCACCGCGCAGCTGTTCGGCCGGCCGCACGAATATCTGGGTGCGGTCGCCCACTGACGGCGCTACCCTGCCCGGGTGCCCCTGCTCGACGCCACCGCACCGCCACCGAGCCGCCCCTGCCGCATCCTCGTCGCCGGCACCTCCGGGTCCGGGAAAACGACGCTGGCGGGGCGGCTCGGGGCGGTGCTCGGCATACCGCACGTAGAGCTGGACGGGTTGCACCACGGACCGAACTGGACCCCGCGGGCGTCGTTCGCCGACGACGTGGACCGGTTCAGCGCGCAACCCGCGTGGGTGGCGCCGGGAAGTGTTGTGGAACGGCAACATCGAACCACCCCTGCACACGGTCTTCACCGACCCGGCGCACATCGTACGGTGGGCGTGGTCGACGCATCCCCTGACGGCGCAGCGGGTCGCCGAGGTCGTCGCGCGGCGACCCGAATTTCCGGTGATCCGGCTGACCGGCCGGCGCGAGGTCGACGCCTGGGTTCGGCAGCTTCGTCCCGTCGAGTAGTCGAGGCGCCGCCGATCCAGGGCATGTCTCCCATTCCCCGACGGATCGGGAGGCACGCCCTAATCGGGCCGTTCGGCGATACGTTTGATCGCCTCCATACGGCGATCCCACTGCCGCCCGATGGCGTCGAGTTCATCGGCGAGCCTGCCGAGCGGGGTGCCGATCGCCCGGTATCGGATCTCTCGCCCCACCCGGACCGACTCCACGAATCCGGCGTCGGCCAGCACGGACAGGTGCTTGGCGATGGCCTGCCTGCTGACCGGAAGTCGGTCCGCCAGCGCACTCGCGGACAGGTCCTCGGCGCCGATCTGCGTGAGGATGTTCCAGCGGGTCTCGTCGGCGAGTACCGCCAGCACCGCCGGAACATCCTTGGACATGTCGCTCACCGTGCTTCCACGTACTCCACGAGGTCGCCCAGTTCGGCTTGCCAGCCCTCGACGTTGCCGTCGTGAGCCGATCGCGGTTCGGCGAGCTCCTCGAAACCCGTCTCCACCAACGTCAAGCGGGTACCGCCGTCGATCTCGGCGAGGTCGAACCGCACCAGCGTGGAGTTTCCCGGCACGGGGTCGGCGTTCGATTCACGTGCCCACCGGTAGATCAGGGTCTTCGGTTCGTCCACGTGCTCGACCAGCACGCGGAACGGACCTTCGTCGTGATTCGTCCAGCCGAAACTTCCTACGCCTCCGGGCTTCGGATCGAATTCTGCTGTGTCACCGAACCATTGGGCGATCAGCCCCGGTTCGGTCAGGGCGGCCCACACCTTGGCGATCGGGGCCTGGATGTCGATACTGCGGGTGATGTCGAGAGAGGCCATGACTTCCTCCGTGGTAGATGCTTTGCAACTCTAGAGTTGCACATGTACCAGCGCACTGCAACCCCCGAGTTGCATTTCTTCTTCCGGACCGCGCAGCCGCACCCCGGTGGTTAGCCTGGGACGATGAGCACTCCCGAGATCACGCTGAATTCCGGAACGACCATCCCGCAGCTCGGCCTGGGAGTCTGGCAGGCCACCGACGAGCAGACCGAGCACATCGTGCGGTTCGCGATCGACGAAGCCGGCTACCGGCACATCGACACCGCTGCCGCGTACGGCAACGAGGCGGGCGTCGGGCGCGGCCTCGCGTCGTCGTCGGTCCCCCGCGAAGGCCTGTTCGTCACCACCAAGCTGTGGAACTCCGACCAGGGCTACGAACCCGCCCTGGCGGCGATCGACGCGAGCCTGGAACGGCTCGGTCTCGACTACGTCGACCTGTATCTCGTGCACTGGCCGCTGCTCGACGACCAGCGCCTGCTGCGCACATGGGATGCGATGGAGGAGATCGCATCCTCGGGGAAGGCGAAGGCGGTCGGCGTCTGCAACTTCGAGCCGCGGCACCTGAAGTTGCTCGCCGATCGCGGCGGCCTGCTTCCCGCCGTAGACCAGGTCGAACTGCACCCCCACCTGCCGCAGGAGGAGATCCGCGCGACCGCCGCCGAACTCGGTATCGCCGTCGAATCCTGGAGTCCACTCGGCGGCACCAGCGGTTCCGGGTGGGGTCCGGCATCCAAGCCGAACACGCTGCTCACGGACCCGATGATCACGCGCATCGCCGACCGGCACAGCAAGACGCCGGCGCAGGTCCTGATCCGGTGGCACCTGCAGAACGGGCTGATCGTCATTCCGAAGTCGGTGCACGAGCAACGGATCGCGCAGAACATCGACGTGTTCGATTTCGAACTGTCCGAACTGGACCTGAGCGAGATCGCGACTCTCGACGACGGCACCCGGGTGGGGATGCACCCGGACGAGATGAACCTGGGAGCGCCGTAAGGTCTTGCGTTCGCCGCACCCGGACCCAATAGTGGAACGTGTTCTCATTTCTGATCCGAGCGTTCCACGATTCTCCGGGAAGGCACACATGAGCGACACCACCGGCACGCACCTCGTCCTCGGCAGGAAGGTCGCGATGCCCGTGCAGGTCCGGACCGCGACCGCCTTCATGGCGATGTACTCGGTACCCACAGCACCGGCGCAGGCGCTGATCGCCGGCAGCGGCCTCGAGATTCTGCAGTACCGGCCCGGACACGGCCTCTGCACCCTCGTGTTCGTCGACTACGTCGACGGAGATCTCGGGCCCTACAACGAATTCGGCGTGTGCTTCCTCGTCCGCGACCACAACCGGCGCGGCGGCACGGTGCTGCAGGACCTCCGCGAACTCGGGTCCGGCGGCGCCGGTGCGCTCATCCACCGACTGCCCGTCGACGGCGACTTCACGCTCGCCGCCGGCCGCGGTATCTGGGGATTCCCGAAGATCCTCGCCGACTTCGACACCGACCATCACAGCGCCACCAAACGCGCGTCGGTGTCCGTGGACGACCGGCTCATCGCGGAACTGACCGTCGCCCGGGGTATTCCGGTTCCGGGGGCGGGTGCGACGGCGTCCGTCGCGGCGTACTCGTTCCTGGACGCGGTGACGCGCCGCACGAGCTGGGACATGAACCCGTCCGGAATGCGGACACGGATCGGGGGTGCCACGCTGCGGCTGGGGACGCACCCTATTGCCGACGAGTTGCGGTCGCTGGGGCTCCCCAAGCGTGCGCTGGTGTCGTCGTCGATCGGGAATCTGGCGATGACGTTCGGGGACGCCGTGGAAGTGCCGGCGCGGTAGGCCTCCCCCTTCTTTCCGAGCGAATGTATCGTTCGTCTCCTTCAATCGATCGAACGTACCGTTCGCTCGAGCTACGAGGCACGGTCCGGTCCCATAAGCGGGCGCGCTGCTGCGCACCCCGGCGTCCCCGTTTCCGGCGTTCGTTCGGCAGAGTGGACCCTGCAGCAAACTCGCTCGAAAGGACTCTCAATGATCCCCGCCGTCGACGGCTTCATCTCGCTCACCGGAAGCATCGGTGTCAAAGACAACCGTCCCGACTTCGCGCTTCTCGGCGTGACCACCCCCGATGTCGCCTCCGCTGCGGTGTTCACCCGGTCCCGCTTCGCCGGCCCGAGTGTGCGTCTCGACCGCGAGCTCGATCTGTCGGCGCTCCGCGGAGTCGTCGTCGTGTCGGGCAACGCGAATGTCGCAACCGGCGAGCAGGGACTCGCGGATGCCCGGACACTCCGGGCCTGGGCGGCAGACCGCCTCGGATGCCCGGCCGAGCAGGTTCTGGTCGCCTCGACCGGCGTCATCGGGGTGTTGTACCCGATGGAACGCATGCTCGCGGGAATGGACGCCCTTCCCGCGCCCGGACCCGCCGATCTCGGCGCGGTCGCCGAAGCGATCATGACGACGGATACGCGCTCCAAGTGTGCGTTCCGTACGGTCGGGAACGCCACGGTGGTCGGGGTGGCCAAGGGTGTCGGCATGATGGAACCGAACATGGCGACGATGCTGTCGTTCATCGCGACCGACGCGCAGCTCGCCCCGGACGCCCTCGACCGCATCTTCCGCTCGGTCGTCGACCGCACCTACAACGCGGTCAGCGTCGATTCCGACACCTCGACATCGGACACCGCTGCCGTGTTCGCGTCCGGGGCGGCCGGGCCCGTCGACCCGACCGAGTTCGAAGCGGCGCTGCTCAAGGTGTGCACCGAGCTCGTGCGGATGATCGCCTCGGACGGTGAGGGCGCCAGCAAGCTCATCGAGGTCCGGGTCACCGGTGCCCGCGACGATGCGCAGGCCAAGCTCGTCGCCAAGGCGGTCGTGAACTCCCCGCTCGTCAAGACGGCCGTGCACGGCGCCGACCCGAACTGGGGCCGGGTGGCGATGGCCGTGGGGAAGTGCGAATCCGAAACCGACATCCTCGAGGAGAACGTGCGGATCGCATTCGGAGGGCTCGAAACCTATCCGGTCCCGGCATCACCCGAACGTCTCGCCGCTCTCCAGGAGTACCTCGGGGGTGACGAGGTGGTCATCGAGGTGGATCTGGGCATCGCCGCGGGCGAGTTCACCGCCTACGGCTGCGATCTGACGGAAGGCTACATCCGCATCAACGCGGACTACACCACGTAGCCGCCCCACCCGGGCGAGCCCCTCCCGTTTCCGAGCGAGCGGTACATTCGTCTCCTTCAATCGATCGAATGTACCGCTCGCTCGAGAAAGACGGGGGTCTCGGAAAGGACGGGGGTCTCGGAAAGGACGGGGGTCTCCGGACGACCGGGGGCGGGACGACTACAGCCAGGTGTCCTCGGTGACGCTCGTGAGAAACGCCTCGAGGTCGTCGCGCCAGGGTGCGGGCACCGTCTTGTCCGGTTCGATACCGGTGTACTGACCGCGGTAGAACAGCAGAGGACGCTCCTTCTCGTCGCGCACCTCGCTCAGCGAGGCCACGCGTCCGAACACCACCCAGTGGTCTCCCCCGTCGTGCACGGTCTCGACGGTGCAGTCGATGTGGGCGAGCGAGCCGGTGAGGATCGGTGAGCCCAGCGGCGAAGGCGTCCAATCGATTCCGGCGAACTTGTCGGGTTCGCGAGATCCGAAGCGGGCGCACGTGTCCTGCTGTTCCTCGGCGAGCACGTTGACGCAGAAGCGACCGGACCGTTCGATCGCCGCCCAGGACCGCGAGGCCTTGGTGGGACAGAACAGCACCAGCGGCGGTTCGAGCGACAGCGCCGCGAACGACTGGCACGCGAAGCCGACCGGAGCGCCGTCGTCCACGGTGGTGATGATGGTGACGCCGGTGCAGAACTGCCCGAGGACGTTCCGGAACCGGCGCGGGTCGACACCCGCGCCGGATTCGGTTTCGCTGCCGGACATTACTTGAATCCCACCGAGAAGTCGTGGCCCCACAGGCTCACCGCGGTGCTCTCCCGGGCGATCCACTTGTCGTCCTCGACTTCCAATCCCTCGCAACCGTATTCGACGTCGAAGCCGCCCGGGGTCTTCATGTAGAAGGACAACATCAGGTCGTTGACGTGCCGGCCGAGGGTGGCGGACAACTTGACCTTCTTGCGCAGCGCCCGGTCGAGGCACAACCCGACGTCGTCGGAGTTCTCGACCTCCACCATCAGGTGCACGATCCCGGTGGGGTTCGGCAGCGGCGCGAACGCCAGGCTGTGGTGGCGCGGATTGCAGCCGAGGAAACGCAGCCAGGCCGGTTCGCCGTCCGCGGGCCGCCCGACGACCTGCGGGGGCAGGCGCATCGAGTCACGCAACTTGAAGCCGAGCACATCCCGGTAGAACTCAAGGTCCGCCGCGTCGTCCTTGGTGGCGAGCACGACGTGCCCGAGGCCCTGCTCGCCGGTGACGAACTTGTGGCCGTACGGGCTCACGATGCGCCGATGCTGCAGCGCCACGGTGTGGAAGATCTCCAGTCGCGACCCGGAGGCGTCGCGGCACTTGATGAACTCGACGACGTTACGCTCGGCGGCCTCCTCCTTGGTGCCCTCCTCGAACGCCCAGTCCGCCTTGGCCAGTCGCTCGCGGATCTCCTGCAGGCCTTCGGCATTGGCGCACTCCCAACCGGAGGAGTAGAGCCCGTCGCGCTCGCCCGGAACGATGACAAGACGAGCGGGGTAGTCGTCCATCCGCAGGTAGAGCGCGTCGGGGTCGGCGCCCTTGCCCTCGACCATGCCGAGGACCTTGAGTCCGTAGTCGCGCCAGGCCGCCATGTCGGTGGCCTCGATGCGCAGGTACGCCAGTGCGCGGATGCTCATCAGTTTCCTCCGTCGAGCAGGAAGTCGGCTGCGAGCCTGTTGAACTCGTCGAACTTCTCGAGCTGCGCCCAGTGGCCGCAGCCGCCGAACACGTGCAGTTGCGCGCGCGGGATCATCTTCAGCGCCACGAGCGCGCCGTCGAGCGGGTTGACGCGATCCTCGCGACCCCAGATGAGGAGCACGCGCTGCCGCAGCTTGTAGGCGTCGCGCCAGAGCATGCCCTTCTCGAATTCACTGCTGGAGAAGGACTTGCCCATCGCTTTCGCGGCGGCCAGGGATTCGGGGGTGCTCGCCGCGGCGAACCGCTCCTCGATCAGTTCGGGGGTGATCAGCGACTGGTCGAACACCATGATCCGCAGGAACGCTTCGAGATTCTCGCGGGTCGGCTCGTAGCTGAACTTGCCGAGGTTCTTCACGCCCTCGGTCGGGTCCGGGGCGAACAGGTTGACGCTCAGACCGCCCGGCCCCATCAGCACGAGCCGTCCGGCACGGTCCGGGTAGTCCAGCGCGAAACGCACCGCGGCGCCACCGCCGAGCGAATTACCGAGCAGGTGAACACGTCCGGTGATGCCGAGCGTGTCGAGCAGATCCTTCAGCGCGGAGGCGCTGTGCACGAAGTACTGCGGGTGCTCGGTGGGCTTGTCGGACTTGCCGTAGCCCGGCTGGTCCACCGCGAGCACGTGGAACCGCTGCGCCAGGACCGGGATGTTCTTGGAGAAGTTCGACCACGAGGACGCGCCCGGGCCGCCGCCGTGCAGGAGCACGATCGTCGGGCCGTTGCCGACGCCCGCCTCGTGGTAGTGCAGCTTCAGGTCCGGGCGGACCTGCGCGAAGCGGGACGTGGATTCGTAGGTGAGTTCTTCGGTCGTCGTCATCGATCGCCTCCCCTAGACCATCGTGTCCGTGAGCGGCAGACCGAATTCGGCGCCACCGAACATGACGTACGCGCGCTCGGCGTCGTTCGCCGCGTGCACCCGGCCGGCGTGGGCGTCACGCCAGAAGCGCTGGATCGGAGTGCCGTTCGCGAGAGCGGTCGCTCCGGAGTTCTCGAACAACAGGTCGATCGACGCGATCGCGCGACCGGTGGCC
This sequence comes from Rhodococcus sp. NPDC003383, assembly GCF_053589115.1. NCBI lineage: Bacteria > Bacillati > Actinomycetota > Actinomycetes > Mycobacteriales > Nocardiaceae > Rhodococcus > Rhodococcus sp. NPDC003383. The sequence continues at coordinate 107,080 of NZ_JBSFRG010000018.1, read as the reverse complement.
CGCACCTGATCGCGGCGAGCGCGCAGACGCAGCTCGATCGGAACTTCCTTGCCCGCCAGCAGGTATGCGTACTCGTCGGCGACGTTGCCGGAGAGCTGACGCCATGCGGCGTCGATGTCGCTGGAGGCCTCGGCGATGCGGACCTTCGAGAACGGATCGTCCTTGGCCTTCTCGCCGGCGTAGGCGGCGCGCACTCGCTTGCCCTGGTGCTCGACGTGGGCGTCGTAGGCGCCGTAAGCCATTCCCACGATGGGGGCGGAGATCGTCGTCGGATGGATGGTGCCCCACGGCATCTTGTAGACCGGAGCGGTGTTGACCTCGAGACCCGGCGACGCCAGATCGTTCATGGTCTTGAAGCTGAGGAAGCGGTGCCGTGGGACGAAGACGTCCTTGACGACGATCGTGTTCGAGCCGGTGCCGCGCAGGCCGACGACGTTCCACACGTCGTCGATCTCGTACTCCGCGCGCGGGATGAGGAAGCTGCCGAAGTCCACTGGGCGGCCGTCCTTGATGACCGGGCCTCCCACGACGACCCAGGTCGCGTGGTCGCAGCCCGACGACCATGCCCAGGCACCGTTGACCTTGTATCCCCCGTCGACGACCTGGCCGGCGCCCATGGGCGCGTACGACGAGGAGATGCGCACGTCGGGATCCTCGCCCCACACGTCCTCCTGCGCCTGCTGGGAGAACAGGGCCAGGTGCCAGTTGTGGATGCCGATGATGCCGGCGACCCATCCGGTGGAGCCGCACGCGCTCGCGATATTGCGGACCGCGGCGTAGAAGGTGACCGGATCGCACTCGTATCCGCCCCACTGGGACGGCTGGACGAGTTTGAAGAAGCCGGCCTCCTGCAGCGCCTTGATCGAGTCGTCGGGGATGCGGCGGAGGTCCTCGGTCTCCTGCGCACGTTCCCGGAAGGAAGGGAGCAGCGCGTCGATGCGCTGCAGTACCTCGTGGCTGTCGTGGTCGCCCACTGGACGCTCCCGTCTGCTCCGAATTGATCGCTTGAATCGAGACTAGAACACGTTCTTATTTCTGTCGAGGGTCGCGCCCCACCGCAGGTCGGTCCGGTTTCGTAGGGACCAAAGTCTCCGATCACTTCCGGATCGGTACGAACTTCTATAACGTGTTCTAGTAGAAATCCGAAGGGAAGTGAGGGGACATGGCACCGATTCGCGAGATCGACGTCGGAGAAGCCCGGACTCGGTACGCACGAGGCTGGCACTGCCTCGGCCTGAGCAAGACGTTCAGGGACGGCAAGCCCCACTCCGTGCAGGCGTTCGGCACCAAACTCGTCGTCTGGGCCGACACCAACGGTGATCTCAAGGTTCTCGACGCCTACTGCCGCCACATGGGCGGCGACCTGTCGCAGGGAGAGATCAAGGGCGACGACATCGCGTGCCCGTTCCACGACTGGCGCTGGAACGGCAGCGGCAAGTGCGCCGACATCCCCTACGCCCGCCGCGTTCCGCCGCTCGCCCGCACCCGCGCGTGGATCACCACCGAGAAGCACGGCCAGCTCTTCGTCTGGAACGACCCCGAGGGCAACCCGCCGCCGCCGGAGATCACGCTCCCGGAGATCGAGCAGTACGGCAGCGACGAGTGGACCGACTGGACCTGGAACCAGATCCTCATCGAGGGTTCCAACTGCCGTGAGATCATCGACAACGTCGTGGACATGGCGCACTTCTTCTACATTCACTACGCCTTCCCGACATTCTTCAAGAACGTCTTCGAAGGGCACATCGCGGAGCAGTTCCTCAACACCCGCGGCCGCCCGGACAAGGGCATGTCCACCCAGTACGGCCTGGAGTCGACCCTCGAGTCGTACGCGGCGTACTACGGCCCGTCCTACATGATCAACCCGATGACCAACAGCTACGGCGGCTACAAGGTCGAATCGGTGCTGATCAACTGCCACTACCCGATCACGCAGGACTCGTTCATGCTGCAGTACGGCATCATCGTCAAGAAGCCGACGGGCATGACCGACGAGCAGTCGGACAGGATGGCGGCCAAGTTCACCGAGGGCATCGGGGAAGGCTTCCTGCAGGACGTCGAGATCTGGAAGAACAAGACCAAGATCGAGAATCCGCTGCTCTGCGAGGAGGACGGTCCGGTCTACCAGCTGCGCCGCTGGTACGAACAGTTCTACGTCGACGTCGCCGACGTCACCGAGAAGATGACCCAGCGTTTCGAATTCGAGGTCGACACCACCAAGGCCAACGAGGCCTGGGAGGCGGAGGTCGCCGAGAACATGGCCCGCAAGGCCGCCGAAGCGGAGAAGAAGCAGGACGCGGAGGTCTGACGATGAGCGCCTCGACCCGAAAGAGCAAGTGGGCGAAGTCTCCGAGTTTCGCGGATCAGCCGGACCGGGTCGAGGCGATCGCCGCCCAGACCGCCATCGACAAGATCAACTACCTCGACTCGGGCATGAGCGAGATCGAATGCCGGAGCTGTGGCACGTGTGTCCTGGTGCGCAAGAACAGCTTCCGGCAAACGAGCATCCAGTGGCAGTCCGATCCGAAGGAGACGTGCCCGGTCTTCCGGGACGCCGACCGCGCGGGCGGCCCGCGCGAGGGCTGCCCGAACCTGCGCGCGAGCATCGAGCAGGCCGTGCTCGACGGTTCACTGACCGTGCCCCGGTAGTCGCGGTCCACGACGACGGGACCCGTCGTCCGGCCCGCCCGGACGACGGGTCCCGTCGGTCGTTTGTGGAACATGTCTCGAGTCGGATCACCGGCGCGATCTCCCCTCTCCGCACAGACAATCTGGGCGGAAAGGATGGACTCGGCAGAACCAATTCTATAACGTGTTCTACATGAGTGAGCAGGAGTACGACATCGTCGTCGTCGGCAGTGGCGCCGGCGGAATGACCGCCGCGATCACCGCCGCCACCAAGGGCGCGAGCGTCGTCGTGATCGAGAAGGCCGCCTGCTACGGCGGCTCGAGCGCCCGCTCCGGCGGCGGCGTGTGGATCCCCAACAACGACGCACTGAAGGCGGCCGGTGTCGAGGACACCCCCGAGGCCGCACGCACCTACCTGCACAGCATCATCGGCGACGTGGTGCCCGCCGAGAAGATCGACACCTACATCGACCGCGGCCCCGAGATGCTGTCCTTCGTCCAGAAGCACAGCGCACTCGAATTGCAGTGGGTCCCCGGATATTCCGACTACTACCCGGAGGCCCCGGGCGGGCGCGCCGGTGGCCGCTCCGTCGAGCCCAGCCCGTTCGACGGACGTCGCCTCGGCGCGGATCTCGCCACGCTCGAACCGGACTACGCGCGGGCCCCGAAGAACTTCGTCATCACCCAGGCCGACTACAAGTGGCTGAACCTGCTGATGCGCAACCCGCGCGGACCGCTGCGCGCCATGCGGGTCGGCGCGCGCTTCGTGTGGGCGAACCTCACCCGCAAGCACCTGCTGGTCCGCGGTCAGGCACTCATGGCGGGTCTGCGCATCGGCCTCCGCGACGCGAACGTTCCCCTGCTGCTCAACACCGCCCTCACCGACCTCGTCGTCGAGGACGGTGCCGTGCGCGGCGTCAAGGTCGTCTCGGACGGCGAGGAGCGGATCATCCACGCCCGCAAGGGCGTCATCCTCGCCTGCGGCGGCTTCGAGCACAACGACGAGATGCGCAAGAAGTACCAGCGTGCCCCGATCGGGACGGAATGGACCGTCGGCGCCAAGGCCAACACCGGTGACGGCATCCGCGCCGGCCAGGCCGTCGGGGGCGCCGTGGACTTCATGGACGACGCGTGGTGGGGTCCGTCCTTCCCGCTGACCGGCGGGCCCTGGTTCGCGCTGTCCGAGCGCAGCCTGCCCGGCTGCATCATGGTCAACAGCTCCGGCAAGCGCTTCGCCAACGAATCCGCGCCGTACGTCGAGGCGACGCACGCGATGTACGGCGGAACCCACGGCCGCGGCGAGGGTCCCGGCGAGAACATCCCGGCGTGGCTGATCCTCGACCAGCGCTACCGCGACCGCTACACCTTCGCCGGCATCACCCCGCGCACACCCTTCCCCGGTCGCTGGCTGAAGGCCGGTGTGCTGGTGAAGGCGGGGTCCGTCAGCGAACTCGCAGAGAAGATCGGTGTGCCCGCCGCGGCACTCACCGAGACCGTCGAGCGGTTCAACGGTTTCGCCCGCAGTGGCAAGGACGAGGACTTCGGTCGCGGCGAATCACAGTACGACCACTACTACGGTGACCCGCTGAACAAGCCGAACCCGAGCCTCGGCGTCATCGCCAAGGCCCCGTTCTACGCGTTCAAGGTGGTGCCCGGCGACCTCGGCACCAAGGGCGGACTCGTCACCGATGTCGACGCTCGCGTGCTCCGCGAGGACGGCACAGTCGTCGAGGGCCTCTACGCGGCCGGCAACGTCAGCGCCCCTGTCATGGGCCACACCTACGCGGGCCCCGGCGCGACCATCGGTCCCGCGATGACGTTCGCCTACCTCGCGGTCCTCGACATCCTGGGCGAGGGAACCCGGTCAACGGGAGAACCCGCAGCCGAGACGGCGGAACAGCACTAGTCTGCGGCCGAGGCCGGAAGCGCCCCGCCAACATCGCCGCTCGAGAGAGCGGCCGGTCAGAAAGGATCCCGCGTGCCCATCGACCCCTCCGTCGCGATCGGCGCCGAACTGCCCTCCCAGGATTTCTCCTGGACCAGCAGCGAGGTTCAGCTCTACAACCTGGGAATCGGCGCAGGCTCCCGCCCCACCGACCCGGCCGAACTGCGCTACCTCAGCGACGGCCGGTCGCAGGTGCTGCCGACGTTCGCGACCGTCGCCGCGACCTTCCACGCCGTGGAACCGCCGAAGGTGTCGTTCCCCGGCGTCGAGATCGACCTGGCGAAGGTCGTGCACGGCAGCCAGGAGGTCGTCGTGCACGGGCCGATCCCGGCCGACGGCAAGGGCCGCACCACCACTCGCATCGCCGAGGTGTGGGACAAGGGCAAGGCCGCGGTGATCGTGCAGGAATCGACCACGGTGGATCCCGACGGCAACCCGCTGTGGACCGCACGGTCGTCGATCTTCGCGCGCGGCGAGGGCGGTTTCGGTGGCGAGCGTGGACCGTCGGAGTCCGTCGAGCTGCCGGACCGCGAACCGGATGTCGAGGTGGACGTCCCGACGCTGCCGCAGCAGGCGCTGCTGTACCGCCTGTGCGGCGACCGCAATCCCCTGCACTCGGATCCGGAGTTCGCGAAGGGCGCGGGCTTCCCCGCGCCGATCCTGCACGGCCTGTGCACCTACGGCATCGTGTGCAAGGCGGCGACCGACGCCGTCCTCGACGGTGATGCCGCCCGCGTCAAGGGTTTCCGGGCACGGTTCGCCGGCGTGGTCTTCCCGGGCGAGACGCTGCGCGTCCGGATCTGGCGCGACGGCGATCGACTGCTGATCACCGCGGCCGTCGTCGAACGCGATCTCGCTCCGGCACTCGCCGACGTGGTTCTCACCATCGCATAACCTCCTGTTCGATCTCCTTTTCCCCTCGAGAAAGCGGATCCTGCATGACGATTCGTGACGAGTCGCTGCGTCTGTCCCGGCGGGGTTTCCTCGCCGCCGGGGCAGGCGCCCTCGCTGCCACCGCCCTGGGTGGCTGGGCTCCGGCCCATGCTGTGCCGTTCGGATCGTCGGGCGCCACCCTGCCCGCTCCCCCGCAGTTCCCCGAGGGCATCCCGCTGTTCCAGCAGGCGTATCAGAACTGGTCCAAGGAGATCATGCTCGACGCCGTCTGGACCTGCACGCCGACGAGCCCGGAAGACGTTGTCCGCTTGGCCAACTGGGCACACGCGAACGGCTACACGATCCGGCCGCGCGGCGCGATGCACGGCTGGACGCCGCTGACCGTCGCCCACGGGGCGTCGGTGGACCGGGTGATCCTCGCGGACACCATGGTTCATCTGAACGGGGTGAGCGTGCAGCCGGGCGGTGACCCCGCCACGGTGACCGCCGGCGCCGGAGCCACTCTCGACGCGATCACCACCGCACTCCAGGAGCACGGGCTGGGATGGGCGAATCTTCCCGCGCCGGGGGTTCTTTCGATCGCCGGGTCGCTCGCCGTCGACGCGCACGGAGCCGCGCTCCCCGCCGACGGTGAGGAACCGGTGCCGGGCCACACGTTCGGCTCGCTGAGCAACCTGGTCACGGAGATGACCGCGGTGGTGTGGACCGGCAGCGAATACGGTCTGCGTACATTCCGCCGCTCCGACTCCGACATCACCGCGCTGCTCACCAATCTCGGCCGCACCTTCGTCACCTCAGTGACGATGCAGGCCGGTCCGAACACGCGGATGCGCTGCCGCAGCTACACCGACATCAACTGGCGGGAACTGTTCGCGCCGGCCGGCGCCGACGGCCGCACGTTCGAATCGTTCATTCGCAGCGACGGCCGCGCGGAGGCCATCTGGTATCCGTTCACGGACAAGCCGTGGATGAAGGTGTGGTCGATCACCCCCGAGAAGCCCGCCGAATCCCGCGAGGTCTTCGGGCCGTACAACTATCCGTTCTCCGACAACGTCCCCGAGCCGATCACCGACATGCTCGGGCAGATCACCGCCGGAAACACTTCCATCGCACCGGCGTTCGGGCAGGCCTACTACGGCGTGACGGTCGCGGGGCTCGCCGCGTCGAACGCGAGCGACATCTGGGGCTGGTCGAAGGACCTGCAGTTCTACATCAAGGCCACCACGCTCCGGCTGACCGAGGGCGGTGGCGCGGTGCTCACCAGCCGCGCGAACATCGCCAACGTGATCCACGACTTCACCCACTGGTTCCACGAGCGGATCGAGCACTACCGGTCGCTGGGGCAGTACCCGCTCAACGGGCCTGTCGAAATCCGTTGCTGTGGGCTCGATCAGCCCGACGACGTGCGGGTCCCGTCGGCGGGCCCACCGACGATCTCGGCGATGCGGCCGCGCCCCGACCACCCCGAGTGGGACACCGCCATCTGGCTGAACGTGCTCGGTGTCCCGGGCACCCCCGGCATGTTCGCGTTCTACCGTGAGATGGAGCAGTGGATGCGGCAGCGTTTCGCCGGTGGCGATTCCACCTTCCGTCCCGAATGGTCGAAGGGCTGGGCGTTCGGGCGCGAGCGTCCGTACACCGACGATTCGATTCTCGCCGGGGCGCTTCCCGACACCTACCGGCAGGGCGTCCCGGCGCACGAGAACTGGGATTCGGCACGGCAGGTGTTCAACCGGCTCGATCCGCATCGCGTGTTCAGCAACAGCTTCCTGGACCGACTCCTGCCGTGAACGCACGGGCGCACGCCCGGAAACGGATGAAGATCACAGAAACCGCACCGTGACGACCGGCTCGGCGCGCACAATAGCGTTCCGGGAAGCACAGTCGACTGGAAGGTGACTGCCGTGTCCGATGATGTGCCCGTCGATCGGGGAAGCACCAAACAGAAAGTTGCTGCGGGAACGTCCATCGCGGCAGCCGTCATTCTCATGACCGTCGGCATCCTGCAACTCTTGCAGGGCATCGCCGCGGTCGCCGAGAACGAGTTGTTCGTGGTGGGCGTGGAGTACACGTTCAAGTTCGACTTCACGACGTGGGGCTGGATCCACATCGTGTTCGGAGTGGTGATCATCGTCGTGGGCCTCGTCCTGCTGACGGGAGCGACCTGGGCGCGCATGGCCGCGATCATTCTCGCGGCACTGTCGATCCTGGTGAATTTCATGTGGTTGCCGTACTACCCGTGGTGGTCGGTCCTGATCATCGCGCTGGACATCGTCGTCATCTGGGCGGTGTCCACCTGGCAGCCTGCGCCCATCACCTACTGAAGCGAGAACAACCCCGATCGCGGCAGGCACCCGCCTGCCGCGATCGGTTCTGTTCGCCGTCCACCGCCAGTGGGGTCCTTACCGATGCGAAACACGAAGCGGCAGTTGGATCACGGTGCCGATCCACTGCGCGACTCGGGTGCCGTCTGGGCTTCACGGGAGTAGAGTGCCGCGTGTGAACACCGGGACGGCATTGCGCCACACACGGATAGGCGATCCGGTAGAGCGCTGACCGCGGGCCGGGCGGCGAATCGCCGCCCGCAGTCGATCCGGGGACCCCCGAAGTACGTGCACGTTCCGCATGTACTTCCACCCCGAGAATCGACCACAGAAAGGGCAAACCTGTGCCCGCAACCTTCAACCACACGATCATCGCCTCCCGCGACCGCGAGGAGTCCGCGCGTTTCTTCCGCGAGCTACTGGAAGTCGGTGAAGCACCGTCCTGGGGCGTGTTCACCAACCTTCAGCTCGACGACGGCGTGCTGCTCCAGTTCGCCGAGCCGCCGGTCGAGATCCAGATGCAGCACTACGCGTTCCTGATCGACGACGAGCTGTTCGACCGCGCATACCGGCGTCTGGTCGATGCCGGTATCGAGCACTGGGCCGACCCGCACATGCAACGCCCCGGAGAAACAAACACCGAGCACGGTGGGCGCGGCGTCTATTTCAAGGACCCGTCCGGTCACGCGATCGAGCTGATCACCCGTCCGTACCTGTGACGGCCGCTGTCTCGGCCGGGTGCCCGGCGGGTGCCCGGCCGGGATCGGCGGAGGTGCCGGACGAGCGGAATCGCCACTTGGCCCACAGCCACCCCAGGCCGACCCACAGTTGCTGGTAGGCGATCCCGACCACCAGCGACGCCGCGAACGCGAACCACGGGTCGATGTCCCGCAGGTAGGGGTAGACGGTGAAGTGCGTCAGGTAGATGAACAGCGACGCGCTCGCCAGCACCTCCATCGGGCGGACGAGCAACGCCGGCCACCACATACGCGGAATCCACACGAACAGCAGCAATCCGCCGAGGACCAGCGCGGTTCGCTCGGGCTCGTCGTGGAAGAAACCCGGCACCGTCGCGAGCGCGATCGCACTCACCACGACCCGCTGCCACACGGCGGTCGCGCGTGCCGCCGCCCAGCCGAGCGGGAACAGCCAGAACACCACGTACGACGCGAGGATCTGGCTGGTCGGGGTGTCCGGTCCGATCACCTGGTAGCGGGTGAGCAGCCCCGCCGCCACGAGCACCAGCGGAAACGCGAACGGGAAGCGACGTTCTCGTTCGTCGACCCACGGGATCGCGAGCAGCACGGCGACCGCGAGCACGATGTACACCAGCGCCTCGACGAACCAGTACCGCCACTCGCGGGTCCAGGCGTCGGGACCGAACACACCGTTGAGGAGGAACACACTGCTCACCGGATGAATCCCGGTGACGGCCACGACCCCACCGATCCACACCATGCTGGGCAGAGCGATCCGCGCGACGGACGCCAGCGTGTGCCGGAACCGGGCGCTGCGCGATCCCGCCAGGTTGAACCGCGCGAAGTTGTACCCGGCGGCGGCGAGCAGCACGTGCGCACCGCCGACGAGCTCGAACAGGTGCAGATGCGAACCGACGATGAAGACGATTGCCAGCGCACGGATCAGTACGTTCGTCTCGACTGTGCGCAACCCGCGCCGGGGCCGCCGGGTCTCGGTGGCCAGCTCGCGGAGCGGAGTGGTGTGCCAGTCGGCGGGCAGATTCCCCAGGAGCTTCTCGAGCCGCACCGACATCCGCACATAGGTGAGCGAGTCACCGCCGAGGTCGACGAAGGTGCTGTCGTCGGTGACCTCGTCGGTGGCGAGAATCTCCGCGTAGAGCGCGCGCAACCGGGACAAGTCGACCGGGCCGGCAGCGGCGAGCGGTTCGTCCGGTGCGCGGTCGGCGAGGGCGGCAACGGCACGGAAGTCGGGTTTGCCGTTCTCGGTGCGCGGCAGGTCCGCAACCGGGACCACCCGCACCGCAGACTCGGGCAGCCCACCCGCCCGGGCGGCGAGCCCCCGGACGTGCCGCGGGTCGGCGCCGACGACCGCGACGATGAGCTGCTCGTCGCCGCCGGCGCAGCACGCGATCAGACCGTGAGCGGCGAGCGCGGCGTCGACCCGCTGCAGATCGATGCGCAGACCGAACAACTTGGCGAAGCGGGACCGGCGTCCGACGATGCGGTACAGACCTGCCTCGGTACGCACGGCCAGGTCCCCGGTGCGCAGTTCGTCGACGACCCTTCCCGACGCGAGGTCGCCGGGTGTGGTCGCGTAGCCGAGCATGACGTTCGGTCCGGTGTAGACGAGTTCACCGGCCCCGTCCTCTCCCTCGGGGACCGGATCGATGCGAAACGAGCCGCCGGGAACCGGGACGCCGATGGTGTCCGGACACTGCGCCGTCAGTTCCGGCGGCAGATACGCCATGCGGGCGGTGGCTTCGGTCTGCCCGTACATGACGAAGAAGTCGAAGCCGCGGCGCCGCCCCAACTCGGCGTATCCGCGTACGCGCTCGGGATCGAGCCTGCCCCCGGCCTGCGTGACGTAGCGCAGGTGCTCGAGGTCCATGTCGGCGAAACCGACGCGATCGAGCAGGTCGAACGTGTACGGGACGCCGGCAAGCGCGCTGACGCGATGGTCGCGGACGAGGTCCCAGAATTCCGGTTCCGTGACGGACCGGTCGGTGAGCACCACCCCCGCGCCGCGCAGCAGGTGACTGTGCAGCACCGACAACCCGTAGCAGTAGTGCATCGGCAGCGTCGTGACGGCGCGGTCGGTGTCCCGGATTCCGAGGTAGTCGGCGATCGCCTCCGCATTGGCCTGAACGTTGTTGTGGGACAGGCGTACCAGTTTGGGTGAGCCGGTGGATCCGGAGGTGCTCAGCAACAGCGCCAGGTCCGGATGCAGATCGTGGGTCGTGCCGGGCGCGAGTTCGTCGAAACGGCCGTCGTCGACCACGACGTCGGGACGATAGGTCTCGATCATCCCGGCGAGGGCATCGCCGTTGCCGCCGGGCACCAGCAGCACCGGATGGCCGGATGCCAGTGCCGCCAGGTAGGCGACGATCGGGTCGAGGGCATTGGCGCCGGTGATCAGGACGAGGCGGCGGGTCGAGCCGAGCCGGCGGGCGACGGCATCGACCCGCTCGGCGAGTTCACGGTAGGAGATGTCGCGGCCGTCGACGATGAGCGCGGTCCGTTCCCCGTGAGCGGCGAGGCCCGAGGCGAACGGCACCCGCGAGCACTCGACGAGCTCGATGGAACGGGAAAGCACCGCGAAAGTCTATAAGGGAAGGCAAACCTAGTACAGGGCTGGGAGGGTGTGCGCGACACCGCTGAGCCGCTGACCAGGAGTTTCACGGTAGGAGCCGTAGCCGCAGCACCCCGACTGCCCCCGTCCGCGCCCAGCGGGCGTCGGTACAGTGGGACTCGGAGAGTCGGCCGCACACGAGCGACGCGACCGAACACGAAGGAGCCCGGAGCGATCGTGAACAGTGAACGGGACGAGTCACCGGACTCGTCGCCGTCGATCATGGACCGCCTGCATCGTCTGCGCGAACACATCGCGGCACGACCCACCCTGAACACGACCTACCGGGTCACGGTGGCCATGGTCGGAACGATCGTGCTGGTCCTCGGCGTCGTCGCGATCCCCTATCCCGGCCCGGGATGGCTGATCGTGTTCGCCGGGCTCGGCATCCTCGCCTCGGAGTTCGCATGGGCGCATCGGACCCTGCACGGCGTGCGCACCCGCTACGACCGGTTCATGGCCTGGTTCTCCCGCCAGTCGAGGGTCGTGCGCGGCGCCGGCGCGCTCGGAACCGGCGTCGTCGTGCTCACGACACTGTGGCTGCTGGGAACGTTCGGCCTCGTCGGCGGCTGGGCCGGCCTCGAGTACTCGTGGATGGACAGCCCGCTGTGATCGGCCGTCTCAGCGGCTGACGGCCTTCTGGTAGCGGTGGATCGCCAAGGGCACGAACACGATCAACATCAGGGCCGTCCACAGCAGTGAGGCCAGGATCGGATTCTGCAACGGCCACACGTCGGGCGTCGGCATCATCGGGTTCGTGTTCCCGAACAGCTCACGCACCGCCTGCGTCAGCGCGGACATCGGATTCCACTCGGCGATCGTGCGCAACAGCGGCGGCATCGACGACGGGTCGACGAAGGTGTTGGCGATGAACGACAACGGGAAGATCACCATGAAACTCGCGTTGTTGAACACCTCCGGCGTGCGGATCCACATACCGATGACCGCCATGACCCACGACAACGCGTAGGCGAACAGCAACAGCAGCAGATATCCGGCCGCGGCCTCGCCCAGTGACGTGTTGATGCGCCAGCCCACCACGAGACCGGTCAACGACATCACGACCAGGCTCACCACGTTGATGAGCACGTCGGTCGTGGTCCGGCCGATGAGCACGGCGGACGGAGCCATCGGCAGGGAGCGGAACCGGTCGATGATGCCCTTCTGCAGGTCCTCGACCATTCCCAGACCGGTCCACGTGGACCCGAAGATCACGGTCTGCGTGAAGATGCCCGCGATGAGGAATTCGCGGTACGACATGCCCGGGATCTCGATGGCGCTGCCGAACACGTACGCGAACAGCAACACGAACATGATCGGCGAGAGGATCGTGAACACGATCAGGTCGGGCACACGCTTGATCTTGATGACGTTGCGTTTGGCGATGGTGAGGCCGTCGGACGCGACCATCTGCACCGAGTTCACCGCGCCACCTCCTTCTCGTCCTCGGCCTCGTGGCCGGTCAGCGTGAGAAACACGTCGTCGAGCGTCGGTTTGCGCAACGCCACATCCACCACACGCACCTCCGCAGCGGACAGCTTGCCCAGCGCGGCGACGAGAGCTTCGGCGCCGCCGCCGTCGGACGACCCGACCGGGACCGTGAGCGTTCCCGCGCCACCGTCGACCTGGATTTCACCGGCGGCGACGGCTGCGAGTTCGCGCACCGCGATCTCGCGGTGCGCCTGGTCGGGGATCCCCAGTTCGATGCGCTCGCTGCCCACGAGGCTCTTGAGTTCGTCGGCCGTCCCCTCGGCGATCACCCTGCCGTGGTCGATCACGGCGATGTCGTCGGCGAGCCGTTCCGCTTCCTCCATGTACTGCGTGGTGAGCAGCAGCGTCGTGCCGCGCGACACCAGCTGTTCGATCACCTCCCACAGCCCGAGCCGAGCACGCGGATCGAGACCGGTGGTGGGCTCGTCGAGGAACAGCACCGGGGGTTCGGCGACGAGCGCGCCCGCGAGGTCGAGGCGTCGGCGCATACCTCCGGAATATCCCTTGACGGGACGGTCCCCCGCCTCGACGAGATCGAACTGTTCGAGCAGTTCACGGGCACGTTCCCGGCTGCGTTTGGCACCGAGGTGGTAGAGCCGGCCCACCATCTCGAGATTCTCGAAGCCGGTCAGGTACTCGTCGACCGCCGCGTACTGCCCGGACGCCCCGATGTGCGAGCGCAGGGTGCGGGCATCGGCGACGACGTCGTAGCCGGCGACCTGGGCACGACCGGCGTCCGGCACCAGCAGCGTGGTCAGCACCCGCACGGTGGTGGTCTTGCCCGCCCCGTTCGGTCCGAGCAGCGCGGTCACCGTGCCCTCCGGGACCCGGAGGTCGACGCCGTCGAGCGCGGTGACCTTCCCGTATGTCTTGATCAATCCTTCTGCGACTATGGCATCGACCATCGGTCCTCCCCTGACCGTCGTGTGCCGCCCAGTCTGCCCGACGACACCGACAAGTCGCGACCGATTTTCTGCGCGGGCGCCGCTCAGCCGTCCGCGAGCTTCGCCTGGAACCGTCGCATCCCGGCGATCCAGCGGTCGTAGTCGGCACCCTTGTAGCGGTACATGTCGAGCACTTCGGGGTGCGGCAGGATCAGGAAGTGCTCCTCCGCGATCGCGGCGAGGACGACCTCCGCCACCTCGGACGGCTCGAGGACCTTCCCTGCGGAGGTGACGGCGCGCGTCGCCATGTCGCCGAGCCCGGTTCCGGATCGTTCCCCTTCCCGCAGCAACGCGGTCTCGACTCCCATGGGACACAGGCACGACACACGAATTCCCTTGTCGCCGTAGGTAACCGATAGCCATTCCGCGAACCCGACGGCCGCGTGCTTGGTCACCGAATAGGTGGCCGATCCGATCTGCGTCAGCAGGCCGGCTGCGGATGCGGTGGACACGAAATAGCCCTCGCCGCGGTCGAGCCATCTCGGCACGAGCAACTGTGCGGCGCGCACGTGGGCGCGGACGTTCACGTCGAACGCGCGGTCCCACACGGATTCGTCGGCGTCGAGACCGGGCGCGCCGGTGATCCCGGCATTCGCGAAATACAGTGCCACCGGCCCCAATTCGTTCTCCGCGCGGTCGAGGAGGGCGCGGATCTCGGTGCTGTCCGCCACGTCGGCCCGCACACCCAGAGCCGAACCCTCCCCGGCGGGATCGAGTCCGGCCGCAACCCGCTGCACGGCGTCGCCGTCGAGGTCCGCGAGGAGCACCTTCGCCCCCGCCGCGACGAGACTTCCCGCGATCGCGGCGCCGATGCCGCCTCCCGCCCCGGTGACGACCGCAACTTTGCCCTCGACCTGCACATTGCCCCCTTCACGACGATGTTCGTCCCTGCCCAACGGGCGAACGTACCTCAACTCCGCCGTTGCGGGAGCGTCACCGCGCCACCGGGGAGGTCCGACGGCGGCGCAGAGCCAATTCGCGCAGACGCACCCAGTCCAGGGCGGGTGCGGGCAGACGGACCCCCGGCCGGTTCCGGGGAACCCGCACGCGCAGGGCACCCGGGGTGATCGTGCACCGGACCGGTGTCGGCAGGCGCAGGGCCTCGCCGTCCACGCCGACCGGGATGTCGGGAGCGTCGGCGTCGATGACCACCTCGGTGGCGGTGCGCTGCACAAGACCGCGGCTGCGCGCCCGATTGAGCAGCCCGACCGCCTGCCGGGCGCTGGACACCGAGATCGTCACGACCCCGAGCCGGCCCCGGTCCAGCCTGGTGCGCCTGCCCATCCCGGCCAGGTCGTCGGTGGTGTACGGGCCGTTGCTGACCAGGATCGCCTGGGGGCCGTCCACGAGTTCCCCGTCGATGCGGGCACGCAAGCGCGCCCTGCCGTCACCGGCGAGCAGATCCGGCAGCATGTCCAGCACGGTCCCGGTCTTGTCGTCGCGATAGTTCGGGCTCTGCACGATGTCGGCATACACCCCGAACGAGGCGTTGTTGACGAACGTGCGGCCGTCGATGTCGCCGAGATCGACGCGCAGTTCGACGCCGTCGCGCAGTGCGTCGAGGCCGGCGGCGGGGTCGTCGCGATCCAGACCGAGATCGAGTGCGAAATGATTGCGGGTCCCGGCGCTGATCACCAGGAACGGAATGTCGTGCGCTGCGGCGATGCCCGCCACGAGCGCCTGGGTGCCGTCACCGCCGGCGACACCCAGCAGATCGGCTCCGCGTGCGACGGCCTCGAGCGCCAGCGCCTCGACGTCGACGGGTTCGGGTCCGTCGAGCAACGCCACCGTGGCGCCCAGCTCCTCGGCCTTGCGTTGCAGATCGAACTTGACCACTTTCCCGCCGCCGGAACGCGGATTCATCACCAGGAACGGCTTCTCCACCGGCGCCGCAGGATATTCGGGCTGTCCGGTCTCGTCGTGGTGGATACGCAGCGTCGCGCGGGCACACACGAGGGCGAGCGCCACGAGGACACCTGCGACGACCACGACCCACAGGTTTCTCTCGCGGATGTACAACGCCAGCACCGCGATCGGTACGACGACGGCCAGAACGAGCGCCGCCGCCCTCACCGCGCCACGCCGGGACAGGAACCAGTAGATCGCTGCGATGGTGATCGCGACCCCGGCGATTCCCACGACCACGAGCAGCACCGCACCGCCCACACCCGCCTCGGCGATCGGCAGGACGATCGCGACGAGCACACAGAGCGCCGCGGCGCGCGCCCACCAGCGTGCCGCGCCCGGAATTTCGTCGACGACGGCGGACACGATCGGTCACCCGCTCGGTGCGTCTGCGTCGACGTCCGCCGCTGCGTCGCGACCGGACTGTTCCTGCCACATCCGAACCGGACGCACGAACACTTCGAGCACCAGCAGCGCGAGGAGCACACCGATCACGATCCACACGACCACCATGCCCGTGGGGTACCGCCAGAACATCAGCAGCACCGCACCGATCGCAACGATCGCCACCCGCAACGGAACTCGGGCCCGAGCCACCCACAGTTCGACTTCGTTGGGCGGGCGTGTGCGACGTGCTCGCTGCAGGGTGTCCAGTCCGCGACCGAATCCGCGGCGCACCGCGGTGGCCGAGGCGGAGCCTCCGGTCAGGTACGCGGCCACCGCGATCACCAGGCCGAGGACGGCGACACCGCGCAGCGCGGCCCGGAGCGGCACGAGCACCGTGTCGATGAGTGTGGAGGCGGCGTCGGGAGACAGGACGTCCGGTGGAATCTGGTCGAGATATATTGCGCGCCCGATGATCAGACCGACGGCGAGCACGAACATCCCGATCGCCAGGGCGACGCCCACGAACGCGAGGGCGCGTAGGCGGCGGCCCGTCGGTGCGACCACCACGGCGGCCACGGCCGCGGCGATCGTGACCCACGGCAGGATGTCGGCGGCCTTGTCCAGCGCGGACACTGCACGTTGCGCCCGAACGAGATCCGGTGACTGGAACAGCACGAACTGCTTGTCGATCGCCGGGATCTTCTCGGCGAACGTGAAGCCGCGATCGATCAGGCGTGCCTTGACATTGTCGATGACCGTCCCCAGCGAGATGCTGACGGTGCCGGACTCGTCCACCGTCACGGAAGACGGCCCGACATCGCCCGTCACGACCGCGACCAGCCCGTTGTGGGCGGCCCGGTTCGCTTGGATCCACAGGTCGTCGAACTGATCGCTGCGCACCAGCGACAACACCGTTTCGTTGACGAAACTGCGTGCCTGTCCGGCGATCACCGGCGCCAGCCCGTCGATCGCGCGATCGAGACGCGGCGCGTTCTCGGCTGCCGGCACCAGGTCGGTGAGTGCCGACAGGGCGTCCGACGTGAGCTGCTGGACGTCGACCCGGTCGAAGATCTCGTCGGTGACGGAGTTGGCGATCTGATTCTGGATCGCCGGATCCGACGCCAACGGGGCGACGGTGGTGACGTACCGGTCGGTATCGAGAACTTCGCCGCGCACGAAACGCGCTGTCACTGTGGCGATCGACAGGACTCCGACCAGGACGGTCAGGATCGCCACCGCCGTCCATCGCAGCGCATGGCGAGGCTTCCGCTCCGGGGGCGCGCCCTCGGCGGGAACCTCCGCGGCCTTCGACCGTAGGGTCGCGACCTCGGCGCGCAATCGCTCCAGTTCGGCCCGCTCGCCCGAGGCGAGCGGGCCGTCCGGGACACCCGATCCGGTCGGGCCGACACCCGATGTCATCGTCGTGGATCAGTCGTAGGTCAGTAGTACTCGGCGGCCTGCGGCTTCCACGTCGACACGGCCCAGATCACCACGATGTTCAGCGCGATGATCAGGATCGACCACCACGGGTAGTACGGCAGCCACAGGAAGTTCGCGATGATCGACAGTGCCGCGATGATGATCGCGCTGACCCGCGCCCACGTCTGGCCCGCCATCAACGCGATACCCACGAGGATCATGAGGACGCCGAGAACGATGTGGATCCAGCCCCAGCTGGTGAAGTCGAGCTTGTAGATGTATTCGACGCCACGCACGAACACTTCGTCCTCGGCGACGGCGGCGATTCCTTGGAAGAGGGAGATGATGCCGAGGGTCACGAGGATCACCGCGGCCCCGATGGAGGTGCCCGCAGCGATTCCCTGCTTGACGCTGCCGGCCTCCGGATTGACACGCACATCTTCGGACATGAGAGTTCCTTTGACGAGGTGAGTGGTATCGGTAGTATGCGCGCGGTTGGCGTTCTCGGCACGACTTTGATGATCAACTCCAGAACTCGCCTCCCGGCCCGATGCGTGGTGCCGACGAACCCGGAATTGCACCGGGCCCCACGGGATACCGACGAGATCCCGTCTGCCAGCGGAAACAGGGCCGGAGACCTGTGCGGAGCGCTATCGTCGAGGGTCGAAACGCTGTACCCGTCCTCACGAAAAGAGACCACCGTGACCGGTACCGAAGTCGACGAGATGGGGCCCATCGACTATCTCGTCATCGAATTTCCCGCCGACCGGCCTCCGGACGGCTCCGCCCTGCCTCTGCTGGTCGACCTCGTCGAACGCGGCATCATCCGCGTGCTCGACCTCGAGTTCGTCCAGAAGGGCGCCGACGGTTCCGTGTCCGGGATCGACATCACCGACGTCGGGCTCCAAGGAGACTTCGACGTGACACTGTTCGCCGAAGCGTACTCCGGACTGCTCGACGAAACCGACCTCGCCGAGGCCGGTGAGGCGCTGGAACCGGGATGCTCGGCGGCCGTCCTGATCTACGAGAACACTTGGGCAGCACCGCTGGCGGCAAAGTTACGCCACAACGGGGCTCAGCTCGTCGCGTCGGGACGGGTGCCGGTGCAGGGCATCCTGGCATCGCTCGATGCTCTCGAAGCCAAGAGCTGACCGAGTTCCAGGACCGACAGGAACCGCACATCCAGAGAAAGGTTGAACCATGCCCGGATTGCTCCGCGGCGTCGCCCGGACCGCCGTGATCGCGGGAACCGCGACGTCCGTGTCGAATCGTGTCTCGCGCCGCCAAGGACAGCGCTGGGCCCGGCAGGAACAGGAAGAGTACGCCCGTGCGCAGCAGCAGCAGCAAGCTGCACCTCCGCCGCCGCCACAACCTCAGGCTTCGGGTGGCGTCGACCGGCTCGAGGCGCTGAAACAACTCGGCGAGCTGAAGGCCCAGGGTGTGCTCACCGAGGCCGAGTTCGAAGCCGAGAAGGCCCGAATCCTCGCCGGCTGACCCGGTGCTCCCCCCTTTTTCCGAGCGAACGGTACATCCGATCGATCCAAGGAGACGAGCGATACATTCGCTCGGAAAAAAGGGGGGCGGGTTGTGCGCTCGAAGAACACCGGAAAGGTGAGCGCGCCGAGAGCAGGGTCGGCCGGCAGTCGGGTTGGCCGGCCGACCGGTCAGCTCGTGGCCGTCTTACCCAGTGCGTGCGCCTTGAGCTGCTGGAACTCCGCCTCGGTGATCACTCCCGAGTCCAGGAGCGACTTGGCCTCCGAAATACTTTCGGCGGGCGACTTTCCCGCGACCTCCCTGATGTACTGATCGGTGGCCTGCTTGGCTTCGACCTGCGCTGCACGCGCACGCTCGGCCATGCCCCGGCCCCGGACGATCAGGTAGATGAACGCGCTCAGGTACGGGAACAGCACCAGCACGATCACCCACACCGCCTTGACCCAGCCGGAGACGGTGTGATCCCGGAACAGGTCGACCAGGATCTGGAACAGCACGATCAGGTACGCCACGAAGGCGAACACTACGATCGTGTACCACACGTAATCCCAAAACGAATCCATGACGTGCACCTTTCCGAGTGCGCAGGGCGAACGGATCCTCCAGCGGAGGATTCTCCGGATATCTTGCTCCCGCGCGCAGCGGAATTCCGTGCAGTTCGCCAAAATTGGCGGTCGAGTCTTCTCAGATTCCCGCCCGGGCAGTCACCGTGCCCTCGTCGATCGCAGCGAGGAGCAGCTTTCTGTCGTTCTTGTTGCGCTGGGAATACAGCTCCGCGAATTCTGCGATCGCCTCGTCGAACTCCGTGCCGGGGCCGAGGTAGGTGGCGATCGCGACGCGGTCGCTCGACCGCGCGTGCCCGTAGGCGAGCACCCGGCCGCACAACCTGCCGTACAACGCCATTCCCGTAGGGGTCATCGCCTCGATGACCGCCGAGCCCTTGCCGTCGCGGAGTTGCCGGATGTAGAAGTCGCGCTGCACTCCGTCCGCGCCCACGCCCGCCTGCCAGCCGAGGAAGATGTCGCTCGCCGCCTGCATGAGCCGCTGACCGTTGACGACACGTTCACCTTCGTTCTCGAAGGTCGGGCCGTCGATATAGTCTGCGAGCACCGATCGCTGGGCTTCCTTGGCCTGCAGAAACAACGGGTCATCGTCGTCCCGGCCGCGGAGCAGCATGATCCAGGCGCGGGTGCCGACACTGCCGACGCCGACCACCTTGCGGGCGGCCTGCACGAATTCGAACTGCTCGAGCAGGACGCGACGGTCCCACTGCAAGGTCGACCGATAGGACCGGAGGCGTTCGTGCAGCTCTTTGTAGATCAATTCGGTGTCGAGGTCGGCGAAGACCTCCTCGATCGGGACGATGAGCGGTGGCGCGCTGATGATCCGGCGTTTGCCGTCGACGATCGTCGTGAGTTTTCCGAGCGCCTGCACGCTGTCGCGGGTCATCGATTTCTCGATGAGTTTGCGGGTGCGCTTCTTCATCGTGGAATCGAGTTCGTCACGCAGTTCCACGAGTTCGGTGGACGGCTCGACGTGCGCGTACCAGACCGCGAGGTTCCCTCGCTCGGCCTGGGCGAGCATCGTCTCGCGGTATTCCGCGACGCACGCCCGGGTGATCCGTTTGCGGTCCTTACCGGTGAACCCGTTGTCGCGGGCCGCGACCGCGAGGCTCGCGACAAGCCGTTTGACGTCCCATTCGAACGGACCCGGATAGGTCTCGTCGAAGTCGTTGACGTCGAACGCGAGTTTCCGTTCGGGTGTGGCATAGAGCCCGAAGTTGCTCAGGTGCGCGTCCCCGCACAACTGGCAGTGCAGCCCGCTGTTCGGGGTGCGCGACAGATCGTCCGCCATCACCAGGGCCGCGCCGCGGTAGAACGCGAACGGGGAACTGGACATCCGCCCGTACCGGACCGGGACCAGTTGCGGTATCCGGGTCGCCGCCTGCCGCTGGAGCAACGCCATGGGATCGCGCGCCTCGTCGGGTGAGACCTCGGCGAGTGCGGCGATCGGGGTGGCGCGCCGCGCCGCGAGACCGGTCTCGACGCGCTCTTGGTGTGTGGGGTGATGGACGACGTGCCCGTTCGTTTGCGTCATGGTCGACCCTCCGAGCGGCTGTGCCGATCGTTCCGGTCCACAGGCCGGGCGTCCGGCAATCGGGATGCGCGGTGCCGACGGCGCCGGCGGTATCCACGGTATCCCGCCCACCGGGTCCGGGTGCGGCGAACGAAACGCCGCTGGGGATCAGCCGGTCACCCGTGCCGCGTTGCCCGCGTCGACGGGCAGAACCGTGCCGCTGATGTGTGCGGCGGCCTCGGCGGCGAAGAACAGCACGACCCGGGTGATCTCCTCGGGATCGAGCCACGGCACGGGCTGTGCGTGCAGGGACGTGAACACCGGGGCCACATCCTCGGCGGTCGGTTTCCCGAGGTCGGGGCGCAGCATGCCGTACAGGAAGTCGTTGTGGATCATCGGGGTCGAGATGTTGCCGGGAGCAACGGCATTGACGGTGATCCCGTGCTGCGCGAGGTCGAGGGCGGCACTCTTCGTCAGGCCGATGACACCCCACTTGGAGGCGCTGTAGGCCGCCATGTTGGTGTTGCCGGCCCGGCCGAGCATCGAGGAGATCGTCACGATCCGGCCGTAGCCGCGCTCGATCATGCCTGGTGCGACCGCTCCGATGGTGTTGAACACGCCCGTGAGGTTCGACGAGATCGCCTCGTCCCACATGTTCTGCGGCATCACCTGTACAGGCGCCGCGACGGAGACCCCGGCGTTGGCGACCGCGATGTCGACGCGGCCGAATTCGTCGGTGGCGCGAGCGACGAGCTTGTCGAGGGCGCCGCGGTCGGCAGTGTCGAGCTTCTCGGCGATGACGCGCCGGCCGGTGGCCTCGACCAGCCGCACGGTTTCCGCGAGGTCGTCGTCGGTCGCCAGCGGGTAGAACACCGCGTCGCTGTTCTCGCAGCGATCGCAGATCACCACGTCGGCGCCGCGCTCGGCGAACGCGACCGCGTGCGAACGGCCCTGCCCGCGCGCCGCTCCCGTGACCAGCGCGACCTTGCCCTCGAATTCGTTCACGTCCACTCCTGTGCGTCGGCTACCCGACCATCGATACGCGAGTGGGATCGGTCCCACCAGAACCGATCCCACTCACCGAACCGACGGCGAAGCTATCCGCGGGACAGGACCAGCCCCGAGGTCGGTACGCCGGTGCCCGCGGTGACGAGTGCGTTCTCGACGTCGGGTACCTGATTGACCGAGGTGCCGCGGATCTGACGCACCGCCTCGGCGATGCCGTTCATGCCGTGGATGTACGCCTCGCCGAGTTGGCCGCCGTGCGTGTTGAGCGGCAGGTGCCCGCCCAGTTCGATGCCGCCGTCCGCGACGAAGTCCCTCGCCTCGCCGGGCTTGCAGAATCCGAGTTCCTCGAGCTGCATGAGCACGTACGGGGTGAAGTGGTCGTAGAGCACCGCCGTCTGCATGTCCTGCGGCGTCAGACCGGACTGCTCCCACAACTGGTTGCCGACGATCCCCATCTCCGGCAGACCCGTCAACCCGTCGCGGTAGTAGCTGGTCATGATGAACTGGTCCTGCGCACTGCCCTGGGCCGCACCGGCGATCAGCACCGGCGCCTGCTTCAGGTCCTTCGCGCGTTCGGGACTGGTCACCACGATCGCGACACCGCCGTCCGATTCCTGGCAGCAGTCGAGCAGGTGCAGCGGCTCGGCGATCCACCGCGAGTTCTGGTGGTCCTCGAGCGTGATCGGCTTGCCGTAGAAGAACGCGTTCGGGTTGGTGGCGGCGTGCTTGCGGTCCGCGACCGCGACCGCACCGAAGTCGGCGCTGGTCGCGCCGGTGGCGTGCATGTACCGCTGCGCCACCATCGCGACGAACGATGCCGGGGTGCTCAGACCGTGCGGGTAGGAGAACGCGTTGTCGGTGCCCGACGAGTTGACCTGCGTGGCCAGCGCCGAGTTGACCTGACCGAAGCGGGCGCCCGAGCGTTCGTTGAACGCGCGGTAGGCGACGACGACGTCGGCGACACCGGTGGCCACCGCCATCGCGGCCTGCTGCACCGTCGCGCACGCGGCGCCGCCGCCGTAATGGATGCGCGAGAAGAACTTCAGGCTCGGGATCCCCACCGACCGCGCGACCGCGACCTCGGTGTTGGTGTCCATCGTGAACGAGGTGAGGCCGTCGACGTCCTCGGGGCGCAGCCCGGCGTCGTCGAGGGCGGCACGCACCGCTTCGGCGGCGAGGCGCAGCTCGCTGCGGCCGGAGTCCTTGGAGAAGTCGGTGGCGCCGATGCCGACGATGGCGGCGCGGCGGGACAGCCCGCTCATGCGGTACCTCCGATCACGAGGGTGGCCTTGGCGTTGATGTGGTTACCGAGGCTGTTGCTGCCCACGATGTCCAGGGTGATCAGGCCCTCGTCGACGGACGCGACGGTGCCCGTCAGGTTCAGCGTGTCGTACGCGTACCAGGGCACCCCGAGCCGCAGCGAGATCGACTTGATCACGGCGCGGGGACCGGCCCAGTCGGTGACGTAACGCTGCACCAGGCCGGTGTCGGTGAGGATGTTGACGAAGATGTCCTTCGATCCCTTTTTCCGGGCGAGGTCGCGGTCGTGGTGGACGTCCTGGAAGTCCCTGGTGGCCAGCGCGCTCGACACGATGAAGGTCGGGTCCCCGTAGACGGACAGGGCGGGCAGGGTCTCCCCCACGGTCACGGTTGCGGTGTTCATGCGGTCTCCTGACGGGGGGTCCAGGCGTACAGCGTCCACGGTGCGCCGCCGGTCTCGTCGTCGCCCGGGAAGTCGAGGTAGGTCACCTCGACGGGCATGCCGATGTGGACCTGCGCGGGATCGACACCGCGCAGCTCACCGAGCATGCGGACACCTCCCTCCTCCAGTTCGACCAGCGCCACGACGAACGGCAGCGACCGGCCGGGCACCTTCGGTGCGTGGTGCACGACGTAGCTGAAGACGGTGCCGCGACCGGATGCCACGACATAGTCGGTGGTTTCGGTCTTGTCGAGCCAGAGCGCGGGAACCGGGGGATGCTGCAGGGACCCGTCCGGCCGGCGCTGGATGCGCAGCTCGTGCGCGGCGACTCCGTCCCAGAAGAACTGAGAGTCCGGCGACGCGGAGGGACGCAGCAGCCGGGTCGGGTCGAGGTCCTCCGGCACCGCCGGTGCGTCCGCGGCCGCAGGCGCCTCCTTGGCGGGCGGCGCGAATTTCAGGATGCGGAACAACATTTCGGCGACGACCTCGTCGCCGACCTTCCAGATGTTGCGGGTCGTGAAGAACCAGCCCTCACCGAGACCGGTCTTCTTCGGGCCCACCACATCCTCGAGGGTGGACTCGATCGTGACCTCTTCACCGGGCCGCAGGTAGCGGTGGTAGATCTGGTCGCAGTTCGTCGCGACCACGGAGGTGTAACCGGCCTCGTCGAGGATGTTCGTCATCCGGCCGAGCGGATCGTCCTCCTCGCGCTTGGCGCCGAGTCCGCGCATCGTCCACACCTGGGCCATCGCCGGCGGTGCGACCAACCCGCCGTGCCCGGCCGCGACCGCGGCATCGGGGTCGGTGTAGATCGGGTTCTCGTCGCCGATCGCCTCGAGCCAGTTGCGGATCATCGGCATGTTCACCGGGTCGCGTCCGGCGCGGGGCTTCGACGGCCCGTCACCGCGAACCCGTTCCGCGGCGGCGAGGATCTCCTCGGGTGTCGTCATCGAAAGTGCCTCTCTCACCGCGGAACCCGGGGCATGCCCAGGCCCGCCGTCGCGATCAGTTCGCGCATCACCTCGTTGACGCCACCACCGAAGGTGATGACGAGGTTCCGCTTGATCTGCATGTCCAGCCAGCTCAGCAGTTCGCCCGTTTCGGGATCGGCGGGGTCGCCGTAGCGCCCGACGATCTCCTCGGCGAGCCGGCCGACCCGCTGGATACGTTCGGTGGCGAACACCTTGGTCGCCGACGCGTCCGCGATGTCCACGGCCTCGGATTCGCTGGCCGCGACCTGCCAGTTGAGCAGTTCGTTGAGGCGGAAGGTCGCGTGGATCTCACCGAGCGCGCGGCGCACGTCGGGTTCGCCCAGCAGATCGTGCGTCTTCGCCCATGCGGCCACGTGATCGTAGAGTCCGCCGACCTTGCCGGCCGGTCCGAGCATGACGCGCTCGTGGTTGAGCTGGGTGGTGATCAGCTTCCAGCCCTTGTTCTCTTCTCCCACAAGCATGTTCGCCGGGACCCGCACATCGCTGTAGTAGGTCGCGTTGACGTGGTGGGCACCGTCGCACGTGATGATCGGGGTCCAGCTGAAACCCGGATCGGTGGTGTCGACGATGAGGATCGAGATGCCGCGGTGCCGCGAGTCGGCGGGACCGGTGCGCACCGCGAGCCAGATGTAGTCGGCGTCGTGGCCGCCGGTGGTGAAGATCTTCTGGCCGTTGACGATATAGGTGTCGCCGTCGCGCACGGCG
The DNA here is from genome assembly GCF_053589115.1 of Rhodococcus sp. NPDC003383. NCBI lineage: Bacteria > Bacillati > Actinomycetota > Actinomycetes > Mycobacteriales > Nocardiaceae > Rhodococcus > Rhodococcus sp. NPDC003383. The sequence continues at coordinate 81,839 of NZ_JBSFRG010000018.1, read as the reverse complement.
CTGGTGCGCAGCGCGGCCAGGTCGGTGCCGGCCTCCGGTTCGGAGTAACCGATCGCGAAGTGCACTTCACCGGAGAGGATGGCAGGCAAGAACTTTCGCTTCTGCTCCTCGGTGCCGTACACCTGCAGGGTCGGTCCGACGGTCTGCAGCGTCACGCTCGGCAACGGGACGTCGGCGCGCACCGCTTCGTTGGCGAAGATCTGCTGTTCGATCTCGCCGAACCCGCGTCCGCCGAATTCCTTCGGCCAGCCGACGCCGAGCCAGCCGTCCTTGCCCATGCGGCGGATGACCTCACGGTAGGTGGGGCCGTGCCGCTCCGTGCGCATGATCGCGGCCTCCTCCGGGGAGATGAGATCCGCGAAGTAGGTTCGCAGTTCCGCCTGCAGCGCGCGCTGCTCGTCGGTCAGATCGATGAACACCGGGCCCCCACGAGGTCGAGTCGGTACGAGGCGCCGCCGATCAGGCGCGCCAGATCCTTGGCGGTCGAGGAATAGCGGTGCAGCGGGTAGGTCACGTCGACCCCGATGCCACCGTGCAGGTGGTGCAGCACCCGCATCGCGGGTGGCAGCTCCTCGGCGATCCAGTAGGCGGTGACGTCCAGATCGTCGTCCACCGCCGCCGAGCGGGCCCCGTCGTGAGCGACGCGCCAGGTCGACGCGAGCGCCGCGACGTGCAGGGTGCGCGCGGTGACGTAGACGTCGGCGATCTCCTGGGCCACGGCCTGGAAGGTCGCGAGCGGCTTGCCGAACTGATGGCGCGTGCTCAGGTGTTCGGCGGTCAATGCCGTTGCCCCGTCGAGCAGTCCGTCCGCGTAGGCACCGATCGACGCGAGTGCGAGGCGGTACAGGACCGCGACGTCGGCGGCCGGATCCGCGCCGTCACCGAGGAGTGTGCCGACCGCGCCGTCGAACCGCACGGAGAACTCGGGGCTCCCCGCGGCGGACGGGCTCGCGGTCGCGGTGACACCGTCGGCGGTCGCGTCGACGGCGACGACACCGGCGTCCGTGGGCACCAGGATGTGCCGCGCGGTCGCGGCATACGGGACCGCGACGAAGTAGCCGGTGACCGCGTGGCCGCCGTCCACGGGCACCGCGGTCGCGGCCGGCGCGGCCGGGAACGGCCGGCCCTGCTCGGACAGTGCCGCGGTGAGCACGGCCCCGCCCGGGACGTCGGCGAGCAGCGCGTCCTGCTGCTCGTCGGTGGCCAGCGCGACGACGGGCAGTACCCCGAAGCCGAGCGTGGCCAGGGCCGGGACCGGGGCGGCCTTGCGGCCGATCTCGGTCAGTACCGTCGCGACCTCACCTACACCGAGTCCGGCGCCGCCGAGGCGTTCGGGTAGGGCCAGCGCGAGCAGATCGGCGCCGGCGAGCGCGGACCACAGGTCGTCTGCGGTCAGGTCGCGGGCGAGCAGGTCGACGGCGACTTCCGCCACCGCCTCCTGCGTCTCGTCACGTGCGAAGTCCACAATTCCACCTTCGATTAGAACGTGTGCCACGTTGTAGCACCGCTGAGCGGGTCCGAGCAGTGCAAGTCCCGGTCACCGGGGCAGCCCCAGCAGACGTTCGGCGGCCAGGCTGAGGAGGATCTGTTCGGTGCCGCCGGCGATGGTCAGGCAGCGCGTGTTGAGGAATTCGCGGCTGAGCGGACCCTCGACCCACCCGGCCTCCCCCGCCAGGTCCATCGCCAGCTCGGAGGTGTCCTGCCGCTGCCGCACACCGATGAGCTTGCGCACGCTCGACGCCGGACCCGGATCCTGACCGCCGAGCTGCGCGAGGGTCGTGCGCAGGTCGAGCAGCGAACCCGCCATCGCCTCGCAGATCTGGGTGGCGATGCGATCCTCGGCAACCGGGTCGCCGGGGCTGGACAGCTCGATCAGATCCTCGATGGCCTTGCCGAGCGACGACTTGCTGCCCATCGCGACCCGCTCGTTCGCGAGGGTGGTGCGCGCCAGTTTCCAGCCGCCGCCGAGCCCACCGACCACGCAGTCGTCGGGAACGAACACGCCGTCGAGGAAGACCTCGTTGAACAGTGCGTCGCCGGTGATCTCGCGCAGCGGCGAGACGGTGATACCCGCGGACTTCATGTCCACCAGGAAGTAGGTGATGCCCTTGTGTTTCGGTGCGTCGCGGTCGGTGCGGGCCAGACAGATCGCCCAGTCCGCGACCTGGGCGAGCGACGTCCACACCTTCTGCCCCTGCAACTTCCAGCCGCCGTCGACCTTCTCCGCGGTCGTGCGCAGCGCCGCGAGATCGGAACCGGCGCCGGGCTCGGAGAAGAGCTGGCACCAGACGATGTCGCCGCGCAGCGTCGGCATCGCGAATCGCTCGATCTGCTCGGGGGTTCCGTGCTCGAGGATCGTGGGCACCGCCCACCAGCCGATCACCAGATCGGGCCGCTCCACGCCGGCCGCGGCGAGTTCCTCGTCGATGAGAATCTGCTCGGCGGCGCGGGCGCCCCGGCCGTACGGGGCGGGCCAGTGCGGTGCGAGGTAACCGGATTCGGCAAATGCGTTGCGCCGCTCCGGTTCCGGAAGACCGGCGAACTCGGCGATCTCGGCGCGGATGCGGGCGCGCTCGTCGTCGAACTCCGACAGGTCGATGCCGAGGTGACGGCGGACGCCCGCGCGGGTCAGCGCGGTGACCCGCGCACGCCACCACGTGGACCCACCGAGCAGCTGGCGGGTGGCCACGGCGCGACGCAGATACAGATGGGCGTCGTGCTCCCAGGTGAACCCGATGCCGCCGAGCACCTGGATGGCGTCCTTGGCGGTCTGCACCGCGGCGTCGAGCGAGACGGCGGCCGCGACGGCCGCGGCGATGGGCAGTTCGTCCGGCGCGGTGTCGGCGGCGGAAGCCGCGTCCCACGCGGTGGCACGGATCTTCTCGGTGCGGCACAACATCTCGGCGCACAGGTGCTTGACCGCCTGGAACGCACCGATCGGCTGCCCGAACTGTTCGCGGATCTTCGCGTACTCGACCGCGGTGGTCAGCGCCCAGCCGGCGATGCCGGCGAGTTCGGCGGCGGCGAGTGTCGCGGCCAGGTCCCGGACCAGACCGGAACGTACGGTCACGACACGGTCGGCGGTGACCGCGACCGAGTCGAGCCGCACTCTCGCCAGCGCGCGGGACTTGTCGAGGGTGTCGAGGGGCTCGAGATGCAGGCCGGGGCTGTCGGCGTCGACGAGCGCCCAGCGCTCCTCGGCCTCGGACGCATCGGCACCGCCGGCACCGGCGACGCGGACAAGGACCGCCACCCCGGGTTCCGCGGCGATCGCGGGTCCGGCGTCGCCGCCGAGGGTCAGGCCGTCGGTGGCGTCGGTCGCGTCGACCGCGAGATCGAGCGCGGCGGCCACGGGTACGGTGCCCTCGCTCAGCAGGGCGGCCGTCTTGGCGGCGGAGTCGCCTCCGGAACCGAACACGAGCGCGGCGAGCGCGGTCGTGAGAACCGGTCCCGGTGCCAGTTCGTGCGCGGCCTGCTCGAGCATCACGGCCAGATCCACCGTGGTGGCGCCGAGCCCGCCCGCGCATTCGGGAACGGCCACCCCGAACAGGCCCAATTCGGCGAGCGAACCCCAACCCTGCTGCCACATTTCCGCTGGCTGGTGGCGTAACTTGTCTATCGGAGACGCGGAGCGCGTCCAAGCACGCACGGAGGCCTGGACAGCCCGCTGCTCCTCGGTGGTGGCGATACTCACAGCGGATCTCCGCCTTTCGAAAATGACATCAACGTCTAGAACGTGTTCTAATATGACACCGGTTCAGAGTCAAGGTGTGAGGAAAAAGTCCATGACGATACCGCCCAGCTCGCGTTCGACCGGAAGTGGAACACTGTCCGCCCTCACCGAGGACGACCTCAGTTCCAACGCCCAGAAAGAACGCCGCAAGCGGATACTCGACGCGACCCTGGCGCTCGCCTCCAAGGGGGGATACGAGGCCGTCCAGATGCGCGCGGTCGCCGAGCGCGCCGACGTCGCGGTCGGAACCCTCTACCGGTACTTCCCGTCCAAGGTGCACCTGCTGGTGTCCGCGCTCGGCCGGGAATTCGCACGCATCGACAGCAAGGGCAAGATCCCGCCCGGCCACACCCCGCTCGAACGCATGAACCTGATCCTGAGCCTCATCACCCGCGCCATGCAGCGCGACCCGCTCCTCACCGAAGCGATGACGCGCGCGTTCATGTTCGCCGACGCCTCGGCCGCCGCCGAGGTCGACCGGGTCGGCCAGCTCATGGACCGGCTGTTCGCCCGCGCGATGAACGAAGACGAGCCGACCGAGGAAGAGCTGGCCGTCGCGCGCGTCATCAGCGACGTGTGGCTGTCGAATCTCGTGGCGTGGCTGACCCGCCGTTCGTCGGCGACCGACGTCGCCCGCAGACTCGAGCTCACCGTCGAACTGCTGCTCGGCGACGGCTCCCGCCGACCCTCCCAGGTGCCCGTCGCCGGCTCCTGAGAGCTCCCGGAACGAACCTGTAACCGGGAACACGCCCCGAACCGTGCATCCGGAGCGACGGGCGGGACCTATTCCCCTACCGTGGGAAGAATGAGCGCCCAAGACCTCCCGATCGACCTGCGTCGCGCACTCGTCACGGTCGCGCGATCCCCCCGACTGCTCGTGGCGTCGGACTACGACGGAACGGTCGCGCCCATCGTCGCCGATCCCGACAAAGCGTTCCCTCACGCCGAATCGGTCCGCGCCCTGCGCGCGCTCGCGGGGCTGCCGTCGACGTCGGCCGCCGTCATCTCCGGCCGCGCCCTCAAGGACCTGGCAGCGCTGTCGCGTCTTCCCGCCGAGGTCCAGCTGGTCGGTAGCCACGGCTCCGAGTTCGACATCGGATTCGTGCACGCCATCGACACCGACGCCAAGGAGTTGCTGCGCGGCATCATCGCCGGACTCGACAACGTCGCCCGGCTCTACGACGGCGTGCACGTGGAGATCAAACCCGCGAGTGCGGCCCTGCACGTGCGCAATGCGAGCGAACGCGACGCCGAGCTCGCGCTGGCCACCGTCCGCGCCGACCTGGCGCGCCTGCCCGGCGTGCAGGTCACCGAGGGCAAGTCCGTGATCGAACTGTCCGTCGTGCCCACCGACAAGGGTCGCGCGCTCGACATCATCCGGCATCAGGAATCGGCGACGGCGGCGGTGTTCTTCGGCGACGACGTCACCGACGAGAAGGCGTTCCGGTCGCTGCACGGGCCGGATGTCGGAATCAAGGTCGGTGACGGCGACACCAGCGCCGAGTTCCGGGTTTCGAGCACCGAGGACGTCGCCGCGGCCATGGCGTTCCTGCTCGACCAGCGCCGCACGTGGCTGTCCGGTGCGGACGCCCCGCGCATCGAGCGTCTCACCATGCTCGCGAGTCCCCGGACCAAGGCCCTGATCACCCCCGACGGCACCATCTCGTGGCTGTGCCATCCGGAACCGGATTCGGCCGCGGTGTTCGCGCATCTGCTCGGCGGGGAGGCCGCCGGCCACTTCACGATCGGCCCGCTCCGCGAGGCCCTGCCGCTGAGCCAGCGGTACGTCGACTCCACGATGACCGTGGTCACCCGGTGGGCGAGCCTGGCGGTCATCGACTATCTGCCGCACGACGTCGAGCCCGGCCGTACCGATCTGACGCGCGTCATCACCGGCACCGCGAAGGCGGTCGTCACGTTCGCCCCGCGCCCCGAGTTCGGACAGGGGCAGGTCATCCTCGAGGCCGTCGACGACGGCCTGCGGGTGTTCGGCCTCAACGAGCCGTACGTGCTGCGCTCCCCCGACGTGCGGTGGGACATCACCACCGACGGAACGCAGCAGACCGCGCACGCGGTGGTCGATCCGTCGGAGAACGATATCATCCTCGAGTTCCGTTGCGGAACAGAAGATTTGAGCCCACACCCGGTTGCGGAGGTGGAGCGGCGCGCACAGGCCGAGGCGTACTGGTGGCAGTGGGCCGCGGAACTCGACCTGCCGCCGCTCAAGCCGGACCTCATCAAGCGGTCCGCGCTCACGCTGCGCGGTCTGGTTCACGAGCCGACCGGCTCGATCCTGGCCGCGGTGACGACATCGCTGCCCGAGGAGATCGGCGGCGTCCGCAACTGGGACTACCGCTACTGCTGGCTCCGCGACGCCGCGCTCACCGCCCACGCCCTGGTCGGTGTCGGTTCGCTCGGCGAGGCCGAGGCCTACCTGGACTGGGTGCACCGCGTGCTCGAGACGATCCCCGGGCCGGAACGCCTGCATCCGCTGTATTCGCTTGCCGGCGGCCCACTTCCGCCCGAGGCGGTGCTCGACAACCTGCCCGGCTACGCCGGGTCCCGGCCGGTGCGGGTCGGCAACGCCGCCAACCAGCAGGTGCAGCTCGACGTGTTCGGGCCGATCGTCGACCTGATCTCGGCGCTCGCGCACCGACGCGAGGAACGCGGCATCCCGCACGCCGAAGCGCTGACCGACCGCGATTGGGACCTGGTGTGCGCCATGGTCACCGCCGTGCAGCGGCGGTGGTTCGAACCCGATCACGGCATCTGGGAGATCCGCGACAACCCGCGGCACCACGTGTACTCGAAGGTGATGGGCTGGCTCACCGTCGACCGGGCCCTGACGCTGGCCGCGAAGTTCGGCCGCACCGCCGGTGAGGGGTGGACGGAACTTCGGGACGAGATCGCCGACGAGGTGCGGGAGAAGGGCTGGAACGAGGATGTCCGCTCCTACACCGCCGCCTACGACGGCACCGACCTCGACGCCGCGACGCTGTTCGTCGGTCTGACCGGCCTGGTCGATCCGAGCGACGAGAGGTTCTATGCGACGGTGGTCGCGACCGAGGCCGAACTGCGCAGCGGCTCGACGGTGTACCGGTACCGGCACGAGGACGGACTGCCCGGCACCGAGGGTGGTTTCCACCTGTGTGCCGCGTGGCTCGTCGAGGCCTATCTGCTGGTCGGCGCCCGCCCTCAGGCGGAGGCCCTGTTCGCGCAGCTCGTGGCGGCGGCCGGTCCGACCGGCCTGCTCAGCGAGGAGTACGACCCGGTCGCCGAACGGGCCCTGGGCAACCATCCGCAGGCGTACAGCCACATCGGGCTCCTGCGCTGCGCCCAGCTTCTGTCGGGACACTCCACCTAAGGCGCCTACCGAAACGACACCCGCTCACGTCCTGGACGTGAGCGGGTGTCGTTTTCGTCGGCGGGTCGGTCGGCAGTTCACGTGATGCCGACGAGGCGGTACGCCTCCCGGATCGAGTCGACCTTCCCCTTCCGGTCCGGGTCGCCACCGAAGTAGGTCAGGCCGACGTCGACGGTTGCCTGCAGCGCGTCGGTGAACGTCGCTCGCGGTGTCAGCCGGGCCATCGCCAGGTAGGTCAGGACCGCGACGTCCTCGACCGTGAACACGCGTGCCCCGTTCTTGGTCATCGTGAGCAGGTTGTGCACCGCCTTGTTGTGGATGCTGCTGTTGAAGTGGACCCAGCCCTGATCGTTGCGGTTGCTCGGCAACTCGCCGGGACGCAACGCACGGAAGTTGTTCATGTGTGCGGGATGTCCGGTTCGGGTGGGGTCTTCGAAGTCGCGGAGCGGTCGGCCGTCCGGGCGGAGCCCGGCACCGATCTTCCAGTCCCACGTGCTCACGTCGTGGCGGTCCGGCGCGGTGTACCAATTGCCGATGACGACTCCCGCGACATCCGCGTACGACTCGTTGAGAGCCCCGGACTGGGTTGCGTACACGAGGTTCGAGGTCGACTCGATCACCCCGTGGGTGAGTTCGTGGCCGATGACGTCGAGGTACCGCGACAAGCTCACGAGCCGGCCGTTCCGGGAGATCTGCCCGTACCACATCCGGCGCTTCCACCAGAAGGCGTTCAGCAGCGTCGGCGGGGGTTCCATGCTTGCTGCGGTGGCGTTGACCAGCGAGATCAGATCCATGCCCTTGTCGTCGATGCCGTCGCGCTGCAGGACGACCTTGTAGAAGTCCTGGACCCGGGAGGCGTTGAGGTGCGCGGAGACGGCGGCCCGGTTGGTCGTGCCGAAGTCGCTCGTGGGGGCCTCGACGGGATTGCGCGGCACCGGTGGGTCGCTGTCGAGATCCGCGAACCGCAGGTCGTAGGTGTGGACCGCACGCAGCGGATCGGAGAGCCGGCAGATGGTGCCGTTCGGATCCGCGAGCTGTCCGAGGAACGTCTGGTGGTCGTCGTTCTCGTCGACTCCGACGCACCGGGCCGGGGTCGGAAGCGCGGTCGCCACGGCGCTGTAGCAGAACAGGATCTCTCCGTCGTGGGCATCGACGAGGTAGTCGAAGGACGGCGGGACCGGTCGAGGTCCCATTCCGCGCACCTCGTCCGCGTCGCCGGCGGCTTCGTCGCCGGTGGTGGGAGGCTCGGCCGGGACCTCGGCGAACAACCATGCCAGGTGCCACGACCCCGAGTCCTCGTCCTTGTAGAAGGTGAGGGTCGCGCCCACCCCGACGTCGGGCGGCAAATCACTGCCGGTGTACCGGGCGAGCCGCGCGAGCGCCTCCGCTCGATCGAGAGACTCGATCGGGTCGACACCGGTGACCTCGTCGAGCCGCGCGTTCACACTCACGAGTTCGCGTGATTCGGTCATTTCGACGACGGCCCCGGACCCGAAGACCGGGATGTTCCGTGACGTCTGGTGGAAGCGCACCTGCCGGGTTCCGGCCGCCCGCAGGTCCTGCTCACCGTCGAACACCAGACCCGGTACCCGTTCGGGCCGTTCGGGTTCCACCAGTGATTCGAGGGACGGGCGGTCGTCGCTCCGGAGCAGCTGATCCACGTAGAACCGGGCTGCCGCCTCGTTGCTGGTGAAGATCGGTGCGGGAGCGTCGAATTCCGGCGCGACGGCCCCGGCCGGGAACGACTCCGGCGACCGTGCGTTCTCATCCGGGGACACCGCCGGGTCCTCGGCGACGTGGTAGTGGAGGAATTCCAGGGAAGTAGACATACGAAACACCTTCGGTTTCTTGCATGTTCGAGTCCGGCGACTGCCGCGTACGGCTCGCCGCGGTCGCGAGGTGCGGCCACGATTCGACGGTAGGGCGAGCGGCCGACCACCACACGAGTAGTCCGCTACCTCAATCTGCGCGGCGGAGTGCTACCGATTTGCGCAACGGCCTGCAGCAGTCGGGTAGCACGCGGTTGCCGACGGGAAAGACAGCCGCGCGCGGGATGCCGCGCGCCGGTGTCTTCCTGCCGCGCGGCCGCCGCCTACGCACGGATTATTCAGCGCACCAAAGACTTTCGGCCGGACCTGCGGTGCGTCCGGGGAGCAGTTCGGTCTCCAGCGTCTCGACCTGAGCGACCCCCGAGTGCGACGGGGCCGCGAGCAGGAGTTCGCCGGTGCGGCGGCCCTTCTCCTTCTGCGGCTGACGGATGGTGGTCAGCCCCTCGCGCAGCGCCTCGTCGATGCCGTCGAAGCCGGTGATCGACAGGTGCCCGGGCACATCGAGCCCGGAGTTGTGCGCCCACGCGAGCGCACCCAGCGCGAGAACGTCGGTGGTGCACATGAGCGCGGTGATCCGCGGATCGGCCGTCATCGCCTGTGCGGCACCCGCTGCACCGTCGTCGGCGGTGTGGGCGTACCGCTCGACGACGGTGAGTTCGGCGGGATCGAGTCCGGCGGCGGTCATCGCCTCCTGCACCCCGCGGATCCGTTCGTGCTGCACGTGGAAGCTCTCGGTGGCGAAACGCGAGGCGTCGGCGACACCGTCGTGGCGGTCGCGGCCGAGCCGCATGGAGACGATGCCGATCCGCTGGTGTCCCAATCCGATGAGGTACTCGGCGAGGCGTCGCATCGAACCACGGTCGTCGATGCCGACGAGCGGTGCGGTGGCGATGCCGCGCGGCTGATCGCACACCACGATCGGGAGGTGCCGTTCGAGGACGGCCGCCAGGTAGGGGTCGCCGTCGGGCACCGAGTAGACGACGAAACCGTCGACGGAGGATCGGTGCACGACCTGGGCGGCCTCTTCGTCGTCGCGGCCCGGGCCGGCCGGGACGAGGAGCAGACCCTGTCCGGCGGCCTCGCAGGCCTCGGACAGTCCGGACAGAAAGGTCATGGCGGCGGGGTCGCGGAACGAGTAGCTCAGCGCTTCGGTTAGCAGGACACCGACGGTCCCGGCCTTGCGGGTGCGCAGCGACCGCGCCATCGGGTCGGGCCCGGGATATCCGCGCCGCTTGGCGACCTCGAGGACGCGTTCGCGCAGTTCCGCGGACAGCTGATCGGGCCGGTTGTACGCGTTGGAAACCGTGGTCCGCGAGATCTTCAGCTCGGCCGCGATCGAGGCCAGAGTGGCCTGGCGACGAGGCTGACGGGACCTGGGCATGCACGGACCGTAGCTGTGTGTTGCCCGTCACGGCCACCCGGGTCCGGTCAAAAGTCCCGATCCGGTCCGCTAAAGTAGAACGGTAACGGTTTCCAATAACGTTAGGGTTGCCTCCCGCGGACACGCCCGACGTCGAATCCAGGAGAAGGATCAGTGCGACTGTCCCCCCGCACGCGTGCCGCCACCGCCGCCGCAGCCCTCGCCTGCGCTACCGCACTGAGCCTGACCGCGTGCGGCTCGACCGGCGACACGGATTCGAACGAGATCAAGGTCGTCGCATCGACGAACGTGTGGGGTTCGGTCGCACAGGCCGTCGCGGGCGACCGCATCGAGGTCCGGTCCCTGATCACGGAGCCGTCCGCAGACCCCCATTCCTACGAGGCCAGCCCGACCGACGCGGCGGCGATCAGCGACGCGTCGCTCGTCGTCTACAACGGCGGCGGCTACGACCAGTTCGTCGACGACGTCCTCGAGGCCACGAACACCGGTGCGGCGACCGTCGACGCCTTCGCCCTGTTCGAGTCCGGCGAGAACAGCGACCTGCACGACGGGCACGCGCACGGAGCGGAGACAACCGGTGGGAACACCGCGGCGACCGGTGACGACGAAGCGCACGACGAGGGCCACGAAGACGAAGGCCACGAAGCCGAGGGCCACCGAGAGGACAGCCACGCCACCGAGAGCCACAGCGAGGACGGCCACGAGGGCCACGACCACGGCGGCGTGAACGAGCACGTCTGGTACGACCTCGCGACCGCCGACGCCGTCGCCCACTCCGTCGCCGACCGCCTCGCAGAACTCGATCCCGAAGGTGCGGACGTCTATCGCGCCAACGCCGAGGCGTTCCACACCCGGTTGCATGAGGTCTCCGACGGCATCGCGGCCGTCGCGGCCGAGCACCCGCAGGCACCGATCGCGCAGACCGAACCGATCGCGCACTACCTGGTCCTCGCGGCGACGCTGAACGATCTCACCCCCGCCGACTTCACCAACGCCGTCGAGAACGGCACCGATCCCTCCCCCGCGTCCATCGCCGCCACCCGCCAGCTGCTGCTGGACAAGCAGGTCCGGGCTCTGATCTACAACCCGCAGACCGAGGACAAGGTCAGCCTCGAGATGCGCAAGGCCGCGGAACAGGCCGGCATCCCGGTCGTGGAGGTGTTCGAGACGCTGCCCGAGGGCGTCGACTACGTCCAGTGGCAGACCGGCACCGTCGAGAAGCTGGCCGCCGCACTCGGCACCCCGGCCTGATCCGCCCGCTCGAGAAACACGGAATCCGGTGAGCACACACAACCCCGACCGTTCCCCCTCCGTAGAACCCGCCGTAGAACTGAGTAACGCGCGGTTGGCGTTCGGCGAACGCACGCTGTGGGAGAACCTCGATCTGACCGTCCAACCCGGCGAGTTCGTCGCGGTACTCGGACCCAACGGTGCCGGGAAGTCGTCGCTGCTCAAGGTCCTGCTCGGCCAGCTTCCACTCAGCGCGGGCACCGCCACCATCGCCGGTACCCCGGCGAGGACCGGGAACTCGCACGTCGGGTACGTGCCGCAGCAGAAGTCGCTCGACGAAGGTGTGCCGCTCCGCGGCCGCGACCTCGTCGGCCTCGGTGTCGACGGGCACCGGTGGGGTACGGGGGTGCGTTTCTGGAAGACGCGGCGCACCGCGGTGGACGCCGCGATCGCCCAGGTCGGGGCCGAGTCCTACGCGAACGCCCCGATCGGTTCGCTGTCCGGCGGAGAGCAGCAGCGGCTGCGCATCGCGCAGGCACTCGTCGGCGACCCGCGTGTCCTGCTGTGCGACGAACCGCTGCTCAGCCTCGATCTGGCCAACCAGCACCTGGTGTCCGCCCTCATCGACCGGCGTCGCCGCGACCACGACACCGCCGTGCTGTTCGTCACCCACGAGATCAACCCGATCCTGCCGCTCGTCGACCGCGTCCTCTACCTGGTCGACGGCCAGTTCCGCATCGGCACCCCCGCCGAGGTCATGACCTCCGAGGTGCTGTCGGAGCTGTACCGCACCGACGTGGAAGTCCTCGAGATGCGCGGCCGCCTCGTCGTCGTCGGCACCGGCGACGCCATCGATGCGCTCGGCAGCGCCGGCGGCCTGCGCCCCGGCGAGGGCGTCCATCACGACCATCACGAGGATCACTGATGAGCAGCAAGTTCTCCGACGCGATGAGCCGCATGTTCGACTGGCAGGACACCGTCGAGTTGCTGCAGTACGACTTCGTGCAGCAGGCGCTGCTCGCCGGTGCGATCCTCGGTCTGCTCGCGGGCATCATCGGCCCGCTGATCGTGAGCCGGCAGATGGCGTTCTCGGTGCACGGCACGTCCGAACTGTCGCTGACGGGCGCCGCCGCGGCGCTGCTCATCGGCGTCTCGGTCGGGATCGGCGCGGTCTTCGGCGCCGTCGTCGCGGCGATCCTGTTCGGCATCCTCGGCACCCGCGCCCGCGAACGCGACTCGGTGATCGGCGTGGTCATGGCCTTCGGGCTGGGCCTGGCCGTGCTGCTGCTGTGGGCCTACGACGGCCGCACCGGCGCCGCGTTCTCCCTGCTCACCGGCCAGATCGTCGCGCCCGGCGGCACCGGGATCGCGGTGCTGGCCGTCTGCGCCGTGGTCGTCGTCGGCACGCTGCTCTTCATCTACCGGCCGTTGCTGTTCGCGAGCACCGACCCCGAGGTCGCCGCCGCGCGCGGTGTCCCGGTCCGGGCGCTGTCGATCGTGTTCGCGGTGCTGGTCGGCATCACCGCCGCGCTCGGGGTGCAGATCGTCGGCGCGCTGCTGGTGATGGCCCTGCTCATCACGCCCGCGGCGGCGGCCGCGCGGATCGCGAGCAGCCCGCTCGCCGCAACGGCCCTGGCGGTGGTGTTCGCGGAACTCGCCGCGGTCGGCGGCATCCTGCTGGCGCTCGCACCGGGCGTGCCCGTCTCGAGCTTCATCACCGCGATCGCCTTCGTCATCTACCTGGTGTGCCGGTTCGTCGGGTCGGCCCGGCAGCGGCGGGGCGCGGGCCGAGCGGTCGCCGCACACTGAGGTCGGGCCCGCCTGATCGGAGTCGATACGCTCCTTTCATGGCGACGGAGGACACGGCAGACAAGCAGAACCCCGGGACCGGGCGGTGGGAATTCTGGATCGACCGTGGGGGCACCTTCACCGACGTCGTCGGCCGGCGACCCGACGGCACGCTGGTCACCCACAAACTGCTGTCGGAGAATCCGTCCCGCTACCGTGATGCTGCCGTGGCGGGTATCCGCGTGCTGCTCGGCGTGCCCGAGGACGCACCCGTCGGCGCCGATCTCGTCGAGCAGGTCCGCATGGGCACCACCGTCGCGACGAACGCACTGCTCGAACGCAAGGGTGTGCGCACGGCGCTGGTGATCACCGCCGGCTTCCGCGACGCCCTGCGCATCGGCTACCAGAACCGGCCGCGCATCTTCGACCGCAACATCGTGCTGCCCGAACTGCTGTACGAGCGGGTGATCGAGGTGGACGAACGGGTCCGCGCCGACGGGACCGTGCTGCGGGCCCCCGACCTCGACGCGCTCGAACCGGAATTGCGCGCCGCACACGCGGACGGCATCGACTCGGTCGCGGTCGTCTGCATGCACAGCCACCTGTATCCCGAGCACGAACGCGCGGTCGGGGAACTCGCCGAGAAGATCGGCTTCGGCCAGATCTCGCTGTCCGCGGTCGCCAGCCCCTTGATGAAGGTGGTGCCGCGCGGCGACACCGCTGTCGTCGACGCCTACCTGTCCCCGGTGCTGCGCAACTACGTCGACCGTGTCGCCGAGCAACTGCCCGGGGTGCGGCTGATGTTCATGCAGTCCAACGGCGGCCTGACCGAGGCGCAGCACTTCCGCGGCAAGGACGCCATCCTGTCCGGGCCGGCCGGCGGCATCGTGGGCATGACCCGCATGTCGGAGATCGCCGGGTTCGGGAAGGTCGTCGGCTTCGACATGGGCGGCACGTCCACCGACGTGTCGCACTATGCCGGTGAGTACGAGCGGGTGTTCGACACCGTCGTCGCGGGTGTGCGGCTGCGCGCACCGATGATGGACATCCACACCGTCGCCGCCGGCGGCGGGTCGATTCTGCACTTCGACGGCAGCCGCTACCGGGTCGGTCCCGATTCGGCGGGTGCCGATCCCGGTCCGGCGTCCTACCGGAACGGCGGGCCGCTGACGGTCACCGACGCCAACGTGATGCTGGGTCGCGTCCAGCCCGAGCACTTCCCGCACGTGTTCGGTCCGGGCGGCGACCAGCCCCTCGACAGCGACACGGTGCGTGCCCGATTCACCGACCTCGCCGCGGAGATCCGCACCGCCACCGGCGACGACCGTTCCCCGGAGCAGGTCGCCGAGGGCTTCCTGCAGATCGCGGTCTCGAACATGGCGAACGCGGTCAAGAAGATCTCGGTGCAGAAGGGGCACGACGTCACCGAGTACGCGCTGACCACATTCGGCGGGGCGGGCGGCCAGCACGCCTGCGCGGTCGCCGATGTGCTCGGCATCCGTACGGTGCTGGTGCCGCCGCTGGCCGGTGTGCTCTCCGCTCTCGGAATGGGCCTGGCCGACACCGCCGCGATGCGCGAGCAGTCCGTCGTCGTCGAACTGTCCGACGAGGCGATGCCCCGGCTGCACGCTGTCGCCGGCGAGCTGGAGGCCGACGCCCGTGCGGAGCTGCGGGACGAGGACATCCCCGACGACCGGATCGTGGTGAGCCGGTCCGCGCATCTGCGGTACGACGGGACCGACACGTCGGTGCCGGTACCGCTGGCCGACCCGGCGACGATGACCTCGGAGTTCGAGGCGATACACCGGCGCACGTATTCGTTCCTCATGGACCGGCCGCTGATCGTCGACGCGGTCGCGATCGAGGCCGCCGGGTTGACCCGCCGTCCCGATCTGACCGGTCTCGGCAGTGCCGACGCCCGCGGCGAGCAGCCTCCCGCCCGGGTGAGGATGTTCGTCGACGGTGCGTGGCGCGAAGTGCCGTTGTACCGGCGCGAGCATCTGACACCCGGCACCGAGGTCGCCGGCCCCGCGATCGTCGCCGAGGACCTGTCCACCACCGTCGTCGAGAACGGCTGGCGGGCAACGCTGTCCGATCACGGTCATCTGGTACTCGAACGGCTCGCGGCTCTCGCCGGCGCGGACGTCGGCACCGAGGCCGACCCGGTGCTGCTGGAAATCTTCAACAACCTGTTCATGTCGATCGCCGAACAGATGGGTACCACCCTCGAATCCACCGCTCAGTCCGTCAACATCAAAGAGCGACTGGACTTCTCGTGCGCGCTGTTCGATCCGGACGGCAATCTCATCGCGAACGCCCCGCACATCCCGGTGCATCTCGGGTCCATGGGCACCAGCGTCCAGGAGGTCGTGCGGCGCCGAGCGGGTTCGATGAAGCCGGGCGATGTGTACGCCGTCAACGATCCGTACCACGGCGGCACCCACCTGCCGGACGTCACGGTCATCACCCCGGTGTTCGATGCCGACGGCGACACCATCCTGTTCCACGTCGCATCGCGCGGGCACCACGCCGAGATCGGCGGCCTGACACCGGGTTCGATGCCGGCGGGCAGCCGCGACATCCGTGAGGAGGGCGTGCTGTTCGACAACTGGCTGCTCGTCGAGAACGGCAACTTCCGCACCGACGAGACGCGGGAACTCCTCACCTCCGGGCCGTATCCGTCGCGCAATCCCGACACGAACCTCGCGGATCTGCGCGCCCAGGTCGCCGCGAACGCGCGTGGCGTCACCGAGGTCGGCCGGATGATCGAGCACTTCGGACTCGACGTCGTGCAGGCCTACATGCGGCACGTGCAGGACAACGCCGAGGAGGAGGTGCGCCGCGTCGTCGACCGGCTCGAGGACGGGCACTACCGGTACGAGACGGATTCGGGTGCGGTGATCGAGGTCCGCGTCACCGTCGACCGCGAATCACGTTCGGCGACGATCGATTTCACCGGAACCTCCGTCCAGCTGCCGACGAACTTCAACGCGCCGACGGCGGTGGCGCGTGCTGCGGTGCTGTACGTGTTCCGGACACTCGTCGCGGACGACATCCCACTCAACGACGGATGCCTGCGCCCGCTGCACATCGTCATCCCGGAGGGGTCGATGCTCGCGCCCGAGTACCCGGCCGCGGTGGTCGCGGGGAACGTCGAGACCTCACAGGCCGTGACCGGCGCGCTCTACGCGGCGCTGCGGGTGCAGGCCGAGGGCGCCGGCACGATGAACAACGTTACCTTCGGCAACGCGCGGCACCAGTACTACGAGACGCTCGGCTCGGGATCCGGCGCGGGCGACGGCTTCGACGGCACTTCGGTGGTCCAGACGCACATGACGAACTCGCGGCTCACCGACCCGGAGGTCTTCGAATGGCGGCTGCCGGTGCTGCTCGAGGAGTACTCGATCCGTGCGGGCAGCGGCGGTCGCGGTCGCCGGCACGGCGGTGACGGCGGCACCCGGCGGATCCGGTTCCTCGAGCCGATGACCGTCAGCACCCTGTCCGGGCACCGGCGTGTTCCGCCCTACGGCATGGCCGGCGGCGAGCCGGGGTCGCTCGGCGCGAACCGGATCGAACGCGCCGACGGCTCGGTGACCGAGATGGCCGGGTGCGATTCGGTGGACGTCGGGCCGGGCGACGTCCTGGTCGTCGAAACACCGGGCGGAGGGGGGTACGGCCGGCCCTGACGAAACCCCGGGCACCGGACGGCCCGGTGCGCGAGAATCTCGGTATGGCTTGGCTCGAGATCGTTCGCAGCGGAGCTCTGACCACGATCCAGGATCGTGGACGCGCCGGGGACGCCGAGGCCGGGATCTCCGAATCCGGTGCGGCGGACCTCACCTCGCACGACGCAGCGAACCGCCTCGTCGGCAACGACCCGGCTGCCGCAACCCTCGAGGTGACCGTCGGCGGGCTCGAGATCCGCAGTATCGGGCCGACGATCGTCGCGGTCACCGGCGCCCGGGTCGCGGTCGCGGTGAACGGCCGGCCGAAGGGCGACTACGCGATGCTGCGCCTGAACGACGGTGATGTCCTCACACTCGGCGCCCCGTCGGAGGGATTACGCACGTATGTGGGGGTGCGCGGCGGCATCGACGTGCCGGAGGTGCTCGGCAGCCGCGCCACCGACACGCTGTCCGGGGTCGGCCCGGCGCCCGTGCGCGCCGGGGACCGCCTGCTCGTGGGGGGACTCGCCGCGGAGCTGCCGACGGAAGTGCAGATTCCGCCGCCCGCCGAGACGCCCGAACCGGCCGTGCTGCGGGTCCGTCGCGGACCCCAGGAACACTGGTTCACACCCGGAGCGGTCGAAGCACTGACCAGGGAGATCTGGTCGGTCACACCGGAACTCGATCGCCGCGGAATCCGCCTGCACGGACCGGGGCCCCTGCACCGGGCCGGCCGGGACAGGTTCGCCGGCGAGCCGACGGTCGCGGGAGCGATCCAGGTTCCCCGGGACGGGCATCCCATCCTGCTGCTCGCGGACCATCCCGCCGTCGGCGACTATCCGGTGATCGCTGTCGTCGTGCCCGAGGACGTGCACATCGCGGCGCAACTGCGGCCGGGACACCACATCCGGTTCCATCGCGCACGGTGACGGGGCGAACCCGTCACCGTCGCCGTGTCACTTGCGGCGCTGACGCGCGATGTCGGCGAGGACGACGCCCGCCGCGACCGACGCATTGAGCGACTCGACGTCGCCGGCCATCGGGATCGACAGGATCGAATCGCACGTCTCGCGGACGAGGCGCGACAGGCCCTTGCCCTCGGAACCGACGACGACCACGACCGGATCGGTGCCGTCGAAGTCGTCGAGGCTCGTGTCGCCACCCGCGTCGAGACCCACGACCCGCACACCCTGGGACTGCCAGTCCTTGAGGGTCCGCGTCAGGTTCGTGGCCCGCGCGACGGGAAGCCGCGCCGCGGCACCGGCGCTGGTACGCCACGCGACGGCCGTCACCGACGCGCTGCGGCGCTGCGGGATGACCACGCCGTGCCCACCGAATGCGGCGACCGAGCGGATGACGGCACCGAGGTTGCGCGGGTCGGAGATGTTGTCGAGCGCCACCAGCAGCGGCCGCTCGTGGTTGTCGCGGGCAGCCGCGATCAGATCGTCCGGGTGCGCGTACCGGTACGGCGGCACCTGGAGACCGATGCCCTGGTGCATGCCGTTCGCGGTGAGCCGGTCGAGCTCGCTGCGCTGCACCTCGAGGATCGAGATCCCCGTCTCGGCGGCGCGCTGGACGGCTTCCTTGAGCCGCTCGTCGGACTCGGCGCCGAGCGCGACGTACAGCGCGGTCGCGGGCACACCGGCCCGCAGGCACTCGACGACCGGGTTACGGCCGAGCACCATTTCCGGACCGTCCTCGGCCTTCCGGCCGGCCGGTCGGCGACCTCCGCCACCGCCGCGCTGGTCGGCGTTCTTCGCGGCGGCACGCGCACGCCGGGCAGCGGGATGGTACGGCCGGTCCTCGGCCTTCGGGGTCGCGCCGCGACCCTCGAGACCACGGCGTCGCTGACCGCCGGAGCCGACGACCTGCCCCTTCTTGCTTCCGCCCTTGCGGACTGCTCCGCGGCGCTGAGAATTGCCAGCCATCACTGCCCTGCTTTCAAGGACCACTCGGGTCCGTTCGGCGTATCGGTCACTTCGATGCCCGCCTTCGCCATCCGGTCGCGCACTTCGTCGGCGACCGCCCAGTTCTTCTCCGCGCGCGCGAGCTGACGCCGCTCGAGTTCGGCGGCGACGAGCACATCGAGTGCAGCGAGCGCCGCGGATTCGTCGCAGGACTGCTCCAGCCAGTGCGGATCGAGCGGGTCGAGACCGAGGACGCCGAGCATCGCGCGGACCTGGCCCGCGATGTGCACGGCGGCGTCGAGGTCGCCCGCGTCGAGCGCCTTGTTGCCCTCGCTGCGCCGGCCGTGGATCTCGGCGAGCGCCTTCGGCACACCCAGGTCGTCGTCGAGAGCCGCGGCGAACGCCTCGGTCCAGGTCCCGAGCGGGACGTCGCCCGCGCGGTCGCGGGTCTTGAGCACGAACGATTCGAGGCCCCGGTAGGCGGCGGCCGCCTCCTGCAGTGCCGCATCGGAGTACTCGAGCATCGAACGGTAGTGGGCACTGCCCAGGTAGTACCGCAGTTCCTGCGGACGGACGTGCTTCAGCACGTTCGGGATCGACAACACGTTGCCGAGCGACTTGGACATCTTCTCGCCGCCCATGGTGACCCAGCCGTTGTGCAGCCAGTATCGCGCGAAGCCGTCGCCCGCGGCCTTGGCCTGCGCGATCTCGTTCTCGTGGTGCGGGAACACCAGGTCCATGCCGCCGCAGTGGATGTCGAAGGTGCCACCGAGGTAATAGCCGGCCATCGCCGAGCACTCGAGGTGCCAGCCCGGCCGTCCGCGACCCCACGGGGTCGGCCAGGACGGTTCACCGGGCTTCTCGGCCTTCCACATCGTGAAGTCGCGGGGGTCGCGCTTGCCCTGGCCCGCGCTCTCGCCCTGGTGGACGTCTTCGAGCTTGTGCCCGGACAGGGATCCGTACTCCGGGTAGCTGAGCACGTCGAAGTAGACGTTGCCGTCGGCCGCGTAGGCGTGGCCCGCGTCGATGAGCCGCTGCATCAGGTCGACCATCTGGGTGATGTGGCCGGTCGCGCGGGGCTCCACGGACGGCGGCAGCACTCCGAGGGCGTCGTAGGCGCGGTTGAAGGCGCGCTCGTACGTCGACTTCCACTCCCACCACGGGCGGCCCGCCTCGGCGGCCTTCCGGAGGATCTTGTCGTCGATATCTGTGACATTTCTCACAAAAGCGACGTCCAGGCCTTGCGCGGACAGCCACCGACGCAGTACGTCGAACGCGACGCCACTGCGCACATGACCGATATGGGGTTCGCCCTGCACGGTGGCGCCACACAGGTACACCGAGGCATGGCCGGGGACCAGCGGGACGAAATCCCGCACGGCCCGCGTTTCGGTGTCGTAAAGGCGCAAGGTCACGACCAGCGATCCTACCGTTCCGTCTCGAGGGGCAGGACCAGAGCAGTCGCGATCGCCGCCACACCCTCGCCGCGGCCGGTGAGGCCGAGCCCGTCGGTGGTGGTCGCCGAGACCGATACCGGGGCGCCGAGCACGTCGGACAGGACCCTCTGCGCCTCGTCGCGACGCGGCCCGATCTTCGGGCGATTCCCGATGACCTGGACCGCGGCGTTCCCGATCGTGAAACCGTTCGCGTCGAGCAGTCGCCGGACCTCGGCGAGCATCGACGCACCGCTCGCCCCGGCCATCTCCGGCCGATCCGTGCCGAACACGGAACCGAGATCGCCGAGACCCGCGGCGGAGAGCAACGCATCGCACAGCGCGTGAGCTGCGACATCACCGTCCGAATGGCCCGAGCACCCGTCGACACCCTCGAACAGCAGCCCCGCCATCCAGCACGGTTTCCCTGCCTCGACAGGATGGACGTCGGATCCGATACCGACTCGCACGGTGCTAACGCTCCTGTTCTCGTTCGGCCGATTCCCGGGCTCCGGTCTCCGACTCGAGCAGCGCTCGGGCCAGGACCAGGTCCAACGGCGTCGTTATCTTGAAGGCCAGAGGGTCGCCGGCGACGGTGTGCACCCGCTCACCGAGCCGTTCGACGAGGCCCGCGTCGTCGGTGGCGTCACCGGCGTCGTCGTTCGCCCGGCGCAGCAACGCGATGTCGAATCCCTGAGGAGTCTGCACCGCACGCAGGGTGGACCGGTCCGGTGTGCCGGTGACCCACCCGTCGGTGTCGATGCTCTTGACGGTGTCGGCGACCGGCAGGACCGGAATCACCGCGTCCTTGCCCTCGCGCAGTTCCCCCGCGACCCGCACGCACAGGTCCGGCGGGGTCAGGGCCCGCGCCGCGTCGTGCACGAGCACGAATCGGGCGTCGCCCGCGGCGTCGAGGCCGGCCCGCACCGAGTCGGCGCGCTCCGCGCCACCGGCGACCACCGTGATGCGTCCGTCCGGGACGGCCCCGACGAGCTCGTCGACGGGTGTCCCGGCCAGTTCGGCGGGCACGACGATCACGACGCGGTCGACCGCGCCGGAGTCGATCATGGTGTGCACCGCACGGTCGAGCATCGTGCGGCCTCCGAGTTCGACGAACGCCTTGGGAAGCGATTCCCCCAGACGTACGCCGCGGCCGGCCGCCGGAATGATTCCGACGACCGGCCCGCTGCGATCGTTCAACTGCTGTTTTTCGATGTTCGCTGCTGCCACGCCTCAGGACGCGGCGGCGAGCACCTCGTCGAGCAGCGTCTCCGCCTTGACGTCGTCCGTTCCCTCGGCGAGCGCGAGCTCACCGACGAGGATCTGCCGAGCCTTGGCGAGCATCCGCTTCTCACCTGCGGAAAGTCCGCGATCCTGCTCACGACGCCACAGGTCGCGCACAACTTCCGCGACCTTGTTCACGTCGCCGGATGCGAGCTTCTCGAGGTTGGCCTTGTATCGGCGCGACCAGTTGGTCGGCTCTTCGGTGTGTGGTGCGCGCAGAACCTGGAAAACCTTGTCGAGGCCTTCTTGCCCGACGACGTCGCGAACACCGACGTATTCCGCGTTTTCAGCAGGTACCCGTACGGTCAGGTCGCCCTGCGCGACTTTCAGAACCAGATATTCCTTCTGCTCACCCTTGATGGTGCGTGTTTCGATTGCTTCGATCAGCGCCGCACCGTGATGGGGGTATACGACGGTGTCTCCGACCTTGAAAATCATGTGTCCCGTGCCCCTTTCGATTCTTCGAGTTTAACACGCGACCACATTCGCCCCTCATCAACGGCGCAGGTCAGGGGCACCGACGCGTGCGCGTAGGGCTTGACATGCAACCGGTTCCGTGCATCTCGTGACTTCCGACACAGGCCGCCCAATATCATGATTCGCAGGGCGCGCGTACGCGTCGCCGTGCAGTCGGTGTGCCGCCGGAACGGCCCCGGGGAAGACTGCGCCGCCGGCAACTACTACTCTGCCTAGTGGATTGCGAGCCTTACTCGAGTGGAGGACAACCCGTGACTGCTCTGAACGCGCCGACTCGCCGAGTCGCGACTGCTCTCGCCCTGGCCGCCGGGGCAGCGCTCACTCTGTCCGCTTGCGGCGCCGGCCAGATCAGCCAGACCGCCACCCAGGTCGCGGCCATCAACGGCAACAGCGGCAACGTCGGCCAGATCGCACTGCGCAATGTGCACGTGATCTACCCCGATTCCGAGGAGTACTCCCTCGAGCCCGGCGGCAAGGCCGCCCTCGGCTTCAGCATCGTCAACCTCGATCCGTACACCCCGGACAAGCTGACCGGCATCTCCACCGATTTCGCGGCCGCCGCGACCGGTGTCGGCGACCTCGAGATTCCGCCGGGACGCTCCGTCGTCGCAGGTCTTCCGCCTGCCCAGGCCGCCGAGGCCGAGGGACTCGTCGTCGACGAGTCGCCGAAGCCGGCCGGTGACGAGGAGGAGCCCGACACCGCGGTGCCCGTCGCCGTCGAGCTGACCGGCCTGAAGGAGGGCGTCCGCCCCGGCCTGACCATCCCGGTCACCTTCACGTTCGCCGAGGCCGGCGACGTGACCGTCAGCGTTCCCGTCGACGCGGGCCCGAAGCTGGAGCGGCACGAGTCCGACAAGTCTCCGGTGGTCGGCGAGAGCCACTGACCCGATCTCACGAGGGCGGGGCCGGACGAGCATTGCTCGTCCGGCCCCGCCCTCGTTTCGGTGGAGGTCCGGTGTCGGTCCGCGCCTCTATCGTGCAGTCCGTGGCCAAGACGAAATCGATCTACCGTTGCAGCGACTGCGCGCACACCGTCGCGAAATGGGTGGGGCGCTGCCCCGAGTGCGGCACGTGGGGGTCGATGGACGAGACAGCGGCCGTTCCCGCCGCGGTCGCCGCACGCCCGGGAACATCACTGGCGCGCGCCGGTGCCGCCGCGATCCTGCCGACCACACCCGCGACGCCGCTGACGCTCGTCGACGGCAAGGCCACGCACGCCAAACCGACCGGCATCTCCGAACTCGACAGGGTGCTCGGCGGCGGGGTGGTGCCGGGGTCGGTCGTTCTGCTCGCCGGCGAACCGGGCGTCGGCAAATCCACGCTGCTCCTCGAGGTCGTGCATCGCTGGGCACAGCGCAGCCCCGACGACCGCTCGCTCTACGTCACCGGCGAGGAATCCGCCGGTCAGGTGCGGCTGCGCGCCGATCGCACCGGTTCGGTGCACGAACGGGTCTTCCTCGCCGCCGAATCCGATCTCGCGACGATCTTCGGTCACGTCGAACAGGTGAAGCCGACGCTGCTCGTCGTCGACTCCGTGCAGACGATGCTCGCCGCCGACGTCGAAGGCGTCTCCGGCGGTGTCACCCAGGTGCGGGCCGTCACCAGCGCGCTGACCTCGCTCGCCAAGGCCAGCGGCGTCCCGGTGCTGCTCATCGGTCACGTCACCAAGGACGGCGCGGTCGCCGGGCCACGATCGCTCGAGCATCTCGTCGACGTCGTGCTGCACTTCGAAGGAGACAAGCATTCGACGCTGCGCATGGTGCGCGGCGTGAAGAACCGTTTCGGGGCCGCCGACGAGGTCGGCTGCTTCGAACTGTCCGAGGACGGCATCGCCGGAGTCAGCGACCCGTCCGGGCTGTTCCTGCAGCACCGCACCGAGGAGGTCGCCGGAACCGCGATCACCGTGACCATGGACGGCAAGCGTCCGATGCTCGGTGAGTTGCAGGCGCTGGTGGTGCCCACCCACAACCCGTCGCCGCGGCGGGCGGTGAGCGGGCTCGACTCCGCCCGGGTCGCGATGGTCCTCGCTGTGCTGGAACGTCGCTGCAGGATCCCGCTGGGCAAGTGCGACGTCTATGCGTCGACGGTCGGCGGCATGCGGATCACCGATCCGTCCGCGGACCTCGCCCTGGCACTCGCGGTCGCGTCGGCGGTGCGCGAGAAACCGCTGCCGGCGGGCACGGTGCTGCTCGGCGAGGTCGGGCTCGCCGGTGAGGTCCGGCGCGTGTCCGGCGTGGGCCGGCGACTCGCAGAGGCCGGCCGGCTCGGCTTCACCCGCGCGCTGGTCCCGCCCGGCACCGAGGGCGTGCCCAAGTCGGTGAAGGCGACCGAGGTGGGCAACGTCGGACAGGCGCTGGCGGCGCTGCGGAGCTAGTCGGTGCCGGATGCGAACATATGTTCGTGTCCGATGCGACGATCCTGCACGCCGACCTCGACGCGTTCTACGCGTCGGTGGAGCAGCGCGACGATCCGTGGCTGCGGGGCCGGCCGGTAGTCGTGGGCGGCGGGGTCGTGCTCGCCGCGAGCTACGAGGCGAAGGCGTACGGGATCAAGACGGCGATGTCCGGACGGGCCGCCCGCGCGCTGTGCCCAGGCCTGATCTCGGTGCCGCCGCGCATGGACGCCTACACCCGCGCGAGCCGCGACGTGTTCGCCGTCTTCGACCGGACGAGCCCGATCGTGGAGGGCATCTCCATCGACGAGGCGTTCCTCGACGTGGGCGGGCTGCGCCGAATCGCGGGCACGCCCCTGGAGATCACGACAAGGCTGCGCCGCGACGTCGCCGAGCAGGTCGGGCTGCCGATCACCGTCGGGGTCGCGCGCACGAAGTTCCTCGCGAAGGTCGCCAGTGGCGTCGCGAAACCGGACGGACTGCTGCTCGTGCCACCGGACGGCGAACTGCAGTTCCTGCATCCGCTGCCCGTCGAACGCCTCTGGGGCGTCGGCAAGGTCACCGCCGCCACGCTGCACGCCCACGGCATCCGCCGCGTCGCCGACGTCGCGAGCCACAGTGAGAGCGACCTGGTGGCGCTGCTCGGGAAGGCCACCGGCCGCCACCTGCACGCACTGGCCAACGGCGTCGATCCCCGGACCGTCCGCACCCGGCGACGACGCCGCTCGATGGGAGCCCAGCACGCGCTCGGACGCGGCTACCACGATCCGGACTCCGTGGCTGCGACCCTCATGCTGCTCGTCGACAAGGTGACCCGGCGGATGCGGGCGGCCGATCGGCTCGGCCGCACGGTCGTGCTGCGACTGCGCTTCGCCGACTACACGCGCATCACCCGGTCGCACACGCTGCCGGTCGCGACCGCGCGCACCGACACCGTCCGCGACACCGCCCTGGACCTGCTGCATGCCGCGTGGCCGCTCGTCGCCGATCGCGGGCTGACGCTCGTGGGTGTCGCGGTCACCAATCTCGACGACGAGGACACCGAACAGCTGGAACTGCCGTTCGACGACGTCGTCGAACAAGGGGGCAACGCCGCGGGCGAGGTCGTCACACACCGGCCGATCGACCGGCATGCCCTCGACGCCGTGCTCGACGACGTGCACAACCGCTTCGGATCCGGGTCCCTGACGTCCGCGACGCTCCTCGGCCACGATCACCGCCCCGGCGTGCCGCTCCTGCCGGACTGAGCCGGGCCGGCCCGACGAGGTAGCGCTACACCGACGAGGTGCCGTACGGCGAGACCGGGACGCCGTCGACGTAGTCCTTGCCCTTGTCGAAGTGCTCGGCACCGACCGTGAGGAACAGCCCCCGGGACGTCGCGACCACGATGTCGGGATCGGCCATCGGGCCCTCCACGATGCGGACCTCCGCGCTCGTGTACACCTTGCGGCGCACCGTGCCGTCCAGCCGGGCGCGGAACTCGAGCACCGAACCGAGCGGGATCGGCCGCGCGAAATCCACCTGGAGATGACCGGTGACGACCGGCCGCTGCAACACCATGCACGCCATGCCCTGAACTTCGTCGAACGCGCTGGTCAGGATGCCACCGTGGATGAAACCCGGTCCGCCCTGGTAGTAGGTGGCGACGTCGAGGCGGCCGAGGACCTCGAGCCCCTCCCCGACCGTGCAGTGCATCTTCAGTCCGCCCGGCTGGTCGTCACCGCAGCCGAAGCACTTGCTCCAGTGCTGGGGCAGTGCCTCACCCGGCCGCGGATGGTTCTCCGGAATCTCCGGAAGTACGAGGTCAGCGGGCAACGTCCAGGTGCTACTCATGACGCAGTAATGTAGTTCCGCGATCGGCTGCCTCCGCCGGGTAGACCGTGCAATTGTGATTGCCGCCGCATGGGCCGTCCGAGGGAGGAGCAAGGTATGTCCGACGTGTCGTCCGCGACGCTGCGCGACACGATCGCCCGCCTCGCCCCCGGCACGGCACTGCGCGACGGGCTCGAACGGATCCTGCGCGGACGCACCGGCGGCCTGATCGTCCTCGGTTTCGACGAGCGGGTCGCGGCCCTGTGCGACGGCGGTTTCGAACTCGACGTCGAGTTCGCCCCGACCCGGCTGCGCGAACTGTCGAAGATGGACGGTGCCGTCGTCGTCTCCACCGACGGAACGCGCATCGTGCGCGCCAACGTGCAGCTGGTTCCCGACCATCGCATCCCGACCGTCGAGTCCGGGACCCGGCACCGCGCGGCCGAGCGCACCGCGATCGAAACCGGTTATCCGGTGGTGTCGGTGAGCCAGTCGATGAGCATCGTGAGTGTGTACGTGGCCGGCCACCGGCACGTCATCAACGATTCCGCGACGATCCTGTCGCGCGCCAACCAGGCCGTCGCGACCCTCGAGCGATACAAGGCGCGGCTGGACGAGGTCACCCGCCAGCTGTCCGTGGTCGAGATCGAGGACTTCGTGACGCTGCGCGACGCGCTTACCGTGGCCCAGCGCCTCGAGATGATGCACCGCGTGTCGGTGGAAATCGAACAGGACGTGCTCGAACTCGGCACGGACGGCCGGCAGCTGGCACTGCAGCTCGAGGAACTGGTCGGCGACAACCAGCTGGCGCGCCAGCTCATCGTCCGCGACTACCTCGCCGGAACCGAGGCACCGTCGTCCGCCGATGTCGAACGCACCCTCGAGGTCCTCGAACACCTGACCGACGTCGACCTGCTGGACCTGACGGTCCTGGCCCGCGCCTTCGGATATCCGGGGACGATCGAGGCTCTCGACACCGCGATGAGCCCGCGCGGATACCGGGTCCTGCACCGGGTGCCGCGGCTGCAGACCGCGCAGATCCATCGGCTGGTCGGATCGTTCGGGACCCTGCAGGGGCTGCTCGCGGCGACCGCCGCGGACATCCAGTCCGTCGACGGCATCGGCGCCCTCTGGGCCCGGTACATCCGCGAAGGACTGTCACGTCTCGCGGAGGCGTCCATCAACGGACCGTACGACTGAACACGCTGTCCTCGGGCGACCGAGTCGCTGTGCTCAGGCGACGTTGAACGGCTCCGGGGTGCTGCGCAGCCCACCGAGCTGGCCGACGACGCTGTATGCGCCCGGACCGACCGGTTCGCGCGGCTGCTGGCAGCCGGGCGCCGACGTGGTGCCGGACCACTTCACCGAGAACGCCGCCTGGTCACCCGGAGCCAGCGTGCGCACGTCCGCGGTCGACTCGGGGAAGCAGTCGGTGTTCGACCAGAATCGGGTCGCCCCGTCGAGGCTGTAGACCAGCACCTGCTGCAGGCCGGCTCCGAGGTCGCGTTCGCACTGCTCGGTTCCGATGTTGGTGATGACGATGGTGAACGCGGGTTCGTCGCCGACGCGATAGTTCGGCTGATCCGCGGTCACGCGAACCGCCAGCGACTGGTCGGGGCACTGCCCCGCGGCGACCGGCGTCGCGGTCGTGCTCGAGGTGGTCGTGGCGGACGCCGACGTTCCCGCCGACGTTCCCGTCGACGACCCACCGCCGGATCCGGCTGCGGCCGGCTCGGCGGTGGCGTCGGCGGACGTCGTCGTGGTCGCCGTCGTCGACGTGACCTCGGCGGCGGTGTTCTCCGGCTCGGGGTCGTCACCGCCGCCGGTCAGTGCCATTACCAGCCACACGACCAGAGCCAGCACGACCAAGCCGACACCCACGGCGAGTGCGCGGCGGCGCCAGTAGATCTCAGGGGGCAGCGGCCCGTTCGGTTGAAGCACGACTCACACGGTAGGTGCAGGTTCGGGCCGTGGCCACACCGAGGTCGGCGTGTCGCGTCAGTCGACCGTCACACCGATGTCGCCGACGTGCTTGTGGAGCTTGACGCGACCGTCGGAGAGTGTGTAGGTGACGCCGACGATGGCGCAACGACCGGCCTCGACGCGATCAGCGATGATCCGGGACCGCTGCATCAGGAGCTTGGCGGTCTCGACGACGTGGCGTGCCTCGAGCTCGTCGGGATGGGTCAGCCCCTCGCTCCGGCCCATGAGGACCGACGGGGTGACCCGCTCGACGACGTCGCGGATGAATCCCGGAGGGACGTCGCCCTTGTCCAACGCGGACACAGTGGCCTTCACGGCACCGCAGCTGTCGTGTCCGAGGATCACGACGAGCGGCACGTTCAGGATCTCGACGGCGTACTCGATGGAACCGAGAACCGCGCTGTCGATCACGTGGCCGGCGGTCCGGACGACGAACATGTCGCCGAGACCCTGGTCGAAGATGATCTCGGCGGCCACGCGGGAGTCGCCGCAACCGAACAGCACTGCCGTCGGATTCTGGCCACCGACGAGCTCTGTGCGGCGGTCGATGCTCTGGCTGGGGTGCAGCGGGACACCGGACACGAACCGCTCGTTACCCTCGGTCAGGGCCTTCCAAGCGGAGATGGGATTCGAATTGGGCATGCGGCCATTATTCACCTGGCCCGATGTCGCTGATCGTTCGGTGTGATCAACGGCGCGAAACAATCTTCCGACACACCGATAGGAGATCTTGTGAGATCGACCCTCGACGCGTCCGCACTGCTGCGCTGGTACACCGCCGAAGCGCGGGATCTTCCGTGGCGACGCGAAGGGGTCACCGGCTGGCAGATCCTCATGTCGGAGGTGATGCTCCAGCAGACACCCGTCGCCCGGGTCGCGCCGATCTGGGAGCAGTGGGTGCAGCGTTGGCCGGTGCCGTCGCTGATGGCGGCGTCGAGCCAGGCCGACGTGCTGCGGGCGTGGGGCAAGCTCGGCTACCCGCGGCGCGCGCTGCGTCTGCACGAGTGTGCCGGGGTCCTCGCCGCCGAACACGGCGACGTGGTCCCGGCGGACGTCGAGACGCTGTTGAGCCTGCCCGGCGTCGGCGCGTACACCGCGCGGGCGGTCGCGTGTTTCGCATACGGGCAGCGGGTGCCGGTCGTCGACACCAATGTGCGGCGGGTCGTCGCGCGGGCCGTGCACGGCCGCGCCGAACCGGGCAATCCGTCGACCACCCGCGACCTCGCCGACGTCGAAATCCTGTTGCCGCGCAACCGATCCCGGGCCGCCACGTTCTCTGCGGCACTGATGGAACTCGGTGCGACCGTCTGCACCGCCCGCTCCCCCGAATGCGGACGCTGTCCGCTGCCGAGTTGCGCCTGGCGCGAGGCCGGCAGTCCCGCCCACGACGGCCCGCCGAAGAAGGTGCAGAAGTTCGCCGGGACCGACCGCCAGGTGCGCGGCAAGTTGATGGCGGTACTGCGGGAGAGCGAGGGCCCGGTGGAGCGGGCGGCGCTCGACGTCGTGTGGCTCGTCGACCCGGGCCAGCGCGACCGCGCGTTGCATTCGCTGCTCGTCGACGGGCTCGTCGAGCAGACCACCGACGGGCGCTTCGCTCTCGCGGGTGAAGGCGCAGACGGTCAGCCGAGTGCGGCGAGGAATCCTTCGACGGCCGCGCGGTAGTCCTCCGGCTTGTCGTCGTGGACGAGATGGCCCGCTCCGGCGATGCGCACGTAGGACGTGCCGGGGCGTTCGTCGGCCATCCGCAGCATCTGACCTTCGGGCGTGATGGTGTATTCGCCCTCGATGAGCAGCGTCGGCGCCTCGACCGCGCGCCACTCGTCCCAGAAGTGCCGGGTGCCCCATTCCTCGGAGATGTCGCGGAAGGTCGCGACGTCGCCGTGCAGGTACCAACCGTCGTCGCGTCGTTCGAACGAGTCGAGGAAGTACTGCCCGGCGACCGGCCCGAAGTAGTCGTGGACGGCGGCCTCGGTCGGAAACGGCTGCGGCCAGGCGCCGATCACGGCCGCCCAGTCCGCTGCGGTGCGGCCACGGAAGTCGGGGGCCATGTCCTCGAGAACGAGAGCCGCCACCCGGTCCGGATGTGCGGCGGCCAGGCACCAGGCGTGCAGTGCACCCATCGAATGCCCGATGACGACGAGCGGTTCGTCGAATCCGGCGTCGTCGAGGTGCCGGGCGAGATCGGCCACGAACGCTTCGGTGGTCAGCTCGTCCGGGGCGGGTCGTCCGTGTGCGGCCGCGTCGAAGGTGTGGACGTGCCCGTGGTCGCGCAGCCACGGCACGTGGCGCCGCCATGTGCGGGCGCTGCCCATCAGCCCGTGCAGCAGCAGGATCGGTCGTCCGGAACCACCTTCGTCGTGCAACACACCCGACAAGGTAGCGGAGTAGGCTCGCCGCCATGGCAGTCGTGAAGATCAACGCAATCGAGGTCCCGGAGGGCGCAGGCCCCGAACTGGAGAAGCGATTCGCGAATCGCGCGGGCACCGTGGACAAGTCGCCCGGATTCCTGGGTTTCCAGCTGCTGCGTCCGACCGCGGGCGAGACCCGCTACTTCGTGGTGACGCAGTGGGAATCCGAGGAGGCGTTCGCCGCGTGGCGTGACGGCGATGCCCGTGCCGCCCACGCCGGTGAAGCCAAGAAGCCGGTCGCTACCGGTGCGTCGCTGCTCGAGTTCGAGGTCGTCCTCGACGTCAAGAAGTCCTGACCCACATCCGCTGAGCAGTACGACAGCCGCGCGCGTCCTCACGCGCGCGGCTGCCTTTTTCGTGGGCCACCCTCACGCATGGAACCCGGCGGGCGGTCGATCGAGGAACACCGTCACCGCCCGGACCCGGCCGTCGTCCGCCATGGTGAGCACATCCGTGCCCTCGGCGAACGAATCCCCCGTGGCCGTGACCAGTTCCCAGCTCAGTCTGGCCCGGTCGTGGTGAAGGTCCGGTGCGGTTCGCCGGCGGAACTCGTAGCTGCCCATGTGGTCGGTGAACTGCCGGCGGAAGTCGACGAGCGCGGCCGGGCCCGTCAGCACTCCGACCGGCGCGCAGTATTCGACGTCTTCGACGAGCGTTTCGGCGGTGAGTGCGTCGTCGGCTCCCGGATTCCAGAATCGGACGTACCGTTCGATCGTGTCGGAGAGCTCGAATCGTTCGCTCTTCGAGGTGGTTTCGGTCATGACATTCACTGCCTCTCGGTGACGAGCCGCTTCGGTGCGGCATCATCGATCCTGGACCGCTTCCGTGCCGGCCGTCGATGACCTCCGGGGTCATTGCAGCGCTGCGCGGACCCGGGCAGGGTGAGGTCATGCCCGCACAGTCAGCAATCCGCACGGAGTCGGTCGGGCCACTACTGCGGTCCTGGCGCGAACGACGAGGCCGCTCCCAGCTCGACGTCTCGATCGCCGCCGACCTGTCGACCCGGCATCTCAGCTACGTCGAAACCGGTCGATCGACACCCGGGAGGGGTGTCCTCGACAAGCTCGCCGACGAACTCGAGATTCCGCTTCGCGAGCGGAACCGGCTCTACCTCGCCGCCGGCTACGCCCCGGCGTACCCGGAGCGTCCGTTCGCCGATCTCGGCGCAGCGCGGGAGGCCGTCGAGGCGGTTCTCACCGGACACGAACCCAACCCGGCGCTGGCGGTCGACGTCCGCTGGGAACTCCTCGCCGCGAATCGGCCCGCGCAGTCGATGTTCACGGACATCGCACCGCATCTGCTCGAACCGCCGGTCAACGTTCTGCGCGCGACCCTGCACCCCGACGGCCTGGCCCCGAGAATCCGCAACTTCACCCGGTGGCGCGACCACGTCGTGCGCCGGGTGAGCCGCCAGCTGTCCCGTACCGCGATACCGGAGCTACGCGAGCTGCGCGACGAACTGGCCGCCTACCCCGTGCCTGCGCACGACGCGGCGGACGGTCCGGCAGCGAACGACCTCGCCATGCCCCTCGTCGTGGCATCCGCGCACGGGGACCTGTCCCTTCTGTACACGACGACGGTGTTCGGATCCCCGTTCGACGTGACCCTCGACGAGATCGCGATCGAGACGTTCTTCCCGGCCGATGCCGCGACCGCGACACTCCTCCGGGCGATGGCGGACCTCACGGTGCCGTCCTGAACGGCCACCGTGAGGCGCCCGGCTCACACCGCGTACCCGACTCACACTGCGCAGCCGTCTCCCGCTGCGCCGGTCACGGCGGCGGCGGCCGTTTCCGCGGCATCGACATCGTCGACGGCACGCTGCAACAGCGCGAGGAACACGTCCTTCGGTTGAGCTCCCGAGACGGCCACGGCGCGATTCGCGACGAAGAACGGCACCCCGGTCACGCCCAGCGTCCGGGCTTCGAGCAGGTCGGCTCGGACCGCATCGGCAGCTGCGTCGCCGTCGAGGCCGGCACGGACCGCCTCCGGGTCCAGCCCCGCCGACGCGGCGATCCGCACGAGCGTGTCGCGGTCGTCGACCACCTCGCCCTCGACGAAGTGCGCGCGGAACAGCGCCTCGAGCAGCGCGTCACGCCGATCGCCCGCGAGGTGCAGCAGCCGATGCGCGTCGAAGGTGTTCGCCGCGATCACGGTGGCGAAGTCGATGTCGAGACCGTCCTGTGCCGCGACGTTCGCGACGTGCGCGAACATCTGCCGCACCTGCTCGGCCGGCATCCCCTTCATCTCGACCAGCGCATCGATCTCGGGGCGCCGCAGACCCGCCGGGGTGTCCGGGGCCAGCTGGTACGAACGCCAGGTCACCGACACGCGGTCGCGGTGCTCGAACTCGCTCAGGGCAGCAGCGAACCGCCGCTTGCCGATGTAGCACCAGGGGCAGGCGATATCGGACCAGATCTCGATCCGGGCAGTGTTGTCTCCAAAGGTCACGTGCCGGTGCAACAGCCACCGGCGCCGCGATGTTCCCTCGGCCGGCTCACTCCAGCGCCGCGTCGAGGGTGATCTCGACTCCAGTGAGCGCCTTGCTCACCGGGCATCCGGCCTTCGCGTCCTCGGCGGCCTTGCCGAATCCGGCGGCGTCGAGGCCCTCGACTTCACCACGCACGGTCAGATTGATTCCGGTGAGCCGGAATCCGCCCGCGGGATCGGGACCGAGCGAGACGTCGGCGGTCACCTCGAGACTCTGCGGTGTTCCCCCGGCCTCGGCGATCAGTGCGGACAACTGCATCGCGTAGCACGACGAGTGCGCGGCGGCGATGAGTTCCTCGGGACTGGTGGTGCCGCCGGCGTCGTCGGCGGCGCGCTTCGGGAACGACACGTCGAACGTGCCGCGCCCGGAACTGCTGAGCTCGACCTGCCCGGAGCCATCCTGGAGGCCGCCGTTCCATGCGGTGCGTGCGGTGCGTGTGGGCATGAGGATCTTCCCCTTCGTGTGGTGGATTCGCGAGCCTCTGCTGTCGCATGTTCACCAACCACACTCGCAGACTCGCCCGCCTCACGAGGGGCGTTCACCGCAGACGGTTCACCGAGTCCGGCCCGCTCGCAGTTCCCGGTCGCGCTCACCGACGGTGTGCACCGCACCGTCCCGCTCGTACGGCCGGACGTCGAGCCGCTGCTTCACCTCGCCGATCGCCCGCATGCGCTCGCGGTGCCCCCGGCGCGCCGCGCGCGCGGCGCCTCCCGGCACGGCGACGCTCAGACGGTCGCGGACGAGATTGCGCGCGAACCACAGCGGATACAGGGCCGCCATCGGACTCAGCCGCGGAATTCCCACGGCGTCGGAGTAGCCGGAACCGAGTGACAGGCGGGCCAGGTCGGCGTGGAAGTGGTAGTGCGCCCAGCTCTTGATGCGGTTCGCAGGTCCGGGACCGTCGACACCGTAGATCCGGGGCACGGCCTTCAGCGCCGCCTCGGTCAGCGCCCGCGACGAGTCGTCGGGATCCACCTCCGACCAGACCGCAAGCCAGATGAGACGAAGAAGCTCGTCCAGCGAGGTGACCTGGAGTTCGGCCGTCACCCCCATGGTGTGCGCGACGTACCGGTACAGGTGCACGATCGCGTCCCGTTCCCGTCGCGAGTACCAGTGCCCGGCGGCCATGACGGCCAGGGCGACGCCGGCGATCGGAATCATCGTCACGCAGTAGTGCAGTTGATTGACGGGCCTGCCGTGGGTGTCGGTGTTCCAATCGTCGACGCGGTCGATCCCGGCGCGGATGTAGGCGTGGACGACGCGCACCCGGGCGGTGTTCTTCGTCCCCTCCCCGAATCGCTCCATCCCGCCGCGGGCCGTGCAGTCCATCGACCACGAGACCGTCTCCACGATCCGTGCCGCGGCGCGCTTCGCGAGGTCGCCGCCGCGCAGCAGCACGTCGTTGACGCGCGGCGAGACGTAGCTGGCGGGGAAGGCGATGGCGGTGGTGAACGCCAGGAGGGTGCTCACCGGCATCCGTGCGATCGCCTGCGCGGCGAGATCCAGCTTGTCGTAGTCGACCCAGAACGGCACGTCGTCGAGGGCATCGATGAACGCCTGCACCTCGGGAGCGGGATCGTCCACGGTCTCGATGCCGTGCTCGAGTGCCTGCTCGAACTGCGCACGGATCCGGGTGCGGTCGCGGCGCATCGCGGCGACGAGATCGTCCGCCACCGGATCGCAGGTGTTCGCGAACCTGGCGAACGCCCGGGCCTGCGCACGGGTGGGCCGCACCGAGTCGCCGACGAGGAGCGACATCGCCAGCCGGGGAGCGCCCTCGCTCAGGATCGGTTTCGGTGCGAGCCGATCGGCTCGGTCGTGCAGGCGGCTCGTCGACAGGCGGATGCTCGTCGGGCGGGTGGGCAGCGGAGCCTCGATCGTCACGGTTTCTCCTCGTCCGGATTCGGCCACCGACTATCGCAGGAATACCGAATTTCGTAAACACTTGATTCCGGAATCTGAAGATTCCGGAAACGTCGCGTGTGACAGACTCGCGGATGTGTCCGAGCCCGAAACCCACCGCGCGTACCGCGGCGTCGCACCGGCCGACCGGCGCGCCGAACGCCGCAAACGCCTCGAGAACGCGGTGATCGAGGTGGTCGCAGCCGAAGGATGGTCGGCCGCCACGGTCCGGAAGGTCGCGGCCACCGCCGGAATCGGTCCGCGATTCTTCTACGAGAGCTTCACCGACATGAACGATCTCGTGACCACCACCTACGACGAGCTCGGCGCCGAACTGCTCGCGGGCGCCGTCGCCGCGATCGCCTCGGCTCCCGACGACCTGCACGAGAAGGCCCGGGCCGCGGTCGGAGCGATCGTCGGGGCGGTCGAACGCAACCCCCAGCAGGGACGATTCCTCATCTCCGACGCTCCCCCGCTCGCCGAACGCAAGAGCGCCTTCATCCGGGCCGCGGCGGACGAACTCGCGAAGCAGAGCGATGCGGTGGGCACGCGACTCGATTCCCGCCAGGCGGAGTTGTGCGCGGTTGTCGTCATGGCCGGCGCCGTCGAACTCGTCCGCGGATGGCTCGACGGCACGCTCGACATCCGGCCCGGCGAACTCACCGAGATCGTGGCGAGCACGCTGTCGACGCTGACCGCCCACATGCCCGGCATCGGCAGGTAGTCCGCCGAACCGATCACGAACCGGAAACCGCGGGCGCAGGATGGGCTGCGTGACCACGCC
This sequence comes from Rhodococcus sp. NPDC003383, assembly GCF_053589115.1. Taxonomy (NCBI): domain Bacteria; kingdom Bacillati; phylum Actinomycetota; class Actinomycetes; order Mycobacteriales; family Nocardiaceae; genus Rhodococcus; species Rhodococcus sp. NPDC003383. Next base: position 45,976 of record NZ_JBSFRG010000018.1, on the reverse strand, counting down.
ACAACAGGACCCCCGCCCGCTCGTCCGTGCCGCCGCCGATCGGGCGCGCCGGATCGTCGAGAACGTCGGTCCCGACCACATGACGGCCCCGACGCCGTGCCCCGAGTTCGACGTCCGCACCCTCCTCGGGCACCTCGCGTCGACGCTCGAACGCAGCGCTGCCGTCGGCTCGGGAGGCGACCCGCGCACGATCCCGGAATCCCTCACCGCCGCGGACGACGAATGGCCCGCCCTCCTGGACAGGTCCATCGAGCACTACTGGCAGGTGTGGAACGACGATGCTCTGCTCTACAAGCCGGTCACCGCTCCGTGGGGCACCTTCCCCGGCCGGATCGCGGTGCTCGTCGAACTCGACGAGCTGATCGTCCACGGCTGGGATCTCGCCGTGGCCACCGGCCAGGAGGCCGAAGCCGACCCGCCCCTGGCCGAAGCGGCCCTCGAGGTGATGCGACTCGCCCTGCCGGCGTCTCCCCGCGACGGCCTGCCGTTCGGCCCTCCGGTCGAGCCCGCCCCGGGCGCCGGGGCCACCGAACGCCTCGCGAACTGGCTCGGACGCGACACCGCGCCCTGGGTGCGGCGCGAACGCACCTGAGACTCCGAGCAAACGAGAGGGGCGGTACCCGTACGGGTACCGCCCCTCCCTGTGTCCGGAACCGGTTATCCGGCGTCCGCCTCACCCTCGGTGGACTTGGCCAGTGCCACCGCCGGGGTGTCCGGCACCTCGGCCGGCTTCTCGCTCGGCGTGAACGTGAACTTCGCGTTCTCGCCGGCGCCCTCGCCGTCCCAGCCGTCGACATCGACCAGGACGATCTGGCCGGGGCCGATCTCGCCGAACAGGATCTTCTCGGAAAGCTGATCCTCGATCTCGCGCTGGATGGTGCGACGCAGCGGCCGCGCACCCAGAACCGGATCGAAGCCCCGCTTGGCGAGCAGTGCCTTCGCCTTCTCCGTGAGCTCGATGCCCATGTCCTTGTTCTTGAGCTGCGCCTCGACCCGGCCGACCATCAGGTCGACCATCTCGATGATCTGCTCCTGAGTCAGCTGGTGGAAGACGATGATGTCGTCGATGCGGTTGAGGAACTCGGGGCGGAAGTGCTTCTTGAGCTCGTCGTGGACCTTGTTCTTCATCCGCTCGTAGTTCGACGCCTCGCCGGAACCGGCCGAGAAGCCCAGGCCGACGGCCTTCGAGATGTCGGACGTGCCCAGGTTCGAGGTGAAGATCAGCACCGTGTTCTTGAAGTCGACGGTGCGACCCTGACCGTCGGTGAGACGGCCGTCCTCGAGGACCTGCAGGAGCGTGTTGTAGATCTCCTGGTGGGCCTTCTCGATCTCGTCGAACAGGACGACGGAGAACGGCTTCCGGCGCACCTTCTCGGTGAGCTGGCCACCTTCCTCGTAGCCCACGTATCCGGGAGGCGCACCGAACAGACGGGACGCCGTGAAGCGGTCGTGGAACTCGCCCATGTCGATTTGGATGAGCGCGTCGTCCTCACCGAACAGGAAGTTCGCGAGCGCCTTGGACAGCTCGGTCTTACCGACACCGGACGGGCCGGCGAAGATGAACGAGCCGGACGGACGCTTCGGGTCCTTCAGGCCGGCACGGGTACGACGGATCGCCCGGGCCACGGCCCGGACCGCGTCCTCCTGGCCGATGATCCGCTTGTGCAGCTCGTCCTCCATGCGGAGCAGACGCGTGGTCTCCTCCTCGGTGAGCTTGAACACCGGGATACCGGTCCAGTTCGCGAGGACTTCCGCGATCTGCTCTTCGTCCACCTCGGCGATGACGTCGAGGTCACCCGCACGCCACTGCTTCTCGCGCTCGGCGCGCTGGGCGACGAGCTGCTTCTCCTTGTCTCGCAGGCTTGCGGCCTTCTCGAAGTCCTGCGCGTCGATCGCGGATTCCTTCTCGCGACGGGCGTCGGCGATCCGGTCGTCGAACTCGCGGAGGTCCGGCGGCGCGGTCATCCGGCGGATACGCATCCGTGCGCCGGCCTCGTCGATCAGGTCGATCGCCTTGTCCGGCAGGAAGCGGTCGTTGATGTACCGGTCCGCGAGGGTCGCGGCGGCAACGAGCGCCTTGTCGGTGATCGAGACGCGGTGATGCGCCTCGTACCGGTCGCGCAGACCCTTGAGGATCTCGATGGTGTGCTCGACCGTGGGCTCACCGACCTGCACCGGCTGGAAACGACGCTCCAGGGCGGCGTCCTTCTCGATGTACTTGCGGTACTCGTCGAGGGTGGTCGCACCGATGGTCTGCAGCTCACCGCGGGCCAGCTTCGGCTTGAGGATCGACGCGGCGTCGATCGCGCCCTCGGCGGCACCCGCACCGACCAGCGTGTGCAGCTCGTCGATGAACAGGATGATGTCGCCGCGGCTGTTGATCTCCTTGAGGACCTTCTTCAGGCGTTCCTCGAAGTCACCGCGGTAGCGGGAACCGGCGACCAGCGAACCGAGGTCGAGGGTGTAGAGCTGCTTGTCCTTGAGGGTCTCGGGGACCTCGCCGTTGACGATGGCCTGCGCCAGGCCTTCGACGACGGCGGTCTTGCCGACACCCGGCTCGCCGATGAGCACCGGGTTGTTCTTGGTGCGGCGGGACAGGACCTGCATGACCCGCTCGATTTCCTTCGCGCGGCCGATGACCGGATCGAGCTTGCCCTCGAGCGCAGCCTGCGTGAGGTTGCGGCCGAACTGATCCAGCACGAGCGACGTCGACGGGGTGCCGGCCTCGCCGCGGCTCGTGCCCGTCTCCTGGGGTTCCTTGCCCTGGTAGCCGGACAGCAGCTGGATGACCTGCTGACGCACGCGGTTGAGGTCGGCCCCGAGCTTGACCAGCACCTGGGCCGCGACACCCTCACCTTCGCGGATCAGGCCGAGCAGGATGTGCTCGGTTCCGATGTAGTTGTGCCCGAGCTGCAGCGCCTCACGCAGGCTCAGCTCCAGGACCTTCTTGGCACGGGGCGTGAACGGGATGTGCCCGGACGGAGCCTGCTGCCCCTGGCCGATGATCTCCTCGACCTGGCTGCGCACACCTTCCAGCGAGATCCCCAACGACTCGAGCGACTTCGCGGCCACGCCCTCACCCTCGTGGATGAGGCCGAGGAGGATGTGCTCCGTGCCGATGTAGTTGTGGTTGAGCATCCTGGCCTCTTCCTGAGCCAGGACGACGACGCGCCGCGCGCGATCGGTGAACCTTTCGAACATCGCACTCCCTCACACTCTCCGGCCTGCGGATCCGGTACGAGGATTGTTCCGGACCCGACTGCCGCGTTTCGCTCCGGCACTCGAGTCGTCGTCGAACCGGCGAAGGTTCCACGACCCCACTTGACACTCTAGTTGCCGTGGTTTCGGCCCGCTCCCCCTCTACCCGGTTGAGCGGAACTTCGAAACCCGGTCACGAGTGCTAACGCTGCACGTCGCCGATACGTTTCCGCAAGCTCTACGCCTGAAGCGAACACCCCGCGGGGCCCGCGCGCGCCTCCGATCGCCCAGCACGCACCCGGATTCGGACGGCAGAAGCGGCGAGGCGCCACCCGGGTAATTCCGGGTGACGCCTCGTTCGTCCGTCTTCGGTCCTACAGCTGCCTATGCGTGGGCTTCGTTGTAGGCCTCGACAATTTCCGCGGAGATACGTCCGCGTGCCGAAACTGCGTAGTCGTTCTCGCGGGCCCATTCCCGAATGACGGCGCTCTTCTCCCGATTCGGGGTGGCCGTCCGGGAGGACTTCCGCCCGGCCGGTGCTGCCGGAACCGCCTTCGGACGCTTCCGGCCGCCGACCTTCCGGGCGTGCTCGACCCAGAATTCCAATTGCTCGCGCAGTTTCGCGGCATTTTCGTCGGACAGATCGATCTCGTATGTGACCCCGTCGATCCCGAATTCCACGGTCTCGTCTGCCGCCGATTCCTGATCCACATCGTCGATCAGCGTGACGGTGACCTTCTTCGCCATGTGCCGCAAATCCTCTCGAATGAAACGCCCAGCCCCCCGGGTACGGGCACAAGAGTACATGCGAATTTCACAAGGGCAATACCGATTCCGGTCGGGGTGCGGAATTAGCGAGCGGACGGACGAACAATTGGAAACAGGATGGTTTCCCTGATTCCGAGTCCGGTGAGTGCCATGAGCAACCGATCGATTCCCATACCCGTACCGGTGGTGGGCGGCATACCCTGTTCCATTGCGGCGAGGAAATCTTCGTCCAGAACCATGGCCTCGTCGTCACCCGCCGCTGCCAGACGCGCCTGATCGACGAAACGCTCGCGCTGGATCACCGGGTCCACGAGTTCCGAATATCCGGTTGCCAGTTCGAATCCGCGCACATACAGATCCCACTTCTCGGTCACGCCGGGAATGCTGCGGTGATCGCGTGTGAGCGGTGACGTCTCGACCGGGAAGTCACGGACGAACGTGGGCTGGTACAGCTGATCGCCGCACATGTGCTCCCACAATTCCTCCACGAGCTTGCCGTGGCCGTATCCCTTGTCCTTCGGGACCTCGAGCCCCACCCGCCCCGCAAGTTCCAGCAATTCCTCGACCGTGGTGTCCGGCGTCACATCGGTGCCGATCGCCTCGGACAACGACGGATACATCTCGAGGGTCTTCCATTCGCCACCGAGGTCGTACTCGGTTCCGTCGGCGAGGGTTACCACGTACGAGCCGAAGACCGCGAATGCGACCTCCTGAATGATCTCGCGGATCATGCGCGCCGAATCGTCGTACGTTCCGTATGCCTCGTACGTTTCGAGCATCGAAAATTCCGGTGAATGCGTCGAGTCCGCGCCCTCGTTGCGGAAATTCCGGTTGATCTCGAAGACCTTGTCGATTCCACCGACGACGCAACGCTTGAGGAACAACTCCGGTGCGATGCGCAGGTACAGATCGATGTCGAGGGCGTTCGAATGGGTGACGAACGGTCGCGCGGCGGCACCGCCGTGCAGCGTCTGCAGCATCGGGGTCTCGACCTCGAGGAATCCGCGACGTTCGAGCGCATTGCGCAGTTCCCGCACCACCGCGACACGCATCCGCGCGTTCGCCCGCGCCTCCGGGCGCACGATCAGGTCGACGTACCGCTGCCGGACCCGCGACTCCTCGCTCATCTCCTTGTGGGCGACAGGCATCGGGCGCAGCGACTTCGCAGCCATCTGCCAGGTGTCGGCCATGACGCTCAGCTCACCGCGACGGGAGCTGATGACCTCACCGTGCACGAACACGAAGTCGCCCAGGTCCACGTCGGCCTTCCAGGCGGCCAGCGACTCCTCGCCGACACCGGCCAGGCTCAGCATGACCTGCAACTGCGTGCCGTCACCCTCCTGCAGGGTCGCGAAGCACAACTTGCCGGTGTTGCGGAAGAACATCACCCGGCCGGCGACACCGACCTGCTCGCCGGTGGTGCTGTCGGGTTCGAGATCGGGGTACTTCGCACGGATCTCCGCGAGAGTGTGGGTGCGGGGCACGACGACGGGATACGCGTCCTTGCCCTGCGCCAGGAGTCGTTCGCGCTTCTCGCGGCGGACCCGGATCTGCTCGGGGGTGTCGTCGGGCTGCTGAACGCTGGCATCACTCACGGGTAACCAGACTATCGGAACCCGCAGGCACGAATTCGCAGACCTCCTCGGAGGAACCCGAGGTCAGTGCCCGAAGAGAGAAGCGGTCAGTGAGCGGTGACGCGCGCCACGTCCTCCGCGATGTGCTGCGCGCGAGTGACAGCGTCGACCAGACCGGCCGTCTTGATCGCGGCGTACCCACCGACGAGGCCGGTCGCGCGGCGCAATCCGATCTCCTGCAGGGACGCGACCGCGCGGTGTGCGGCGGGTCCGTCCGCGGAAACGACGACCCATTCGACGTCGTGGTCGACGGCGAGCGCCAGGCTCTCGGCTCCGGCGGCCGGGTCGAGACGCCGGGTCAGAAGCGCGGCGTCGATCGCGAGTGCACCCGGAAGCGTGCCCTGAACGGTGCGCTCGGCCGAGGTGCGGATGTCGACGACGACGGCGCCGCGGGCAACAGCGGCGGCGAGCTCCGTGGGGTAGGTCCGCTCGGTGGTCAGCGGCAGAAAGCCGACGGAATCCGAAGCGGGGGAAGCGATGAAAGGTGCAGAAACAGCAAGCGCAGCGCGCATGAGAAAACTCCCAGGAATGTGTAATCGGTCGAGGCGGACGTCAGCCTCGACAACACTCCTGGGCGTTCATGCAGCGGATCACGGCGACCATTCTTACACAGATTCGCGAGTGGGGGAACCCGTAGAACCGTGACGTGCGGAACGCCGGGCCTGGTTCCGCTCGAACACCAGGCGCAATCCCTCGAGCGTCAGATCCGGCTCGTGATGCTCGATCGTCGTCGCCTCCGGCATGATCAGCGGCGCGCAGTCACCCGTGCCGATCACCGCGACGTCGTCGCGGTCGAATCCGGGAACCTCGGCGCGCACGCGGCGCACGAGACCGTCGACCATGCCCGCGAATCCGAAAACCGCGCCGGACTGCATGCATTCGACGGTGTTCTTCCCGACCACCCCGCGCGGTCGCGCGAGTTCGACCTTCCGCAGCGCCGCACCCTGCGACGCGAGCGCGTCCATCGAGATCTCGACACCGGGCGCGATTGCACCGCCGAGGAACTCGCCCTTGCCGGAAACCACGTCGACGCACGTGGACGTACCGAAATCGACGACGATGCACGGACCACCGTAGAAGTGGTGCGCGGCAAGGCTGTTGACGATCCGGTCGGCGCCGACCTCCTTGGGGTTGTCGACGAGCAGCGGCACACCGGTGCGCACACCGGGTTCGACGACCACGTGCGGCACCTCCGCCCAGTACCGGCCGAGCATGCCGCGCAGTTCACGGAGTACCGACGGCACGGTCGACAGCGCGGACACCGCGGTGATCCGGTCGACGTCCTCACCGAGCAACCCGCGGAACAGCAACGCGAGCTCGTCCCCCGTCACCCGGGGGTCGGTGCGAACTCGCCAGTCCTGCAGCAGTTTTGCGTGCGAACCGCTGCCGGTGAACAGACCCAGAACGATATTGGTGTTCCGGACGTCGACGGCGAGCAGCACCGTTACACCAACGAACCGGAGTCGAGGGTGGCGAGCATGCGCGGGGTGATCAGGCCCGAGCCCTCCGGGGCGTGCGCCGGATCGCTGCCCAGCTCCACCTGGCGGTTGTCGGCGTCGACGAACACCACGCGCGGAGCGTAGTCCTTGCACTCCTGCTCGTTCATCACTCCGTAGGCGATGAGGATGACCAGGTCGCCGGGGCTCACCAGACGTGCTGCGGCACCGTTGATCCCGATGATCCCGGACCCGCGCTCGCCCGCGATGACGTACGTCTCGAGACGATTGCCGTTGTCGATGTCGACGATGCAGACCTGCTCGCCCTCGAGCAGATCGGCGGCATCCATCAGGTCCTGGTCGACGGTCACCGAACCCACGTAGTGCAGGTCCGCGTGAGTAACCGTGGCGCGGTGGATCTTCGACTTCATCATGGTGCGAAACATGTATTGCCTCAGCTCTTGTCGTTCTGGTTCTGCTTGTTCAGCGATTCAGGAGGTCGTCGACGGCCGGGTCGACCGGTCCGGTCGCCCGTTCCAGGAAGCCGGTGCCGATCGCGACACCGACGTTGTCGATGAGCCGGGTGGTCCCGACTCGCGCGGCCACCAGCAGACGGCCGTCGCCACGCTCGGGCGGCTCTCCGAGATCGACACCGCGCAACTCGAGGTAGTCGAGCTCGATCTCCGGCGCGGACGCGAGCACCTCGCGGGCGGCCGTGAGGATCGCCTCGGCGCCACCGGCCGCCGCGTGCGCCCCCGCGACGAGCGCGGCGGACAGCACGGTCGCGGTCTGCCGCTGCGTCTCGTCGAGGTAGCGGTTGCGCGACGAAAGGGCCAGCCCGTCCTGTTCCCGCACCGTCGGAACACCGACGATGCGGACGTCGAAGTTCAGGTCGGCGACCATCTGCCGGATCAGCGCGAGCTGCTGATAGTCCTTCTCACCGAAGTACGCGGTGTTCGGCGCGACGATCTGCAGCAGCTTCGCCACCACCGTGAGCATGCCCGCGAAGTGCGTGGGCCGGCTGCCGCCCTCGAGTTCCGCACCGAGCGGACCCGGGTGGATCATCGTGCGGCGCCCCTCCGGGTACATCGCCGACACGGTCGGCACGAACGCCAGCTCGACCCCGGCCTCGCGCAGCAACGCGAGATCCGCGTCGAGGGTGCGGGGGTAGGCGTCGAGGTCCTCGTTCTCACCGAACTGGAGCGGATTGACGAAGATCGAGACGACCACGACGGCGCCGGTCAGCTTGGCCTGACGCACCAGTTCCAGATGACCGGAGTGCAGCGCACCCATGGTCGGCACCAGCGCGACCGTCCGTCCGACGCCGCGCAGCGCCTTGGTCACCTTCGTCAAGGCAGCGGGATCGTGATGCACGGTCAGTTCACCGCGCACGTACCCGCCCCGTCCCGTTTCACTCACCGTGATCATTCCCTTCGAGGAGCTCGATCAGCTCCGGTTTCGAGCCTGCACGCTGCGCCGACCGCAGCGACAGTGCCCGGTAGCCCGCGGCGATGCGCGGATCCACCTCGTCGAGCACCTGCAGATGCGTGGCGACCGCCGCGACGTCACCGCGCGCGACCGGGCCGGTCAACGCCGACGGACCGCGACGCAACGCGTTGTCGAGAGCGGCGACGAGCAGCGGCTGCAGCACCCGTTCGGCGACCCCGCCGGGATCGTCGTCGACGAGCTGCTGGCCGAGCAGTTCCTGGCCCTCGAGCGCGACGCGCAGTGCCGCGACGGCGTCGACGACGAGGGTGACGAGGTGGTTGCTGCCGTGGGCCAGCGCCGCGTGGTAGAGCGGGCGCAGGTCCTCGCGTACCCGGACCGGTTCCCCGCCGATCTCGAGGACCAGGGACTGCGCGATCGCGTAGCCGATGTCGTCGGCGGCGGTGATCCCGAAGCACGCGGAGGACAGCCGGGCCGTGTCCTCGTCGTGGCCGGTGAACGTCATGGCCGGGTGGATCGCGAGCGGCACCACACCCTGCTCGGTGAGCGGTGCCAGCACCCCGATGCCGTTGGCTCCCGAGGTGTGGGCGACGATCGTGCCCCGCGGTACCGCTCCGGTCGCGGCGAGGCCCGTGACGAGCTCGGCCAGTTCGGAGTCGGGAACAGCGAGAATCAGCAGGTTGCAGCGGCCCGCGACGACGTCGACGGGCAGGATCTCGGAATCGGGCAGGCGGGTCCGGGCCCGATGCTTGGACGCTTCGGACACGGCGGAACAGGCCACGACCACGTGGCCGACCTTCTCGAGTGCCGCGCCGATCGCGGTGCCCACACGACCGGCGGAGACGATTCCGACGGTGAGGCGTGCGGGGGCAGGCGCGTTTGTGATCCCGAAGGAATTCACGGGAGTCCTCTCGTTCGTTCCAGTCCCGCTCGGCGGGTACCAGACGTTCTGCCCGACAATAGCGCGGCGCGATCTGCGTCGGCCACGGGTGCCGGGCGTGATCTACGCCTCACCGCAAGGGCGGGCGACCCCCGGAGAGACTCCCGGTCGGGGTCGAAAAGGTCCCCGATCAGCGCTCCGTGGACAGCGACGCGAGGATCTCGGCGACGCTGCGGCCCTGCTGCGCGCTCTCCTCACCGGCCGCCTCGGCCCGGAGCCGGCGGGCTCGACGCCCGTTCGGAGGTGCGTCCGGCAGGACGACGGCGGACTCACCGGGCGCTTCGTGCAGGCCTTCGGGAGCGGGCGCGTCCGGACGGGAATCCGGATCCTTCCCGGATCCCTTCTCCTGCCCGGACGGCGCGACCCGCGGCTTCGGCGCTCCGGTCGGCTTCGGCGCTCCGGTCGGCTTCGGCGTTCCGGTCGGCTTGGGCGGTTCGGCCGTGTGCGGCGGGTCGGCCGGATCCGACGTCACCGCGGTCGTCTCCGCAGTGAGCGGTTCGTCGTCCGGGGATGCGAACGCCGGACCCGCCGGCCGCGGGGCACTGACCTGTGACGAATTCGGGCGCGTCCCGATCTCCTGAACAGGCTTCACGACGGCGTTCAGCGCGGTGCGGTCCTCCGGCATGCGTCCGTCGAACAGCATCTCGAGGTTGCGGCGCAGCGCGGCGAGTTCGGCACGCAGCTGGGCCATTTCGTCGGCCTCGACCTTCATCTGCGAACGGACCTTCTGCTCCACGGTCAGTTCGTATTCGCGCCGCGCCGAGATCTCCCGCTCGAGCTGCAGTTCGTAGACGGTCTTGAGATCCTCGACCTTGGCCTTCTCGAGGGCGGATTCGCGACGGTATTTCGTCATCGCGATCGCCCCGATCGTCGCGGCCCACAGTGCGACGACGATGCCGACGCGCAGCAGCTGAACGCTCTGACTGAAGACCAGGAACAGCGACGCCACCATGGCGAGGGCGAGGAGCGCCGCGACGATCATCGAACTCGCGCTGCGCCATTGCCGACGTTCGTTCCTGTCCCGGCCCGAGCTGCCCATGCGGACAAGGGTACTGGTCCCGGGCGCGATCCCCGAGACTCGATGGCGGGGATCTCAGGTCGCGGGCTCGCCGGGGTCCTCGGGCGTCTTGCAGCAGTGCTCGAGCCACAGGGCCGCCGCGACGAGCAGGACGGCGCCGATCGCTCCGACCACCACGCCGGCGGTGTCCTCGGAGGCGGCCTGGAGGAACGACCGCTGCGGCAGCAGGTACAGCAGGAAACCCACCCAGACCCCGAAGGCCGCGGAACCGACGAGCGCGGACGCCTTCGCGAGCGCGACCGCGCGGGCCGCCGTGATCGGATGCAGCTGGCGCGGCCCGTCGCCGATCTCCCGCTTGCCGACGCGCGAGCGGATCATGAAGGCCAGCACCACTTCGAGCACTGCCACCGGGTACAGCGAGGCACCCGCGTAGACGGGAATCGGCGGCAGCGATCCGTACAGGACGCGGACCAGCAACCACGACACGACCGCGGCGAGCAGCGCCAAGGCCAGCAGGTCGCGGATACGTGTCGCTTTCAGCACCGGCGCTCCCCCTCGTCGGGTTCCCGGTCTTCGGGGTGAAAGCCGAGCCGGAGATCCGTGCGGTGCACCCCGGCGCGTTCGGCGTCGTCGAGGTCGGCGAGCCAGTCCGTCAGCGGCCTGCGTTCACCGTCGACGGTGAGCGTGCCGTCCGGTGCGACGTCGAGCCACGGCACCAGTACGAACGCGCGCTGATGCGCCCGCGGATGCGGCAACGTCAGTTCCGGGTCGTCGCTGACGATCTCGTCGCACGTCACCACGTCGACGTCGAGGCTGCGCGGCCCCCACCGCTGCACCCGCACCCGGTCGGCGGCGGCTTCGAGCTGCTGTCCGAGACGCAACCAGCCCCGGCTGTCGAGCTCCGGGTCGTCGGCGACCACGACGGCGTTGAGAAAATCCTGCTGGTCGACTCCACCCCACGGTGCCGTCGTGTACACGGGTGAGACCGCGACGATCCGATCGCCCAGCGCCTCGGTGACCGAGCGCAGATGCGCGAGCCGATCCCCCAGGTTCGACCCGATGGACAGCACCGCCCGGCTCATGGCTGCCGCGTCCGATCGACAACGACCGCGACGTCCCCGAACGTCAGCGGGATGGGGGCGGACGGCTTGTGCACGGTGACCTCGACCCGCTCGACCCGCGGGTCGGTGAGCACGTCGTCGGCGATCTCCCCCGCCACCGTCTCGATCAGGTCCCGGGACGGGCCGGCGACGATCGCGGCGGCGCGTTCGGCGAGGATCCCGTAGTGGAGCGTGTCCTCGAGGGCGTCGCTCGCCGCGGCGGGCGCGAGGTCGGTCCAGACGACGATGTCGATCACGAAGTCCTGACCGTCGCGCTTCTCGTGCTCGAACACTCCGTGGTTGCCGCGCACCCGCAGGCCGCGCAGTTCGATCCGATCGCTCATTCCGCCTCTCCTGCCGCACTACCCCGCTGCCAGGCCCCTGCGACCGCGAGCGCGTCGAGCGACGACCGCACGTCGTGCACGCGCACCCCCCACGCGCCGTGGGTGACCGCGAGCGCCGACACCACCGCGGTCGCGACCTCGCGTCCTGCGGGCGGGCGGGGATTGCCGTCGGCGTCGGCGAGCAGCGAACCGAGGAATCGCTTGCGGGATGCGCCGATGAGCACCGGGAATCCGAGCTCGGTCAGCTCCGGCAACCGCCGCAGCAGTTCCCAGTTGTGGTCCGGCTGCTTCACGAATCCGAGGCCGGGATCGAGGATCAGATCCTGCGGGTCCACCCCGGCAGCGACCGCCACATCCACCTGGGTGAGCAGCTCGTCGCGCACCTCGCGCACGACGTCGTCGTAGTGCGTGGAACCGCCGGCATGAACGAATCCGTCCGCCGGCCGCCAGTGCATGAGAATCCACGGCACGCCCGCGGACGCGACGACCGTGGCCATGTCCGCGTCGGCGCGACCACCCGACACGTCGTTGACCAGCGTCACGCCCGCCGCGATCGCCGCTTCGGCGACCGACGCGCGCATCGTGTCGACGCTGGTCACGACACCTTCGGCGGCGAGCGCCTCGATCACCGGGACGACGCGGCCCGCCTCGACCTCGGCGTCGACGCGCTGCGCGCCCGGCCTGGTCGATTCACCACCGACGTCGACGATGTCGACGCCGAGCGCCCGCAGTTCCAGTCCGTGTGCGATCGCCGCGTCGCGATCCAGGTAGCGACCACCGTCCGAGAACGAATCGCTGGTCACGTTGAGAACACCCATGACGACCGGGCGTCTCAGGTTCTGCAGCGCGCTCACCGGCGCAGGATCAGATCCAGGGCTTCGGCGCGGGACGCCGAGCTGGTCTGGAACAACCCGCGCACCGCCGACGTCGTGGTGCTGGCGCCGGGCTTCCGGATGCCGCGCATCGCCATGCACAGGTGTTCGGCCTCGACGACGACGATCGCGCCGCGCGGATCGAGCTTGCGGACGATCGCGTCGGCGACCTGGCTGGTGAGCCGTTCCTGCACCTGCGGGCGCTTCGCATAGAGATCGACGAGCCGCGCCAGCTTGGACAGTCCCGTGACCCGCCCGGTGGGGCCGGGGATGTAGCCGACGTGCGCGACGCCGTGGAAGGACACCAGGTGGTGTTCGCAGGTGGAGTACAGCGGAATGTCGCGGACGAGGACGAGTTCCTGGTGACCTTCGTCGAACGTCGTGTTGAGCACCTCGTCCGGATCCGTGTACAGCCCGGCGAACACTTCGCGGTATGCGCGCGCGACGCGGCGCGGGGTGTCCAGCAGCCCTTCCCGGTCGGGGTCCTCACCGACCGCGATGAGCAGTTCGCGGACCGCGGCTTCGGCCCGGGCCTGATCGAAGGCCCGGCCGGTCGCCAGACTCAGCTGCTCCTCGTCGCCCGGCGCCGTCACGGCAGTCCCAGTGCTATCCAGGTGGTTCACCGACACCCGACCGTCCTCCACTCTCGTTGAAATCGGCTCAGCGCGGGCCGGTCGGCCCCTCCCAGGGCTGCGTGGGCGGCGGCTCCGGTGCCTGCTGATTCTCGTCCTGCCGATCGCCGGCGTCGGCGGGACGCGCAGGCTGAGTCCACTGAGGGTAGCCGGGATACGTGCTGCGTGGCTGTTCGGGCTCCTGCGGCGGCCACCCAGGCGCCGACCATCCTGCGGGAGCGCCGTAGTCGGGCCGGGTCGCGTGCCGCGGCCCGCCGGAGTACTGGCCGGGCTGCGGGAAACCGGGCATCGGCTCGGAAGCAGGGACGGGCTGCGGCGCGGGATAGCCGTTGCCCGGGCCCTGCGGCGGAGTCCCGTACCCACCGGGACCGCCGGCCTGCGGGTACTGCTGCGAGGTGGCCGACCGGGAGGGCTCCGGCTGCTGGGCCGGTTCCGGATGCGGCATCACCGGCTGCTGGGGCGCCTGCTGCTGCGTCACCGGCTGTGAGGGCAGCGGCTGCGGCTTCGCGAGGTTCGGGACCGCGGGCTGCGGCGGCCACGGCTCACCGCGTTCGGCGGCGAGCTCCGCGGGGGTCTTGATCGGCGGGCGATCCGACGGGATGCGTTCGCCGAAGTCGTTGAACGCGGTGATGCGTGGACGCTTCTCCACGGACGCGAGGATCCGCTCGAGGTCCTTGCGGGTGAGCGTCTCGTGTTCGAGCAGTTCCCCGGCGAGCGCGTCGAGCGCGTCGCGGTACTCGTTGAGGATCGCCCACGCTTCGGTGTGGGCCGCCTCGATGAGGTTGCGGACCTCCTCGTCGATCTCGCGGGCCACCTCGTGCGAGTAGTCCGATGCCTGTCCCATGGACCGGCCGAGGAACGGGTCGCCCTGTTCCTGCCCGTAGCGCACCGCGCCGAGCTTGGCGCTCATGCCGTACTCGGTGACCATCGCCCGGGCGATCTTGGTGGCCTGGTCGATGTCGGACGACGCGCCGGTGGTGGGCTCGTGGAACACGAGTTCCTCGGCGGCACGGCCACCCATCGCCATGACGAGACGCGCGATCATCTCGGATCGGGTCATCAGGCCCTTGTCGTCCTCGGGAACGGTCATGGCGTGACCGCCGGTGCGGCCGCGCGCGAGGATCGTCACCTTGTACACGGGCTCGATGTCGGGCATCGCCCACGCGGCGAGGGTGTGTCCACCCTCGTGGTAGGCGGTGATCTTCTTCTCGTGCTCGCTGATGATGCGACTCTTGCGGCGCGGACCGCCGATCACGCGGTCGACGGATTCCTCGAGGATCGCCTCGGTGATCACCGTGCCGTTCTCGCGGGCGGTGAGCAGCGCGGCCTCGTTGACGACGTTCGCCAGGTCGGCGCCGGACATGCCGACCGTGCGCTTCGCCAGACCTTCGAGGTCGGCGTTCTGGTCGATCGGCTTGCCCTTGGAATGCACCTGGAGGATCGCGCGGCGGCCGGCGAGGTCCGGGTTGGTCACCGGGATCTGGCGGTCGAAGCGGCCGGGACGCAGCAGCGCGGGGTCGAGGATGTCGGGGCGGTTCGTCGCGGCGATGAGGATGATGCCCTGCCGGTCGCCGAACCCGTCCATCTCGACGAGCAGCTGGTTGAGGGTCTGCTCGCGCTCGTCGTGACCGCCGCCGAGGCCGGCACCGCGCTGGCGGCCGACCGCGTCGATCTCGTCGACGAAGATGATGCAGGGGCTGTTCTGCTTGGCCTGCTCGAACAGGTCGCGCACCCGGGATGCGCCGACACCGACGAACATCTCGACGAAGTCGGAACCGGAGATGGTGAAGAACGGAACCCCGGCCTCACCCGCGACCGCGCGTGCGAGCAGCGTCTTGCCGGTGCCGGGCGGGCCGTACAGCAGCACGCCCTTCGGGATCTTCGCGCCGAGCGCCTGGTAACGGGCCGGGTTCTGCAGGAAGTCCTTGATCTCGTACAGCTCTTCGACAGCCTCGTTGGCGCCGGCGACGTCGGCGAACGTCGTCTTCGGCATGTCCTTCGAGAGCTGCTTGGCGCGGGACTTGCCGAAGCCCATCATGCCGCCGCGGCCGCCGCCCTGCATGCGCGTCATCATGAAGAAGAACACGCCGAGCAGGATGATCATCGGAACGACGAACAGCAGGATCGACGTCAGCCAGCTCTCCTGGGTGACGGCGGTGTCGAACTCGCCGGCGCCCGACGCGGCGACCTTGTCGAAGATCTGTTCCGACGCCGAGGCCGGGTACTTCGCGATGATCTGCGTCTGGTTCTCGGTGGCGTCGTTTCCGTTGTTCAGCCACAAACGGACCTGCTGTTCGCGGTCGTCGATCTGGGCCTTGGAGACGTTCTTCGAGTCGAGCTGCGCGAGTGCCACCGAGGTGTCGACCTTGGTGAATCCACGCGTGTCGTTCCCGAAGTAACTGAAGGCGTAGATGACCAACAGAATGCCGGCGACTATCGCCAGATTACGGAACACTGTCTTGCGATTCATACAGGTTCGGCCCGGCCGGCCGGTCCTTTCGATAGTGCGGTCATCAGTGCGGTCATCGTCGATGAGCGTGCGTCGACCGGTGACGATCCGGCCACAGCCAGATTACCGCGTGTGCAGATGTCGTCGCCGGTGCGTATTCCGCCCCTCGCGAGCTTCAACGACCCGGACCGACGCAGCGTTCCCGTACCGCGGCCGGTTCGGCGGAGCAACTTCACCTGCGGGAGGGGTCGTGGGCGTGGGTATCATTTCGCATGGCCGAGCGGGATCCGCACGCCTTGTCCGGTACCGAACCGACTCGGATACCGAGCGCCGAGACCACCGAGGTCGCGGGCGCCGAGACGAGCCGGTTCGATGCCACCCGCACCGCGGAGGTCACCCGGGCCGCCGACGCCGTGACCGATCCGATGACCCCCGGCGTCCCCGTCACCGTCGACGAACTGCGCGCCGGACGGCGGATCGACGACTTCGACCTGCTCACCAGCCTCGGCCGCGGCGCCTTCGGCCGGGTGTTCCTGGCCCGCCAGCTCTCGATGCAGCGACTCGTGGCGGTGAAGATCTCTCCCGACCAGGGCAGCGAAGCGCAGACCCTCGCGCAGCTCGACCACGACTACATCGTCCGCGTGTTCGACCAGCGGATCCTCCCGGATCAGGGTCTGCGGTTGCTGTACATGCAGTACGTCCCGGGCGGGACACTGCTGCACGTGCTGCACCGGGTGCGGCGCACCCCGCCGGACCAGCGCGCCGGCTCGATGCTGCTCGACGTCATCGACGCGACCCTCGCGGAGAAGGGCGAGATCCGGCCGGCGGAATCGACCGTGCGCGGCGAACTCGAATCGCTGACCTGGCCGGAAACCGTGGCGTGGCTGGGACGGCGGCTCGCGGAGTCGCTCGCCTACGCCGACGGTCGCGGTGTGCTGCACCGCGACGTCAAACCCGCGAACGTGCTGCTCACCGCGGAGGGTGTGCCGAAGCTGGCCGATTTCAACATCAGCTACGCCGAGTCCGTCGGGGGCAGCTCCCCCGTCGCCTATCTCGGCGGCTCCCTCGCCTACATGTCGCCGGAACAGCTCGAGGCGTGCCATCCGGGATTGCCGGGATCCGCCGCGGACCTCGACACCCGCAGCGACATCTACGCCCTCGGAGTGATGCTGTGGGAGCTGCTGGCGGGCGTCCGCCCGGGGGATCCGGAGCCGGGCGAGGCACTCGACACGAACACTCTCCCGGCTCTCGAGACGATGGTGCGGCGCCGGCGCGGCGGCCTGACCCCCGAAATGATGGCGAAGCTGCCCGCGGACTGCCCGCAGACGCTGCGGCGGGTACTCGCGAAGTGTCTCGAACCGGATCCGGCGGACCGCTGGTCGTCGGGCACGGAACTGGCCCAGCAACTCGACCTGTGCCTCGACCACCGCGCCCGTGACCTCGTCGATCCCCCACCGGACAGCTGGCGAGCCCGGTTGCGCAGACCCGTCGTGCCGGTCCTCGTCGCCGCGATCGGGATTCCCAACGCCCTCGCAGCGCTCTACAACTACCAGCACAACTCGTCGCTGATCATCGAGAAGCTACCGCCGGACGCGAGGCACAACTTCGAGGTCGTGTCGCTGATCGTGAACGCGACGCTGTTCCCCCTCGGTGCCCTGGTGATCGTGTACCTGGGCCGTCGCCTGATCACCGTGCCGCGCGGATTGCAACACGGACGCACCTACGACGCCGTCACGCTGGCCCGCACCAGACACGACGCGCTGCTGTTCAGCGACAGGGTCGCGGCGGTCGTGATGAGCCTGTGGATCCTGGCCGGCATCATCTTCCCCGTGGCACTGAGCGTGATCACCGGGGAGATCGACACGCGCGCCGCCACGCACTTCGTCAGTTCGATGGCGGTGTGCGGCGCGATCGCCGTGGCCTACCCGTTCTTCTTCGTCGCCTTCTATGTCGTGCGGTCGCTGTATCCGGCGTTCCTGCCGCACGGATCCACCGACGCCACCGACGCCCGGGAACTCGACGGTCTGCACCGCCGCAGCGTCCGCTACCTGGCCCTGGCTGCGGCGGTCCCGCTCGTCGGGGTCGCCGGGGTGACGTTCCTGAACTCCTACGAGATCCCGCAGGTGCTGTTCGCGGTGCGGGTGCTGTCCGTCGGCAGCATCGCCGCGTTCGTGCTGGTGTACTGGCTGTTCCGGCTCATGGAACAGGACCTCGAGGCACTGCGACGCACCGTCGCGCTGCGTCACTGAAACATGCTGCGTCACTGAAACATGCTGCGTCACTGAAACATACCGGGGCACTGAAACGTGCCGGGCGCCGACGTCAGCTCGAGTAGACCTTGGGGTCGAGGGTGCCGATGTACGGAAGGTCGCGATACCGCTCGTCGTAGTCGAGGCCGTAGCCGACGACGAACTCGTCCGGGATGTCGAAGCCGACATCGGCGACGTGCACGTCGATCTTGACGGCTTCGGGCTTGCGTAGCAGCGTCACCACCTCGAGCGACGCGGGATTGCGCGAGGACAGGTTGCGGATCAGCCACGACAGCGTGAGGCCGGAGTCGATGATGTCCTCGACGATGAGCACGTTGCGGCCCGCGATGTCCTTGTCGAGGTCCTTGAGAATGCGCACCACACCCGACGACGACGTCGACGACCCGTACGAGCTGACCGCCATGAACTCCATCTGGGTGGGGATGGGCATGGCACGGGCGAAGTCGGTCATGAAGAAGATCGCACCCTTGAGCACGCCGATGAGCAGAAGGTCGCCCTCGGGCGCACCCACCGGGTAACGCTTGGCAATGGACTCGGCCAGCTCGGCCGTGCGCTCCTTGATCTGCTCTTCGGAGATCAATACCGACGCAATGTCGCTCTCGTACACCGGTTCGTTCCTGCCCTTCCGTCAGTCGTCCGCACACCGCTGCTGGTCGACGAACACCATGACCAGCCTGCCACGCCGACGCGACACGACCAACCTGGTCCCCGGTCGCGGCCCACGCCCGACCGCCACGGGACCCTGCCCGTGCCAGCGGCCGATCAGGTCGTCGACGGCCCGCAACGTCCGGTCCGTGGGCGCCGACGCACCGGCTTCGGCGAGCCAGCGCCGCAGCGCGCGCCGCCGCACCGCGGGGTGCACCGGCTCGAGCGATTCCACGTCGAGTCCGGCGCCGTCTCCACCCGCGGAGACCAGCGCCTCGTCCGCGGCCGCGTCGAGCACTTCCCCGTCCTCGCGTAGTTGCGCCGCCGTCCGGGCCAGCGCCGGCGCGACACCGCCGCCGAGCACCTCTTCGAGCAGCGGCAGCACTTCGGTGCGCAACCGCACGCGGGTGAACCGCGGATCGCTGTTGTGCGCGTCCTCGTAGGGCTCGTACCCGAACTCGCGGCACGCCGCTCGCGTGACCGAGCGCCGCACTCCGAGCAGCGGCCGGCCCCAGGGTTCGTCGAAATCGGCCATGCCGCGGATCGAACGGAGGCCGGAGCCGCGGCCCAGGCCGAGCAGCACGGTTTCGGCCTGGTCGTCGAGGGTGTGCCCGAGCAGCACCGGCAGGTCGGCGCGGTTGTCGTCGAGTGCCCGGTACCGCACGGCCCGAGCCGCAGCCTCGAGCCCACCGGGCCCGGTCACCTCCACCGGGACGACCTGCACCGACGTGCACCCCCGCGCACGGGCGAAATCCGCGGCCCGCGCCGCGACGACATCGGAGCCGGCCTGCAGCCGGTGATCGACGACGACCGCCCGCACCGAATCCGCCTCGGCGACCGCCGCGGCGGTCAGGGCGGCCGAGTCCGCGCCGCCGGAAAGACCCACCGCCACCGCCCGCACCTCGTGGCGGCCGAGCCATGCCCGCACGGCCAGCCGGACCTCGTGGATCGCCGGGGTCTCGGGCAGCAACGGACGGCTCCCGACAGCCGTGTCCCGGTCCACGGTCGTGTCCTGTTCCACGCCGCTCAGCCCAGGACCCGGGCGATCCAGGCGTCCGGGTCGTCGATCTCGGCGAGCGTGGGCATCGCGTCCGGGCCGGACCACACGGCGTTGAACTCCGCCATCCCGACGCGGGCGACGACGGCGTCGACGAACTTCTTGCCGTGCACGTACTGCGCCATCTTCGCGTCCACGCCCAGCAGCGCGCGGATCACCCGATGAACGGGGTTCGAGCTGCGGCGCCGCCGGTTGTCGAACGCCCGGCGGATGCGGCCGACCGCGGGAACCACCCCGGGGCCGACGGCATCCATGACGTGGTCGGCGTGGCCTTCGAGGAGGGTGCCGAGCGCGAGCATGCGGTCGAGGGCGAGTTGCTGGGATTCCGACTGGGTGGCCCGCAGCAGACCGAGGACACCGCGCTCGGACATCTGCTTCTCGTCGTTGCTGCGGCGGTCGCGGACGACGGCGACGACCCGGCCCACCAGCTCGGAGACGGGCTCGTCGGCGGCGGCCCCGAGTTCGGCGGTGGCGGTGCGCATCAGCTCGACCATCCACGGCGCCTCGGCGAACTGCACCCGATGGGTGACCTCGTGCAGGCACACCCACAAGCGGAAGTCCGCGGTCGGGACCTTCAACGCGCGTTCGACCGCGACGACGTTCGGTGCGACGAGGAGCAGGGTCCGCGAGAACGGGTCGTACTGGCCGAGTACCGCCGACGACAGGTACGCGAGCATCGCGCCGGCCTGCATGCCGGCGGGCTTGCCCATCCAGGACGTGCCGTTCTGTCCGCCGCCGGTGAGGTCGGCCATCGACCCCGCCGCGGCCTGCACCCAGCCGCTGCGGTCCACGACCCGGGCGGGCGCCGGAGCGTCGTGGCCGTCACCGAGACCGGTGAGTTCCCGCACCGGCTGCTCGGCCCGGTCGGCGGCGTCGGCGAGTTCGGCCACGACGGCATCGGCGGTGTACCGGGACATCGCCGGACCCGGCCGGGCCAGTCGCGCACCCACCCCGGCCGCGAACGACCAGTCGATCGCGTCGCCGATGGTGTGGTCGCGGCCGGTCATCGGCATCCGCACCCCCGGAGAGTCGCAGCGACCGCGTCGAGTGCAGACCGGCTCTCGCCGGGCGGTCGGCCGTTGGCGATCAGTGCGAACGACAGGACCCGCCCGTCGACGTCGACGACGGTTCCGACCAGCCCGCTCGCCTCCGAGAGGGTGCCGGTCTTCGCGCGCACCCAGCCGGCGCCGTCGCGGTTGGCGGATGCGTAGCGGGCGCTGAGGGTTCCGGTGGCCCCCGCGACCGGCAGGTAGTCGAGCATCGGGCGCAGCGCGTCCTGGTCGGTGCCGGCGGCGGATGCCATCACCGCGTCGAGCAGCCGCGTGGGAATGCGATTGTCCACGGACAGGCCGCTCACGTCGTGCATGGTGACGCCGCCGACGTCGAATCCGGCGGCCGTGAGGGTGCGGAGCACGGAGTCCACGGCCCCGGAGAACGACGCCGGCGAGCCCGACGCGATCGCGATCTCGCGGCCGATCGTCTCGGCGAGGACGTTGTCGGAGTGGTCCATCATCTGGCGGAGCCGGTCGCGCAGAGGTGCCGACTGCACCGACGCCAGGGGCGCGGCCCCCGGGGATGCGGTCCCGACCGCGACGGTCGCGGGGTCGGCGCCGAGCGCCGCGGCGAGGGCGCGGCCGGCGTCGAGCGCGGGCGTCGGGCTGCGCGGAGATTCGTCCGCGTTCGGAATCGACCGGCCGCCGTCGAGCATCACCGGTTCGATCGGTGCGATGTAGCCGCCCCCGACGTCCGACGGCATCCACCCCGTGGCCATCGGATCGCCCATGTAGCTGCCGACGTCGACGAGCACCGTGTCGACGACGGCACCCGAACGCTGGATCTGCTGAACGAGATCCGCGACGCGCGGCGCGCCCGGGTAGAAGCCGTCCTGCCCGACCGGAAGAGCGGTGAGCGTGGGATCGCCGCCGGCGACGAGCACGATCTCGCCGGGACGGCTGCCCTCGACGACCCGCGTGGACACCCGGTGGTCGGGTGGCAGCGACAGCAGCGCCGCCGCGGCGGTGAGGACCTTCGTGGTCGACGCCGGAATCATCGGGCGGTCGGGATCCTGCGCCCACAGGACCGTGCCGGTGGCGGTGTCGGTGACGGACCCGGTGAGGGTGCCGAGCGCGGGATCGGCCACGGTGGGCGCCAGAATCGCGCCGAGCGCGGCGGCGACGGGCGCCGGAGCGTCGGCGGGCACGGGAGCGACCTGAGGGGTCGCGGTGACCGGGCCGGGCGCCGGAGCGATCGCGGCCTCGGCGTCGCTGCCCACGATCTCGGACAGCGCGAATGTGCCGCCGACGACGAGCGCGAGGAATCCGGTGCCCCAGATGCCGATCAGGATGCGGAGGCTTCGTCGGCGGCGCGCTTCGAGCCCGCCGAGCTTCTTGTTCTTATCCTGACCCGCCAACACGCCTCCGCTGCGTTCGAGACTCCCGCGCCCTGGTGGCCGCCCGGGTGGGTCCGGCACCTGCGTCCACCAGGGTAGCCCCGCTCCCGTTATCCTCTCTGCGGACCATCGCCGCGATCGCGGCAGTTGGAGCGACAGCCAATCACCGACGAAGTGAGGACACCGGCGTGGAGTTCGACGTCACCATCGAGATCCCCAAGGGACAGCGCAACAAGTACGAGGTCGATCACGAGACCGGCCGCGTGAAGCTGGATCGCTACCTCTACACGTCGTTCGGTTACCCGGCCGACTACGGCTACATCGAGAACACCCTCGGCGAGGACGGCGACCCGCTGGACTGCATGGTGCTGCTCCCCGAGTCGGTCTTCCCGGGTGTCATCGTCGAGGCCCGCCCCGTCGGCATGTTCAAGATGGTCGACGAGGCCGGTGGCGACGACAAGATCCTGGCCGTGCCGGCCGGCGATCCGCGCTGGGATCACATCCAGGACATCTCCGACGTCGCGCAGTTCGAGCTCGATGCGATCAAGCACTTCTTCGTGCACTACAAGGATCTCGAACCGGGCAAGCACGTCGAGGCCGCCGACTGGGTCGGTCGCGCCGAGGCCGAGGCCGAGGTCGAGGCGTCGATCGCGCGGCTGAAGGAGAACGGCGGCCACTGAGCCGAGCCGGTCTCTTTCGACCCCCTCTTTTTCCGAGCGAACGGTACATTCAGTCGATCTGACCGACTGATGTACCGTTCGCTCGTTTCGGGTGGAGCCCGAAGATCAGGCTCCCCGGAAGTTCGGGGGGCGCTTCTCGAAGATGGCGGAGATGGCCTCGGTCAGGTCCTCGGAGGGCAGGAACGCCGCGTTCCACGCCGCGACGTAGCGGAGGCTGTCGTCGACCTGCGGGGAGCGGCTGTGATCGAGGACATCCTTGATGCCGTGGACCACGAGCGGCGGGTTGGCGGCGATCTCCGCGGCGGTCGCGTGGGCGGCGGCGAGGGTGGCCTCGGCGTCGTCGAACACGTCGTTGACGAGACCGATCTTCTCGGCGCGG
Organism: Rhodococcus sp. NPDC003383; assembly: GCF_053589115.1. Taxonomy (NCBI): domain Bacteria; kingdom Bacillati; phylum Actinomycetota; class Actinomycetes; order Mycobacteriales; family Nocardiaceae; genus Rhodococcus; species Rhodococcus sp. NPDC003383. The sequence goes on along the minus strand of NZ_JBSFRG010000018.1, from coordinate 22,719 downwards.
GCGGCGTCGATGTCCTTGCCGGTGAGGGCGAGTTCGCGGGTGTGGCCGTCGCCGACGATGAGCGGGAGGCGGGCGAGGGTCCCGACGTCGGCGACCATACCGACCTTCACCTCACGGACGCTGAACTTGGCGTCCGCCGAGGCGTAGCGGATGTCCGCCGCGGTGATCAGGTCGACGCCGCCACCGATGCACCAGCCCTGCACGGCGGCGACGACGGGCTTGCGGCAATCGGCGACGGCGGTGATCGCCGCCTGCATGCGCTTGATCATCGCGTGGAAGTCGGTGCGCGGCTTGGCCAGCGCCTTGTCGGCGAGAACCTTGCCGAGGTCGCCGCTCATCGCGGGCAGGTCCAGCCCGAACGAGAAGTGCTTGCCGGAGCCGGCGAGGACGACGGCGCGCACCTCGTCGTCGGCGTCGAGTGCGGCGAACACCTCGGGCAGCTCGGACCAGAACTCGGGTCCCATGGCGTTGCCCTTGCCGGGTCCGACGAGGGTCACGCGTGCGACGTGCGCCTCGACCTCGACGGTGAATGCTTTCCAGCTGGAATGATCGGTCATTACTCGAGAGTAATATCTTTGCCGGTCGTTCACACCGAGCTCCCCGTCACGTTCACCCCGAGCGGTGTTAAAGACTCGAAAACTCCCGGTCACAGCTCTGGAGACACGCCCGCACACGAGGGAAGCTGGATCCGACCGCAGCGCCGGGGTTTCCCGGGGCGGTCCGTCTCGGAGAGGAGCGCAGGCCATGCTTCTGCATCAGGGAATCGGTCTCGGTGCGTTCAACGCCCTCAGCCGCCGCGGCACCGTTCACGCCTTGTACGAATGCTGCGCGACGCTCGCCTGGGCGAACCCGGTGGCCGCCGGACGCCCGTACGCGAGCTACACCGAACTGTTCGCCCGCGCCGACGCAGTGCTCGTCACGTTGGACGAGTCGAGCATCGCCGAGGCCCTGGAGTGCCACCCGATCGTCGGTGTCCGGCCGCGCAGCACCCATTCGCGCGCCGAGCAGTGTTCGGTGTGGACCGACGATCCGCTCATGATGGCGGAGATCGCCCACTCGGCGCAGGTGTACGAGGAGACGTTCGGCTTCCGCTATCTGTGGTGTGCGGCAGACCGCGGGCCCGACGAGCTGCTCGTCGACCTCGTGCACCGCCTCGACAACGAGATCGACGCCGAGCGGAAGATCCGCACCGACGAACTCGCGAAGATCACGCGCACCCGCCTCGAACGCATGCTGGGACCGGAGGACGGCTTTCCGCTCTACTGATCCCCGCGCGACAGTTGCGGTCCGCTCCTACATTGGAACCATGTCCGCGACACTGCATCCGAACGCCGTTCACGTGGCCGACACGCTCATCTCCCGCGGCCATCCCGGCCTGATCCTCACCCAGCCGGAGTCGGTGCACACCGCCGAGCAGGCGGCCGCGGCGCTGGGCGTCGACGTCGGTGCGATCGTGAAATCGCTCGTGTTCGAACTCGACGGCGAACCGGTTCTCTTGTTGGTCTCCGGAGCCCATCGGGTCGATGTCCGGCGCTGCGGCGAGCGCCTCGGCGGCACACTGGTGCCGGCGTCGCCGGAGCTTGTCACGGAGGTCACCGCGCAACCGGTCGGCGGTGTCGCGCCGCTCGGCCACCCCACCAATCTGCCGACCTATGTGGATCGCGCGCTCGAGGCGCATCCGCTGTTGTGGGCCGCGGGCGGATACCCGAACACGGTGTTCCGCACGACCTATCGGGAACTTCTGCGCATCACCGCGGGCATGGACGTGGACATGGACTGACCGGCCCGCGGTATCGGAACCGGAACCGCTGCACTATAGTGTCACCGTGACTATCCGAGCGTGGAGCCGCAGGCACGTCGACCTGTGCCGTACCCGCTCGTGCCTGTGTGCGGCCTGACGCCCACACCGATTCCATCTCATCACTCGCCTTGTCCCCCAGTTTCTTCCGGGGACGAGCCTTTCCAGGGACGGCCATGCCCACATCACATTCCCCTGTCGCCGATCGCGCCGACGCCACCGCACCCGAGTTCGCCCTGGGCGTCGGCAACGAGGAGTACCGCTCCGCGCTGCGCCGCCACCCGGCAGGCGTCACCGTCGTCACGCTCGACGCCGGAAACGGCCCGGTCGGCTTCACCGCGACGTCGTTCTCCTCGCTGTCGCTGAACCCACCGCTGGTGTCGTTCAACATCACTCGGACCTCGTCGAGCATCGACGCCGTGCACGCGGCGGACTCGCTCGTGGTGCACCTCCTGGGCGAGGACCAGCAGCATCTGGCACAGCGTTTCGCACGCAGCGCCGAGGAACGCTTCGCCGACCGTTCCCTGTGGGACCGCCTCGACACCGGCGAACCGGTACTCCACGACACTCCCGTGCGCCTGCGTCTGCTTGTGCACCAATTGATTCCGGCCGGAGACAGCACGCTGGTCGTCGGCCTCGTCACCCACACGCACGTCTCCGACACCGAGTCGACGGCGGCGCCGTTGCTCTACCACGACGGCGTCTACCACCGGCCCACACCATTGGACACCACACCATGACCACAACACCCGAACTCGTACTGGTCGTTCAGCTTTCGAACACCGGCGTGCGCTCGTCGGCGGATCTCGCCGCGCTCGCCGACGCGTTGCGCGAAACCGCTCGGGACCTCGTGCCGGGAGCGAGCACACACACGCTGCTCAGCTCCACACCGGTGCCGCTGGTGATCGATCTTCCGGCCCGCGACGTGATCCTCGACAACGCCCGGGTTCCACTCAGCCACACCGAATTCGAAATCCTGTCCCGCCTGGTCCGGCGACCTCGCGTGGTCGTGTCCCGATCGGTACTGCGCGAACTCGATCCCGCCGCGGCGAGCGTCGACCACGGACGCGGTCGCAGCGTCGACGTCCACGTGTCCCGAATCCGCACGAAGCTGGGAAGATTCGGATCCATCATCACGACGGTGCGGGGAACCGGCTACCGTTTCGACCCCGATCCCGGCGTGCACGTCGTCGAACCCCTGACCCGGCGTTCGGCCTGAAGACACAGCGAGTGGGGCGAGAGAATCCGTTCTCTCGCCCCACTCGGCTTTTCGAATCGTGACCGGCTCGCGCCGGGATACTCAGGAGGCGCGGACGAGGCCCCGGCCACCGGTTCCGAAGCGGCGCAACACTTCCACGACGGACGGCGCGGTCGCCGCGAGGCCGCGGGCCTCGAGCCACGGCAGCGTTCCGTCGATGATGTGTTCCACGGTGAACGGCGCCGCCAGCGGAACGAGGGTGACACCGTCCGCGACGTGCGTGGAGTGGATGTCGGCGATGAGGCCGGCGAGCCCCTGCGGGGTACCGACGTACGACAGGGTGTCCGACGCGCGCGGAACATCCAACTGCGCGTACTGCTTCCGCGCGCTGCGGGCCTCGGATGCGACGACCACCTCGAGATCGACCAGGACGGTGACGCTGCCGGGGTCCCGACCCTCGGCGACGAGCCCGGCACGGACGCGATCGGTGGCCTTGCGGGTCTCGCGCAGATCGGTGGCGCGGATCCGCACGACATTCGGCTGCGGCGCACTGAGATCGAGCGACTCCTCGCCGGGCCGGCCGGCGGTGAGATCGGCCCAGTAGTGCGGGCCGGACGGACCGGAGAGCTCGACGGCGACACGCAGCGGGCGCGCGGACGACACGGTGTGAACGATGTTGTTGTACGACATGTGGGGTTCCTTCGAACTGCCGCAGGCGATCCCGCGGCGATGAGCTGTGGAGACTGGGGTGTCGTTCAGCTCGTACACATGCCGGAAGCGGTACGGCACAGATCGACATGACGACGGCACCACTGTGCGACGACGTTCGATGCGGTCTGCGATGCCATGGGCAATACCCTACCGATCTTGTGGGAAATTGTCGATCGGGGTGATCAGACGCACTCCGACGCGCCCGCGCCCTCCGCCGCGAGACCCGGGCGGGTCTCCGGGGACGGGCCCCACAGGCCGTCGGTCTTCGCGTAGGTCCAGGACGGGCCGTGCTCGACGAGGCGACGCACGGCACCGACCAGACGCTCCACATCGGCGGACGAGCTGCCCAGGCCGAGGGAGGCACGCACCGCACCTCCGGCGCGGCCGACGCGGGCGAGCAGCGGATGCGCGCAGAAACGACCGTCGCGGACGCCGATGCCGTGCTCCGCTGACAGGTACGCCGCGACCTCGGCGGGTTCGTAGCCCGCGACCGTGAAGGTCACGATGCCGACGGACTCGCTCGAGTCCTCCCAGAGGCGCAGCAGTTCGACGCCATCGATTTCGCGCAGACCCTCGACCAGCAGACGGCTCAGTTCCTCTTCGTGGCGGGCGACGGCGTCGGCGTCGAAACCGGCGAGCGCTTCGCAGGCCGCCGCGATCGCGGCCGCGCCGAGCACGTTCGGCGAACCGGCCTCGTGGCGCGCCGGGGCGCAGGCCCAGTCGGTGTGGTCCAGGCGCACCTCGCGCACCGCGCCGCCACCGGCGAGGTAGGGCTCGGCGACATCGAGCCAGTCGCGGCGGCCGACCAGGACGCCGGCACCGAACGGCGCGTACGTCTTGTGACCGGAGAACGCGAGGTAGTCGACGCCGGTCGCGGCGAGGTCGATGCGGCGGTGCGGGACCAGCTGTGCGCCGTCGACGAGGATGCGGGCACCGCACTCGTGCGCGAGGTTCGCGAGTTCCTCGATGGGCAGCAGCTCACCGGTGACGTTCGAGGCTCCGGTGATCGCGAGCAGCGCGGCCGGCGCGCGGCGCAGTTCCGCGGCGAGTCGCTCGACCGTCCCGGCGACCGTGTCGGCGGCCTCGACGATGCGGGAGTTCTTCCACGGCAACAGGTTCGCGTGGTGCTCGATGTCGAGGAGCACGACGTCACCGGGCACGGCGGTCGCGAGCAGGTTCAGGGAATCGGTGGTGTTGCGGGTGAACACGACGACCTGGTCGTCGGCGGCGCCGACGAATCCGGAGACCACGGTCCGGCACTTCTCGTAGGCGTCCGTGGTCACACGCGAGGCATAGCCGGCGCCGCGGTGAACGCTGGCGTAGAAGGGCAGCAGTTCGGCGATGCGGTCGGTGACGGCGGCCAGGGCCGGAGCGCTCGCGGCGTAGTCGAAGTTGGCGTAGGTGCAGGTACCGCCCTGGACGAGCGGAACCTGCAGGTCACAGCCGGAAACGCGAGCGATGGGGGCGATGCAGGTGGCGGTCGTTGCAGCAGTCATCAGTAATCCCTTGTCTGTCCAGGGACCCGTCGGTGATCGCCACGACGATGATGGATCGCCGGCGGAGTCCGCGCTTGCTGCGTCCGGTGTTGGAACCACAGCCTGGTCGTCACCCGGAGCACCCCACCGCGGAGGAGGGTTGCCGACCAGCGAGCCGGGGCTTGATGCTGGTACTCGTGACCTGCCGAAGAGGATGACAGCACGCCGCCGCTGTTGTCAAACCGAAACATTTCGCGTGCGGTCGACAGGCGAGAAGTCGATGGTCCGGAGCACAATCGGTCGAAGCGACCGCCCCGCCGGCAGGGAGTTCACCTGCCGTCCACCCGGTCGTGAGACAACCGGCCACACGCATCGACACCTAGAGAAGGACGCAGATTGTCTGTCCAGCCCAAGACGGATCCGGGTCGGCCGGCTCGAATACCGGACGAGTACCTGCGCTCCTCGTTCGCGCCTCCCGCGCGGACCCTCGTCGACATCCTGCGCAGCACCGCCGACGCCCATCCCGACGCCCCCGCGATCGACGACGGCAAGGTCATGCTCAGCTACGCGGAGCTGGCGGAGGAGATCGTCGCCGGCGCCTACCGGCTGACCGACGCGGGCGTCGGCGCCGGCGACCGGGTCGGGGTGCGCATGCCGTCGGGCACGAAGGACCTGTACGTCACGATCCTGTCGGTGCTGGCCGCGGGCGCGGCGTACGTTCCGGTCGACGCGGACGATCCCGACGAACGAGCCGAGCTGGTGTTCGGGGAGGCGGGGGTCACCGCGATCGTCACCGAGAACGGGATCGGCCCCGGCACCGCACCTGCGGCCGCGAATCCGCAGATCCGCGGACCGCGGCTCGACGACGACGCCTGGATCATCTTCACCTCAGGGTCGACCGGCACCCCGAAGGGCGTCGCGGTCACGCACCGCAACGCCGCCGCCTTCGTCGATGCCGAAGCGCGAATGTTCGTGCAGGACAACCCGATCGGACCAGGCGACCGGGTACTCGCCGGCCTGTCGGTGGCATTCGACGCGTCGTGCGAGGAGATGTGGCTGGCGTGGCGGCACGGCGCGTGCCTGGTCCCCGCACCCCGATCGCTCGTGCGCTCCGGCATGGATCTGGGTCCGTGGCTGGTCTCCCGCGATGTCACCGTCGTGTCCACCGTGCCCACGCTCGCGGCGATGTGGCCCGCCGAAGCGCTCGAAGCAGTGCGACTCCTCATCTTCGGCGGGGAGGCCTGTCCCCCGGACCTCGCCGCCCGGCTCGCCGTCCCCGGCCGGGAGGTATGGAACACCTACGGGCCGACGGAAGCGACCGTGGTCGCGTGTGCCGCCCGGATGGACGGCACCGGCCCCATCCGCATCGGCCTGCCGCTCGACGGCTGGGACCTCGCCGTCGTCGACGCCGACGGTGTGCCCGTCGAGGAGGGCGCCACCGGCGAACTCGTCATCGGCGGAGTCGGCCTGGCCCGCTACCTCGACCCCGCCAAGGACGCCGAGAAATACGCGCCGATGCCGACCCTGGGCTGGGAACGCGCCTACCGCAGCGGCGATCTGGTGACCCTCGACCGTCGCGGCCTGCTCTTCCAGGGTCGCGCGGACGACCAGGTCAAGATCGGCGGCAGACGCATCGAACTCGGCGAGATCGACAACGCCCTGCAGAACCTGCCGGGCGTCGCGGGTGGCGCCTGCGCCGTGCGCAAGACCGCGGCCGGGCACGCGATGCTCGTCGGCTACATCGCCAGCACCGACCCGGACTTCGATGTCGCCTCGGCGCGCGACCTGCTCACCGAGCAACTTCCCGCCGCGATGGTCCCGCGACTCGCGCTCGTCGACGAACTACCCACCCGCACGTCCGGCAAGGTCGACCGGAACGCGCTGCCGTGGCCGCTGCCCGGCGCCGACGCCGAGTCCGCCGAGTCACTCGGACTGGACCCCACCGCGGAATGGGTCGCCAGCCTGTGGATGTCGCTGCTCGGCGCCCGCGTGGAGGGCCTCGACGACGACTTCTTCGAACTCGGCGGCGGCTCGTTGTCGGCGGCACAGCTGGTGACGGCCCTGCGCGAACGCTATCCGGAGATGACCGTCGCGGAACTGTACGACCATCCGCGGCTCGGTTCGCTCGCCCTGTACCTCGACGAGCTCGCCCCGACCGAAACCGTCGCTCCCCGGAGCGTCGAACCGACACCGCGGTCCGCGCAGCTGGCGCAGATCGCCGCGACCGTCCCGCTGACCACGCTGACCGGCATGCAGTGGGTGACGTGGCTGGCCGTGCTGAACAACGTGCTCGCGACCGTCGTCTCGGTGCCGTGGACCGTCACCCTGTCGTGGTGGTGGGTCGCGCTCGGTGTGCTGCTGTTCATCACCCCGCTCGGCCGCATGACGATCGCGGTCGCGGGCGCGCGAATCCTGCTGCGCGGCGTGAAGCCCGGCACGTATCGGCGCGGCGGCTCGGTGCATCTGCGCCTGTGGTCGTCTCTGCGGCTGGTCGAGGCGAGCGGGGCCGCGAACCTGTCCGGTGCCCCGTGGATGCTGTACTACGCCCGCGCGCTCGGTGCGAAGGTCGGCCGCGGCGTCGATCTGCACAGCCTGCCGCCGGTGACCGGGATGCTCGAACTCGGTGACGGCTGCTCGATCGAACCCGAGGTGGACCTGTCCGGTCATTGGGTGGACGGCGACGTGGTGCACATCGGCACGATCCGGATCGGGGCAGGCGCGTCGATCGGTGCCCGGTCCACCCTCAATCCCGGGTGCAAGATCGGCAAGAACGCCGTCGTCGAGGCCGGATCCGCGGTGTTCGGGCGCGTCAAGTCCGGACAGCAGTGGGCCGGCTCCCCCGCCGTGAAGGTCGGAAAGGCCTCGCATCCGTGGCCGGCCGAAGCACCCCGCCGCGCGCCGGCGTGGGTGCCGGTGTTCGGTGCGAGTTCGGTGCTGATCGCCGGGTTGCCGCTCGTCGCGATCGGCGCCGGCGTGGCGTTGATCGGCTGGTGGGTGAGCGACACCGCGACGCTGCCCGAGGCCGTCGCCCGGTCCCTCGTGATGCTGCCCGCGGCCGGGCTGCTCACCATGTTCGTGTTCGCACTGCTCACCGTCGCAGCGGTGCGACTGCTGTCGCTCGGCATGACCGAGGGCTGGCACCCGGTGCGCAGCCGCGTCGGCTGGCAGGTGTGGGCCACCGAACGGCTCATGGACTCCTCACGCACGTTCCTGTTCCCGCTGTACGCCTCGATGCTCACCCCGATCTGGCTGCGTCTGCTCGGCGCCGACATCGGCAAGGACGTCGAGGCGTCGACCGTGCTGATGGTCCCCAAGTTCACGAAGGTCGCCGACGGGGCGTTCCTCGCCGACGACACCATGGTCGCGTCCTACGAACTCGGTGGCGGCTGGCTGTTCATCTCCCACGCGAAGGTCGGCAAGCGCGCGTTCCTCGGCAACTCGGGCATGGCCGCGCCGGGACGCCGGGTACCGAAGCACGGTCTCGTCGCGGTGCTGTCCGCAGCGCCGACGAAAGCCAAGTCCGGGTCGTCGTGGCTGGGCAGTCCCCCGGTCCGACTGCGCCGTTCCGCGGGCGACTCCGATGCGACCCGCACGTTCGCTCCCCCACTGAAACTGAAGGTCGCGCGGGGATGCGTCGAAACGTTCCGGCTCGTCCCGATGATGGTGACGTTCGGGATCGGGCTCGGTGTGCTGTATGCACTGAACGCGCTCGCGGCCGTCGGTGGATATCCTCTCGCCCTGCTGCTCGGCGGTCTCGTCCTCATGATCGCCGGTGCGGTCGCGTGCGGAATCTCGGTGGCGGCGAAATGGTTGGTGGTCGGGCGGATCGGCCGGGTGGAACATCCGCTTTGGAGTTCGTTCGTGTGGCGGAACGAGGTGTCCGACACGTTCGTCGAGATGGTCGCCGCGCCCTGGTTCGCCCGCCCGGCGACCGGAACCGTCGTGATGAATCTGTGGCTACGGGCGCTCGGCGCGCACATCGGCCGCGGCGTGTGGTGTGAAAGCTACTGGCTGCCGGAGGCGGATCTGGTGACGCTCGAGGACGGAGCGACCGTGGAACGGGGGTGCGTGGTGCAGACGCATCTGTTCCATGATCGGATCATGTCCATGGACACCGTGACCCTCGAGAACGGAGCCACGCTCGGCCCGCAGTGCGTCGCGCTGCCGGCGTCGGGCATCGGCGCCGGAGCCACCGTGGGCCCGGCCTCGCTCGTGATGCGCGGCGATGTCGTCCCCGCGTCGACCCGCTGGCAGGGCAATCCCATCGCCCCGTGGACGACGCCCGCGGATTGGTCGCCCCGATGAAGTCCGGCAAGGCGGCCAAGCCGGTTGCTCCCGTGGGTCCGGACCGTCCGCTCGACCCCTATCTGCCGACGAGCGGCAACCGCGGGTATCGCGTGTCCCGTTACGAACTGGAGTTGACGTACAAGGTCGCGTCGAACCGGCTCTCCGGCCGCGCGACGATCATCGCCACCACGACCGATGTGCGCGGCAAGTACGCGCTCGATCTCGTCGACACGATGCGGGTGTCGAAGGTGTCGGTCAACGGTGCGCGACCGGCGAAGTACACCCACCGCGACGGCAAGCTCACCGTGGCCCCGGCGCAGAAGATCCCGGCCGGGGCGGTTCTGACCGTCACCGTGAACTATTCGGGGACGCCGACGCCGCGCCACTCGATGTGGGGGGAGGTCGGCTGGGAGGAACTCGAGGAAGGTTCGCTCGTGGCGAGCCAGCCGAACGGTGCCCCGTCGTGGTTTCCGTGCGACGACCACCCGGGGTCGAAGGCGACCTACCGGATCACCCTCACCACGGATTCGCCGTTCCACGCCGTCGCGAACGGCACGCTGCTGCGCAAGACCACGAAGGCCAGCCGGACGACGTGGGTGTACGAGCAGCCCGAACCGATGTCGACGTATCTGGCGACCGTGCAGATCGGGCACTACGAGTCCCGGAAGGTGTGCTCGTCCCCGGTTCCGATCGTCGCGGTGCATCCCCCGCGACTGCGGGAGGAATTCGACGTCGACTTCGGCCGTCAGCCGCAGATGATGGAGGTCTTCCGGCGCCTGTTCGGGCCGTATCCGTTCGCGCACTACACCGTCGTGGTGACCGACGACGACCTCGAGATCCCGATCGAGGCGCAGGGCCTGTCGATCTTCGGCGCCAACCACTGCGACGGCCGCCGCCGCGAAGAACGGCTTGTCGCACACGAATTGGCGCACCAGTGGTTCGGCAACAGCCTGACCCTCACGCGCTGGCGCGACATCTGGCTGCACGAGGGTTTCGCGTGCTACGCCGAATGGCTGTGGGCGGAGAATTCGACCGGCCCGTCCGCGCATACCCTTGCGGCGGAAGCACATCGCGGGTTGGCGCGCAAACCCCAGGACATCCTGCTCGGCGATCCCGGCCCGAAGGACATGTTCGACGACCGGATCTACAAGCGCGGCGCCCTCACCCTGCACGCGCTGCGCCGGCAGCTGGGCGACGACCGCTTCTTCTCCCTGCTGCGCACCTGGACCGCGGAGCATCGGCACTCGAACGTGACCACCGAGCAGTTCGTCGGTCTTGCAGCGCATTTCACCGACGAACCGCTACGGCCGCTGTGGGATTCCTGGCTCCACGAGCGGGCGCTTCCTCCGTTTCCCGACGCCTGAACGTCCGCGCGCCCGAGTTCAGGGCAGCACCACGTCGGAGGCGAGCCAGCGGCCGTCGACGAGTTCCATCGTCATCACGACGCGGCTGCGGTCGAGTCTCGGTTCGGGTGTCACGGCGTTGGTGACGGTCTGGTCGACGAACAGCAGCACCTCGACCTTCGTGGTCGTCGCGGACTTGATGCCCGCCTCGATCACGACGCCCTCGGCGGTGGCCTGGTTGTCGACGAGCAGCTGCCGAAGCTGTTCGCTCGACTGGGCATACATGTCCTTGAAGTTGCCGGTGGCGCCGTCCAGCACGGCCTGGAAATTCGCGTCGAGGTCGTCCGAGCTGACGCTGGTCAGCACGACCGCGTACTGCCGTGCCGCGTCGAGCGCTGCGGCAGAGGCGTCGTCGACGGCGTCGGCCTGATTCCACTTCCAGCCGAGCACGCCGGCGGCGACGACCGCCAGGACCGCCACCAGCACGGCGGCGAGAAGCGCGAGGCGTCCCCGATCCTTGCCCGGCACCGCTTTGCCGGTCGCAGCGTCTTCGGTTGCGGCGTCGCCGGTTTCAGCATTCTCGTTCACGACGTAGTTCTCGGCCTTCTCGTCGGCATCCTCGCGCTCGACGACGGCCGCTGCCGTCCGGCTGTTCTTGCTCACGTCGGTTCTCCTTCTCGTTGTCGGGCCTGGTCGCTGCGTCGGCAGCCGTGATCGGATCAGCGCACCCCCGGGTCGCCGGGATCGGGGCCGCCGGGTTCGAGCAGTAGAGACAACGGCCCCATCGGTGTCGGATCCGCCTGCTGCAGCGGATCGACGCCCGGCGGCGGCGCATAACCGCCTTCCTCACCCGCCGGTCGCGGCGCGTTGCGTGCTCCACGGACCAGGGTCGACGGATCGGGATTCGGACAGTAGGTGTGCAGGTACGGTTCCGGAAAGTTCGACAGCGCAGGCGACTGCCGGGGCAGGTCGTAGTCGCACGAGTACCGCGGATAGATGTTGACGAACGCCCAGATACCACCGTCGCGGAACGCGGTCCCCAACGCGTCGAGTGTCGACCCGCCGCGGGTGGCCGGGAAGAAGAACTCGTGGAGGGCAGGTACCCGGAGGTAGGCCATCTGCGCGGTCGTGGCCAGATTACCCAGCAACTGCACCATCGTCGGCGAGTTGTCCGCGAAGAGCGTGTCGACGGACTGCAGGGTCGCCGGCGCACCGTCGACGAACTGCCGGAATCCCGCGTCCTTCGACTCGATCCCTTCGAGCGTCGCCGACAGATTCCGGGAGGTCGCGGCCAGACCGGCGGCACTGTCCGAGAGTGTCCCGAGCACGACCTTGCTGGTGTTCAGCACGCTGACGGTCTGCGGCAGCACCGAAGCCAGTGTGGAGATCAGAAACGTTCCGCCGTCGACGATATCGGCCAGCTTGTCCGGACCCTCCGCGCTCATGCCGAGCTCGTCGACGATGGTCCGGACCGTATCGGGGTCGATCTGCGCGAGCATGCCGTCGAGATTGCCCATAAGCGTGGACAACGGGACCGGGGTCGACGTCTCGCCGACAGCGATCTCCGCGCCGTCGACGAGGAACGGCCCGCCGTCGGAGGCCGGCCGGAAGTCGAGGTACTGCTCCCCCGCGAGCGACAGTCCCGCCACCCGCACCTCTCCGCCGACGGGGATCTGCGCCGACGAGTCGATCGCCGCGACCGCGACCACGCCCTCGTCGGTGAGCTCCACCGACGTCACCCGCCCGACCGGGACGCCGCGCAACGTGACGTTGCGGTCGGGCAGCAGCCCTCCCGAATCCCCGAGGTTCACCCGCACGTGGATCTTCCGGTCGGCCGGATCGAGGTGGAAGACACCGAAGATCAGGTAGGTGACGCCGAGAACCAGGGTGAGGGCGAGGGCCGCCACCGACAGCCCGAGGCGGTGCGCCGACGCGTAGCGCACACCCGTAACCAGTGCGCGGGCAGGAACTTCGAGGACTGCGTTCCGTCCGTCGGCGGCCGTCATTCCGGCACCACCCCGAACTTGGTCTGCAGTCGCATGATCGTGTACGTCAACGTGCCGACGAACGCCGTCCAGTCCGTGCCGTCGGGCAGCCTGCTGCCGGGGTCACCGGTGTGGCCGGGGACCGGGACGGCACCGAGCGCCAGCTGCTCCAGATCGGCGTCGGTGTGCGCGGACGTACCGCTCGTGATGTTGATGACCGGCGCCAGGATCCGGTTGACGGTATCGAGGGACACCCCCGGCTGCGTCGCTGCTCTGTCGAGTTCGGCTGCAACCCGGTTGATGTCGGCGATCATGCTGCGGGTGTCGGTTCCCTGGACGGACGGGAACTCACCGATCCGGTCGGTGATCGCGGCGACCTGGGAGACCAGATCGACCACCGCCGTGGTGTTCTCGGACAACACGTCGAGTGCGGGACCGGCAGCGACGACCGCATCGTTGATCGTCGAACGCTGATCCGAGAGCGTCGCGACGAGACCGTTCGTCTGCTCGAGGGATCGTCGGATCTCCTCGGACCGGGAATTGAGATCGCCGACGAGCCGGGTGGACTCGTGGATCAGTTCGGCGATGCGGTCCCCCTTGCCGTCCACCGCCGAACCGAGGCCGTTGACCAGTTTCGTCAGGTTCCGGACGACACCGCCGTTGACGAGCAGTGACGACGTTGCGAGAAGTTCCTCCACGGTTGCCGCGGCGGAGGTGGCTTCGATCGGGATGGTGTCGCCCTCGCCGAGGACGGCGGCGTCCGCCGACGGATCGTCCGGCGACTGCAGCGAGACGAAGACGTCACCGAGCGGAGTCGCCGACCGCAGTTCGGCGGTCGTGCCCTCGCGCAGCACCACACCGTTCATGATGCGCAGGGAGACGACCGCCGTGTAGTTCTCCACACGCATCGACTCGACCTCTCCGACGTCCACACCGGCGAGCTTGACCTTCGCCTTCGTCGGCAGATTCAGCGCGTTCTCGAACGTCGCCGCGATCACGTACGAGTCGCCGCCGACACCGGGGGCGGGAAGGGGCAGGTTCTCGAGTCCCGTCGAGCAGGCCGCCGTCGACATCGCCACGGCGACCGAGATGCCGGCGAACGCGAACCGCAACCGTGGGCCTCTCATCTCGGCAGTCCCGCCAGTCCCTCGAGCATGCCCGCGACACCGAAATCGGGTCCGAAGTCACGCAGGGTTCCGGTTGCGCAGCCGAGATGGGTGAGTCCCAGGCGGTTGCAGACCTCCTTGACCAGCTGCCCGTCGAAGAAGACCTTCTCGAGCTGTGCGTGCACGCGGGCTCCCCCGTTCTCCTGGTCGATCGTGTTGTACGCGTTCTCCATCAGCAGCGGCGTCACGTCGAGGAATTCGGCGAGCTGGTCGCGGTAGTCCGCGAGCGACCGGGTGACCGTCTCCGCGTTCGTGAGCGTCGATCTCAACGCGTCCCGATTGTCGGTCAGCAGCGAGTTCGCCTGAACGAGAATGTCGTTGATCTTCGAACCGGTGTCGCCGGTGCCGAGGTTCGCGTCGGCGAGGATCTCGCTCATCATTCGGGTGGCCTCGCCGAACTCGCGGATGTCGCGGTCGTTGGCGGCGGCCGCACTCGTCAGGACCGCGAGATCGTCGACGATCCTGGTGATCTCGTTCGCGGTGCCCGCACCCTCGTCGTCGCTCAGGCGCAGCGCGTCCGAAAGGGTGGACAGTGCCGACCTCATCGCATCACCGTTGCCGTCGGTGGCGCCGGCTCCGGCTGCCAGGATGTCCGCGACGGGGCCCCCGCCGGTTCCGTCGCCCTGAAGTTCGACGGCCAGGTTGTCCGCCATGGCCAGTAGCCGGTCGAACTCGATCGGAGTCTTCGTGCGGTCGAGTCCGAGAATCGCATCCTGTGGAAGCGTGTCGCCGCCTCGGTACACCGGTGTCAGTTCCACGTGGCGGTCCGTCAGCACGGACGTCGACACCGCCACCGCCTGCACGTCGGCCGGAAGGTCGATGCCGCCGTCGACCTCCATCCTCACCTCGACGTACGAACCCTTCGGTTCGATCCGCGTGACCTTTCCGATCGGAATTCCCAGGACCGCGACGGTATTGCCCTCGTACAGCCCGGCACCGTTGTCGAATCGAGCGGTGATCGTGTGCGGTTCCTCGCCGCCGAATACCGCGCGGAGTCCGAAGAAGCCCGCGGCGAGCACGAGAAGTGCCACGGCAGCGGCGCCGACGATCCGAAGCGGGCTCATTCGCACTCCTGGAAGTAGGCCGGCATGTCCAGTTCCACGGCACGGCCGCTGAGCGCGCACATCCACGAGTCGATCATCGGGCCGGCGGGCGCGGAGAAGTCCACCTCGTTCGCGGTTCCGCTGGCATTCGTGAAGTTGCGCAAGGGGACCGGAAGGATCTGCAGGGTGTTGCGCAGCAGATCGTCGTGGTTGCCGAGGCTCTGCAGCAGTTCGTTCAGGCTCGCGATCAGCTGTTCCACTTCCGGCCGGTCCTCGACCACGAGGGTGTGCAGCTCCGACACGAGGTTCGTGGTCGCGGCGAGCAGCCGATCGATCATCTCCCGGCGAGTCGTGATCTCCTGCAACATGTCCCGGCCGTTGGTGACCAGCGCGCCGAGGCTGTGTTGCTGATATCGCACGATCCCGGTCATCGTCCCGGTCGCCTCCAGCAGCGACCCCACCTGGTCGCGGCGCTCCGCCAGCACCGCCGACAGACTCTCGATGTTCGCGAGCGCCTGGGGCATCAGCGGGGGCAGACCGTTCAGCTCACCGGCGAGCGCGGCGAGGGTGTCGCCGAGTTCTCCGGCGTCGACCTGTTCGAAGGTCGTGGTCGCGTCCGCCAGCACCTCCATGAGGTCGTACGGAACCTCGGTGTGGGCCAGCGGGATCCGATCGTCCGGAATGTCGCCCTCTCCGGCGGGCCGCAGTTCGATGTAGCGGGCGCCGAGCAGCGTGGTCAGCTTGATGGATGCCCGGGTATCGGCGCCGAGCGGGACCCCGTTGTCGATCTTCATGGTCACCACGACGTGGTCGTCCTCGAGCCGCGCTCCGTCCACCGTACCGACCTGGACGCCGGCGATCGTGACCCCGTCGCCGGGCGCGATCTGTGCCGCCTGAGCGAATTCGGCTTCGTACGTGCGTTTTCCGAATCCGGCGGAGCTGATCAGGAGTGTCGCCGCAAGTGCAGCGGCGATTGCGACGACGGTGATCGCGCCGAGGGTCACCGGTCGGCACTCTTCGATGGGCCGGATCCGGAACCTGCCGCCGCGGGCGGTGCGCTGGGTGGTCACGGTCGGTCACCTGCAGACCGGGGAGTGCGTGACCCGGCCCTCGGGCGTGGCCTGCGCGACGACGGTCGGAATGACGTTGCTCAGCGCCGGGACGAGCGTGACATTGAAGTTGCACAGGTATGTGGACAAGTAGCTCCCCTCCTGGCTCACCCGGGCGAGCCCTTTCAGCAATGCGGGAAGGTTGAAGGCGAAGTACTCGAAGGAGTCCTTGTGATCGTTGAAATGCTGCGCGAAACCCGGTTCCCGCGCGAGGAATTCCTGCAGGTCGGGTTGGACCTCCGCGACGATCGTGGACACGCTGTCGGCGACGGCACCGATCCGTTCCACCGATCCGACGAGTTCGTCCCGCCGCGCCGTCAGCTGATCGAAGATGGCCCGCGACTGCGAGATGACCGTGTCGAAGTTGCCGCTCTGCACCGCGAGGTCGTGGACGACCGTGTCGAGGTTGCCGATGATCTCGCCGAGGACCTGGTCGGGACCCGCGATCGATTCGGCGAGTCGCGTCGTCTCCGCCACGAGCGTGGTGACCGCGCCCGAATCGCCCTGGAGCGCGGTGATGATCGCGGTCGTGATGTTGTCCACCTGCTCGGGGTCGAGGACGCTGAACAGTGGTTCGAATCCGTTGAGGAGCACCGAGATGTCAAACGACGGCTCGGTGTGCTCGACGGGAATCCCACTGCCTGCGGGCAGTATCCGTGGGTCGCCGAATTCGCCGAGCGACAAGCCGAGGTACCGCTGTCCGATGATGTTCTGGTAGGTGATCGACGCTTTCGTGTTGCCGTACACGACCTGACCGGAGTCGATGCGGAACTTCACCTTCGCGGTGGTGCCGTCGAGCGCGATCGAATCGACGCGACCCACCCGGACACCCGCCATGCGCACGTCGTCGCCGACCCGTAGCCCGGAGACGTCGGTGAACTCCGCACTGTAGGAGGCCGTCGGCCCCTGCACGCCGCGCTGCAGTGTCACCAGCACGGTCCATCCCAGGGCGCAACACACCACCAGAAACAGGGACAGTCCGATCAGCGGCTTGCGATAGCTCATCGCGGCGCCTCCGGTTCGGGTACGACGTTGACGACCGCACCCCGGGCGAGGGGGCCGAGGAGCATCTCCGCGGCCGCGTTGAGGTCGCCACCGAGGATTGCGTCGAGCAGTTCCTTCTCCTCCGGTCCCCCGACCGGCCCGACGTTGCCGCCGACCGGCTCGGTGCTCACCATCGTCGACGCGTCGGGGGTGTAACCGGGCACCGGCGGGACGCCGGTGGGGGCGGTTGCGCAGCTCGCGCCGGCGAGGTCTCCGTATCGCGGGCAGTCGGCCCTGGTGTACATGCGGTGCGGGGTGAACTGGAAGACGAACTTGCCGACCCCGTTGAGCCGGCCGTCCGGCTGGAAGTGTTCGAACCACTTCCTGGAGATGCTGTTCATGCTGACCACGATCTGCGAGAACGAGGGCGAACCGTCGGCGAGAACCCCGAGCACCGGCGTGAGCTGCGTGGTGAGGGTGATCATCCGATCGGTGTTGTTGTCGAAGGCGGTTCCCGTCGTCCCGAGCGTGTTCGCCCCGGAGAACAGGAACGCCGCGAGTGCCGCGTCCTTCTCGGCGAGGGTCCGCATCGGGGCGATCGAATGGTGCAGGGCGTCGAGCAGCTCCGGTGCCGACTCGTGCAGACCTTCCACTGCGCCGGTCAGCGCGTCGAGTGTCGACGGTCCCGCGCCGGGCTCGACGACCGCGCCGACCTCCCGGACGATCCGCGCCAGTTGCGCTCCCGCCTCGACGATGTCGTCGCCCCGACGGTCGGTGGCATGGGCCACCGCCGCGAGGACACCCAGGGTCTGTTCGGTGCCGACACGTGCAGTCGCCGCCGCAATCTCCCGCAGTTTCGTCAGCGCGGTCTGGAGTTGGACCGTCGCCAGACTCTCGTCCTGGGGAATCCGCGTATTCGGTGGGAGCGGGGGCGCCGCCCCGTTGTCGACGAGTTGCACCGACGACACGGCGAACACATTGCTCGGGACGACGCGTGCGGTGACGGTGCTCGGAATCGAGCGTGCGTGGGCCGGGTCGAGCGCCATGTGAACGACGTTCGGTCCGTCGCCGGTGGCGGCATCGACACTCTGCACCGTTCCCACCAGGACGCCGCGGAACTTCACGTCGGACCGTGCGGGCAGCCCGTCCCCCACCTCGGTCAGGGCTGCGGTGACGTCGAAGGTGCGGTCGAATGCGCCACCGGTCTTCGCCACGAGCCCTGCGACCAGCAGGGCCGCCACGACGAGCGCCCCGAAGCCCTGCAGGTACAGCCGGGCCGGACCCGGACCGCGTCCGTCGCTCTCGAACAGGATCGGCATCGTTCACCCACCCAGCCTCGCTCCGGAGCTGATCCCCCAGAATGCGACGGTTAGTAGAAGATTGACGACGATCATCGCGGAGATGCTCGAGCGCATCGCCCGGCCGGCAGCAGTGCCGACGCCCTGCGGTCCACCCGACGCGTAGAAGCCGTAGTAGCACTGGATCGTCGTGGTGATGACCACGAAGACAACGGCTTTCGAGAGCGAGTACACGATGTCGGGGCCACTGAGAACGAGACGGAAATAGTGGTCGTAGGTGCCGGACGAGACGCCGCCGGACATCCCGATGACGATCTGCACGGTCAGGTAGTTCGCGGCCAGACACACCAGATACAACGGGATGATGGCGACGATCGACGCGAGCAACCGCGTCGTCACCAGATACGGAATCGACGGTATTGCAAGGGTTTCCATCGCGTCGATCTCCTCCGAGATCCGCATGGCACCGAGTTGCGCGGTGAACCGGCAGCCGGCCTGTGCGGCGAACGCGAGCGACGCCATGATCGGCGCCAGTTCACGCGTCGTCGCCGTCGACGAGATCATGCCGGTCGCCGATTCCAGGCCGAGCAGATGCAATGCGTTGTATCCCTCGATCGCGACGAGCGCTCCGGCGGCGGCACCGAGGATGACGATCACTCCGGCGGTGCCACCGCCGACCACGATCGAGCCGTTGCCCCACGTCACGTCGGCCAGGATCCGCAGGAATTCCTTCCGGTAGTGACGCAGCGTCGTGGGGATCGCCGCCAGCGCCCGAACCAAGAACCCGATCATGTGGCCGAGGCGCTGGACCACCGCTGCTTGCGACGCAACGACATTCACGATCGGCCGTGTCCCGGGAGGGAAGTATCGCGATGCCACTCAGAACCCCGTACGTGGAAACAGCAGCACATACAGCTGCGTGAAGGCGACGTTGACGATCATCAGGAGCAGGATCGAGGCGACCACGGTGGCGTTCACCGAGTTCGCGACACCGGCGGGCCCACCGCGGGTGTCGAGCCCCTTATGACAGGCCACAATCGCGACGATCGCCCCGAAGACGATCGCCTTGATGATCGTCAGGACGAAATCACCCACGGTCGCGAAGGATGCGAACGTCGTCACGAAGCTGCCCGGCGTTCCGTTCATGACGAACGTGTTGAACAGGTATCCCGAGAGGAAACCGACGAAGCACACCAACCCGGTCAGGGCGACCCCGACCACGATCGCCGCTGCGAGACGCGGGACCACGAGCCTGCGCACCACCGAGACGCCCATGACCTCGAGGGCGTCGATCTCGTCCCGGATCTTGCGTGATCCCAGATCCGCGCAGACCGCGGACCCCGCGGCCGACGCCATGAGCAGGGCCGCGACCATCGGCGCTCCCTGCTTGATGACCGCGAGACCGCTGGCCGCGCCGGCGAGCGAGGTCGCACCGACCTGTCCTGCCAGCAGACCGAACTGAATGGACAGGGTGACACCGATCGGAATCGCCACGAACATCGTGGGAAGCGCCGACGCCGAAGCCATGAACGCCGCCTGCCGAACGAACTCCGCGAACGGAAACCGAAGTGCCGCAATGTCGGTGATCAGATACTGGATCGCGCGGATACCCAGTACACACTGCCCACCGACGGTTTCCAGTGCCGCGACGGGATGGCGACGGATGTAGCTCCGCATCCACCGGTCGATCTCGGCGACCGCCGAGGTTTCCGGCCGGACCTCGGCAACGTCGACGGGACTGCGCCGATCCCCGCCACCTTCCCCAAGGATCCCCATGGTGTGGCCTTTCGTCGTCGGTCGGCCGTGTGATCAGTGGGCGGGAGTGAAATCGACGTGCAGTTCTGCGATTCCGCGCAGGATGTAGGTCGGTTCGTACCGGTAGGTGCGATGTCCGGCCGGTCCGTGGTGGGAGTCGTCGACGGTCAGGGTCGTTGTGCGGTCGAGGAATCGCTCGATCGCGACACGGCCTTCGATACGGGCGAGCGGTCCACCCGGACAGGTGTGCACACCCCGACCGAACGCGACGTGTTCACGGGCGTTGGCCCGGTCGACGTGGAAGGTGTGCGGGTCGTCGAACCGGGCCGGGTCGCGATTGGCGGCACCGGGCAGCACCATCACCACGGTGCCGGCCGGAATGCGCACCCCGGCCAGTTCGGTGGTGGTGCGGGTGAGCCGGAAATCGCCCTTGACGGGCCCGTCCATGCGCAGCAGTTCCTCGACGAAATCCGCGATCAGGGTGCGGTCGGCGCGCAGCGCGGCCTGGAGTGACGGGGTGTCGGCCAGGTGCCGGATCCCCGCGGTGATCAGCCGGGCGGTGGTGTCCTGACCTGCGCCGAAGAGGAACGTGGCCAGCCGGACGAGTTCGACCACCTCAGGGAGTTCGCCGTCGGGGTAGGTCGCCGCGGCGAGGGCGCCGAGGACGTCGTTCTGCGGATTGGCGCGGCGGTCGGTGAGGTAGCCGGTGAACTTCGCGTCGAGGTAGTCCAGCGGGTTGGTGGCCAGGGTATCGGCCTCGCTCATCGCCCCGACCTGCTGGGCGAGCAGATGACGGCGGAAGTCGTCGTGGTCCTCTTCCGGGACACCGAGCAGGTTGGCGATGGTCAGCAACGCGAAGGGCTGGGCGAATCCGTGCAGGACCTCGACGGTGCCGTCGGCCAGGAATTCGTCGATCTGCCTGTCCGCCAAGCGCCACAGGAACTCTTCGGATTCCTCCATGCGGCGAGGGGTGAACAGGCCGGCGAGCAGGCGGCGGATCTTGGTGTGCCGGGGTGGGTCCATCGTGACCAGGTGCTCGTTGAGCGGGAATTGGTCGCGATATTCGTCGATCTGGTGGTTGATGTCGTCCCCGTCCGGGATGAACGGCAGCGGCGGGAACGGGCCGATGGGTGCGGTGATGTTGGAGAACACGGTGGTGTTGCGGAGCACTTCGAGGGCCTCGTCGTAGCCGGTGACCGCGAGGACGCCGTGGCTGACCGGGTGCACCGGGCAGCGCGACCGCAGATGGTCGTAGAACGGGTGCGGATCGTCGGTGAAGTACGGGTCGGTGAAGTAGTCCCGGGCGAAGTCGCCCTCGAGCTGGTCGACCGGGCAGGTCGGGGAGTTCTCGGGTGCAGCGGTCACGGCAAACTCCTGTCTGGGCGCACGGACGGGACCGGCTGTAGCCCCACCCCGATGCTGAGCAGTTGCATAGCGATGCTGAGCACATGGATAGCACGCCCGCCGGAACGTGGTCAAGGTCACACATCGTGGTCGTCTCGGATGTAAACAGACTTATGCCGCCACGAGACAGAGAGGCCCGGTTCTCAATCCGCACAACGGATTCGAAGCGCACAGCGACTCCCGACTCGAATCGGACAAACGACCACCGGTCCTGTCCGTCGACATCTACCGCCGCGCCGATCGTCGCGAGTCCGGAATCACGACAGGTGGTGACCCCTCACAACCTGCCGCGCCGTTCACCTCCGATGAACCGAGGCATACTCGCCACATTTCCGACTTCGGCGCCTACGATGCGAGCACACCCGACCCGATGTGCGAATCCTGGAGGTGGACGACGCGCATGGCATCGCCGCGCAGAATCGGGGCTCCCGACGCGAAGAACCGGACGGTACTGCTCGACGCCGCCGAAACGGTCATGATCGAACACGGCTACGCCGCCGTCTCGTCCCGCCGCATCGCCGAACAAGCCGGTCTCAAGCCACAATTGGTGCACTACTACTTCCGGAGCATGGACGAGTTGCTGTTCGAGGTGTTCCGACGTCGAGCCGAGGAAGGCCTCGAATACCAAGCGAGCGCACTGGCTTCGCCGCAACCGCTGTGGGCGCTGTGGGAGTTCAGCACCGATCCTGCCGGCGTGGCACTGACGATGGAGTTCATTGCACTGTCGCGGCACCGGCCGACGCTTCGGACCCAAATTGCCGAATACTCAGAACAATTCAGGCGCCAGCAGGCCGACGCAATCGCTGCCGTCCTCGACCGGTACGGAATCGAGCACGAAGATCTTCCCCCAGTCGTGGCGTCGGTCCTCATGACGTGCCTGTCCCGTGTGATCATCATGGAGGATTCGCTCGGCGTCACCGGTGGCCATGCCGAAACAGTGAGCCGCGTCGAGCACTGGTTCCACGCACTCGAAGGCCCCAGACCCACCCGCCCAGGGTGACGTCGACCCCCGCCGGCAGTGATTCGATCCGGGAAAGCCGAAGACCCCCACCGGAATCGGTGGGGGTCTTCGGTAACGGGTGTTCGGCGGTGTCCTACTCTCCCACACCCTGTCGAGTGCAGTACCATCGGCGCAGACAGGCTTAGCTTCCGGGTTCGGAATG